>NZ_BAABAC010000023.1:0-30801 GCF_039537225.1 Nocardioides ginsengisoli
GCGGTCTGGGCGGCGGGCGCGGGCGCCGGAGCCGGCTCGGGGGTCGGCTCGGGCTCGGGCTCGGGCTCGGCAGTCGCGGCCGGGGCAGCCGCCGCGGGGGCGGGCTCGGCGGGCGCGGCGATGTCGAACAGCGAGCCACCGGCACCCAGGTCGACCGTCGGGGCCGGAGCAGCCGGGGCGGCGGCCTCGGCCTTCGGGGCCGGCTCGGGCTCGGCCTTCGTGGCCGGCGCCGGAGCGGGCTCTGCCGGAGCGAGGTCGAACAGCGAGCCGCCCGAACCCAGGTCGGCGGCCGGCTTCGCCTCGGCGGCCGGCGCGGGCTTCTCCTCGGCCGGCGCCGCGGGAGCGGGAGCCGGGGTGTCGAAGAGCGAGCCGGCGTCGTCGAAGAGCGACCCACCGCTCGTGGGCGCCGCCTTCGCCTCGGGCGCCGCAGCAGCGGGAGCGGCCGGAGCCGCCGGCGCCGGAGCGGGCGTGTCGAACATCGAGCTCGGGTCGTCGAACATCGACGATCCGCCGGACGCCTTGGCCGCCGGGCCGACGTCCTCGGTCGCGACGACGGTGTCGTCGGTGATGGTGACGTCGCCGGCCTCGGGCTCGGCCTTGGTCTCGACCGGGGCGGCGGCAGGCGCGGCGGCGGGAGCCACCTTGGCCTTCGGCGCCAGCGGCGCACCCTGGCCCGGCAGCAGCTTGGTCGCCTGCTCGCCCTTGACCGACGCCAGCAGCATCTGGGCGACGTCGAGAACCTCGACCTCCTCGCGCGCCTCGCCGTCGGCCTGCATCTTGGTCAGGCCGTCGGACAGCATCACGCGGCAGAAGGGGCAGCCCACGGCGACCTGGTCGGCGCCGGTGCCGACGGCCTCGGCGGTGCGGTTCAGGTTGATCCGCTCACCGATGGTCTCCTCCATCCACATCCGGGCACCGCCGGCGCCGCAGCAGAAGGACCGCTCGGCCGAGCGCTCCATCTCCGCGAACTCCGCGCCCGGCAGGATCTGCAGCAGGTCGCGCGGCGGGGTGTAGACCTGGTTGTGGCGACCCAGGAAGCACGGGTCGTGGTAGGTGATCTTGCGCGCGTGCGCACCCGCGCCCGCGGCCACCGGCGTCAGCTTGCCCTCGCGCACCAGGCGGTTGAGCAGCTGCGTGTGGTGGATGACCTCGAGCTCGATGCCGAGCTCGCGGTACTCGTTCTTGAGCGTGTTCATGCAGTGCGGGCAGGTCGAGACGACCTTCTTGGCCTTCGCCTCGGTCAGCGTCGCGATGTTCTGCTGGGCCAGGCCCTGGAACACGAACTCGTTGCCGGCCCGGCGCGCGGAGTCACCGGTGCAGGTCTCGCCGTTGCCCAGGACGCCGAAGGAGACGCCGGCCAGGTCGAGCAGCTCGGCGACGGCGCGGGTGGTCTTCTTCGCACGGTCCTCGTAGGCGCCGGCGCAGCCGACCCAGAACAGCCAGTCGACGGACTCGAGGTCCTCGATCTGGTCGCCGACGACCTTGACCTCGAAGGGCAGGTCCTTGGCCCAGTCGAGGCGCACCGTGGGCGACATGTTCCACGGGTTGCCCTTGTTCTCCAGACCCTTGAACAGGCCGTTGAGCTCGGAGGGGAAGTTCGACTCGACGAGCACCTGGTAGCGGCGCATGTCGACGAAGTGGTCGACGTGCTCGATGTCGACCGGGCACTGCTGCACGCAGGCGCCGCAGTTGGTGCAGGCCCACAGGGCGTCCTCGTCGATGACGAAGTCGCCGCCCTCGGGGTTGTAGAACCACTCGCCCGCGTCGACGTCCGCCTTGCCGACGAGCGCCTTCTCGGCCGCGCCCTCGACGCCGCCGGCCGCGGCGTAGGCGTGCTCGCGCATCGCCATCATCATCAGCTTGGGCGAGAGCGGCTTCTCGGTGTTCCAGGCGGGGCACTGCGACTGGCAGCGGCCGCACTCGGTGCAGGTCGTGAAGTCGAGGATGTCCTTCCAGGAGAAGTCCCAGATGGAGCCGACGCCGAGGACGGCGTCCTCGTCGAGGTCGTCGACGTCGTCGAGCGTGATCGGCTTGCCGGCCGAGGTGAGCGGCTTGACCGCGCCGAGCGCCGTACGGCCGGAGTCCTCGCGCTTGAACCAGATGTTGAACCAGGCGGTGAACCGGTGCCAGGCCACACCCATGGTCAGGTTGGTGGCGATCACGATCAGCCAGACCATCGCGGAGACGATCTTGATCATCGCGATGACGTAGATGATGTTCTTGAGCGCCTCGGCGTCGTCCTTCGGGTAGAGCTCACCGAAGGCCTGCGAGATCGGGAAGTGCGCGCCGGTCGCGTGGTCGGCGTGGCCCTCGAGCTTGCCGAGGTTGTACTCCGCGCCGCGGATGAAGAGGATCGCGGAGCTCTCGAGCAGCACCATCGCCTCGACGAAGAACGCCTGCCACATGGTGGAGCCGAAGAACCGGCTCTTGCGCCCGAGCTTGGACGGCAGGTGCGTGAGCCGGTAGACGATCAGCGGGATGATGCCGAGCGTGCCGAGCAGGCCGAGGCCCTCGGCCAGCCACTCGTAGCCGTACCACTTGCCGATGATCGGGATCGTCCACTCGGCGTCGAAGAGCTGGATGAACGCGGCGGCGACGGCGGTGGAGAGGAACAGGAACGCCGCGAAGGCGAACCAGTGCAGGATGCCGACCCACGTCCACTGCAGCATGCGCGTGTGGCCGAAGGTCTCCTTCAGCATCGTCACCGTGCGTCCGCCGGGGTTGCCGGTCCGGCCGGGTGCGGGCTGACCACGCTTGATCACCCCGAGCATGGCGCGCACGGCGCGCACCGTCAGCGCGACGGCGACGACCGACACCGCCAGGGAGATCACGATCGCAACGGTCTGCATGATGTCCAACAGCTCCTCATCCGCAGAGAGTCAGGGGCGCGCACACAGGTGTGCGCCGGACGAGCCTAGTGGGGACCGCCGGACTCGGCCCCGATAGGCAAGCCTTACCCGTCTCGTCCCCAGCAAGCGCGTACGGCGGAGCCTACCGGCAGGTAACTTGCTCTGGACCGTGATCCATCCCTCACCGGAAGCGGACGGCCTTCACCTTCCCCGCTGCGCCGAAGCGGACGACGACCTTGATCTTCGCCTGCTTCTTCGACTTCGCGCAGAAGACGAAGCTCGTCCCCAGCCGCTGGTACGGCTGTCCGACGCGGGCCATGACATCACGCGTGCTCAGGTGCCGGCGGACCATCCGCTTGGCGAGACGCTGCGCCAGGGCCTTGGTCATCCGCAGCCCGGGGTTGCGGCACGAGTCGGCGCGGACGCCGTACGCGCGCTCCCACATCTGCAGGTACGCCTCGGCGCCGCGCGCCATGTCGTCGACGATCTTGGCGCCGTCGCCGCGGTGCTGCGCGTCGGCGACCTTGCGCAGGTCCTCGACCCAGTCGGGGTAGAGGCCGTACTGCGCGACGCCGTCGGCGTTGATGTCCCAGACCCGCTGTCCGGCGCGCTGCTTGTCGATGCGGACGCCGCCGAGGCCGGTGAAGGGGTAGGTCACCGGGTTGGGGACGTTCTTGCCGCGCGGGTTGCCCTGCGCGCCGAGGCCGTTGATGTCGGCGCCGAAGCCGAAGCCGAAGTAGTACCGCGGGTCGGCCCAGCCGAGGTGGCGGCGCCACTTCTGGACGAAGCCGGTCGAGTCGCCGGCGTACGGCGTGATGAAGCCTCCGGCCTTGTAGATCCGCGGGTAGGTGTCGGGGGTCGACCAGGAGTGGCTGGAGATGACGCCCGGGTAGCGGAGGTCCTCGATGACGTCCATCGACGACGCGCGCGCCTTGACCGAGAGGTGGTCGGGGTCGAAGACCATCCGGCGCTTGGCCAGGCCCTCGATGGTGTGGACGCCGAGCTCGGTCAGGCCGCGCTTGTTGCAGTGCGCCGGCTGCGGGTAGATCGGCAGCGCCGGCAGGATCCCGAGCACCTCGGCCACCGCGCCGAAGAGGGCGTCCTGCTGACCGGCGGTGATGTCGGGGAGGGTGATCTGCGCGTTGTCGGACGACTCGCCGTCGGCCGGCTCGCAGTGCTCCATCGCCCAGAAGGAGCCGGTCTCGAGGAAGTTCGCGGCGTTGACCAGCGGGCCGATCGCGCCGGCGTCACCGGCGACGCCGGCGAGCGCGTTGTCGAACTTGTTGACGAGCTCCATCTGACGCACGCCCATCTTGTGCATCGCGTCGAGGTTGGCGTCGATCTCGCCGGGCGTGCAGGCCGGGAAGTCCTTGCCGAGCACCTTCTTGTAGGTGCAGCCGAACGGGATCGACGTCTCGATGCCCATGATGACGGCCATCTTGCCGCTGTTGATGACGCGGCGCGCCTCGAAGGGGTCCTTCACGATCCGGTAGAAGCCCTTGCCGGGGCCGCCGAACTGGGCGTCGATGTAGTCCTGCATCTTCACCATGTCGCGCGCCTGCAGCCGGATCGACGTCATGTCGTCGCAGGAGTTGCGCTTGATCGGGTAGAGCTGGCAGAGCTTGTTGTTCTCGACGAGCAGGTTGACGAACAGCCGCTCGCCGCCGCGCCAGGCGCGCTCGAGCCAGCGGTAGTAGGTGCCCTCGTGGGTCAGCGACTCCGGGGCCGGCCAGTCCTTGAAGGTCGGCCAGCCGACCGGGTCGTGCGACGGCTTGCCGGAGAGCACCGACTCGAGCAGCGCGCCCTTGCCACCGGTGAGCTTGTGGTCGGCGCAGTCCTGCAGCGCGTACGGCGCGCCGTACTCGTGCCACGGGCGACCGCAGTGCACGTCGCCGCCGAGGAACTCGAAGGCCATGCCGTGGGTGTGGGCGTCGACGAAGCCGCGCACCTCCTGGTACGGCGTGATGCCGGCGAAGGGCTCGCCGGTGACGTCGATGTCGGCCTCCGGGTACGACGGGCAGCCGGTCGCGGTGCGCAGCGCGAAGACGGTGCCGGTCGCGCCGGTCACGAGCCCGCCGCCGGCCTTGGCGACCAGCTTCTTGCGGGCGCCGACGTCGAAGACGTAGCCGCCGCCGGACCTGACGACGGTCCAGTCGGCCTGCGGGCTCGGCTTGGCGGCGACCGTGACCGCGCCGCTCTTGGCCGTCAGCTCGCCGGTGGGGCCGTGCAGCAGGTAGCCGCCGAGGCGGGTGGCCTTGAAGTAGTAGGGGCCGTAGCTGCCGCCCGCCGCGCTCAGCGTGTAGCAGCCGCCGGCCATCGCGTAGCGGTCGGCGGGCACGGCGGCGCGGGCCGGGTAGGCGCGGGCGGTGGTGAGGGCGGGGTCGGGCAGCGCGCGCTCGCGGGCGACGTACGCCTCGTTCGAGCGGCGCTCGAGCGCGGTCGTCGGGTCGACCACCTTCTCGCCCACGGCGAGGCCGCGGGAGACGTCGTTCTTGGTGCGGGGATCGTTGTGGTTGTGCGGCGCGAGCAGCCGGTCGTCGTGCGGGATCCCGCGGCTGGACTTGTCCTGCTCGCTGGCCGCGGTGAGGCTCAGCGTCCCGTCGCCGCTCGCCCCGCTCACGGGGACGGCGATCGCGACCGCCACGACGGCGAACGCCAGCAGCACCGCCAGGCCCACGCGCCGCGCAGCGCCGGGCTGCATCCGGTTGTCCTCGACCACGACTCCCACCTCCCTGTTCGCGGGCACACCGAGGTGACCCCGATCACGGACTCAACGAGGCCGGCTCGCCCGGGTCACGGGCTAATGTGAATCGCTGTCAGATTTCAGGTTGCGTCGGACCCTCCCGGCATGATGTCGCCATGTTCGGGATCCGTCGGCTGACCACCCTGGGCGCGAGCCTCGCGCTCGGCCTGGCGCTGGCCGCGTGCGGCGGCCACCCGGTGGGCGCCGGCCGACCCCACGGCGTCCCGTCCCCGACCTCCTCCCCCAGCAACGACGCGGCCCCGGGCGAGCTCGCCATCGCCCGCAGCGACACCCGCGAAGACTCCGTCTACCCCGACGTCGGAGACCCGCTGGTCGACGCGCTCCACTACGACCTCGACCTCGCCTGGGATCCCACCCGCGACCTGCTCACCGGGGTCGAGACGCTCACCTTCCGCGCCACCGCCGACGCCGCGTCCATCCCGCTCGACTTCAGCGATGCGCTCTCCGTCTCGACGCTGAGCGTCGACGGCGCCGACGCGCACTTCACCCAGCAGGGCCACGGCCTCGCCATCGCCCACCCGGTCGTCCGCGACCGCGACTACGAGCTCGTCCTCCACTACGCCGGCACCCCCCGGCCCGCGCCCGCGCCGAGCCGGCGCTCCGACTTCAGCGCCGGCGTCGGGTGGAACATCAGCCCCGACCACGAGACCTCGACGCTGCAGGAGCCCTACGGAGCCTTCACCTGGTACGCCGTCAACGACCAGCCCGCCGACAAGGCCCTCTACGACTTCACCCTGCGCTCGCCACCGGGCTGGTCGGGCGTGGCCAACGGCAAGCTGGTCGAGGAGTCCTCGGCGCGCGGCCACGACGTCGACCGGTGGCACCTGGCCGAGCCCGCGTCGTCGTACCTGGTGACGGTGGCGTTCGGCCGCTACCGGCACACCGAGCTGAGCTCGCGCAGCGGCGTCCCGATCCAGGTCTGGGCGCCGGCCGACGGCCCGGCCCTGCCCGGGCAGACGTCCTACGCGCCGAAGGCGATCGACTGGCTGGAGAACATCCTCGGGCCCTACCCGTTCGACACCTTCGGGGTCGTCGTCGTCCACAACGACAGCGGCATGGAGACCCAGACCATGGTCACGCTGGGCGACAACCCCTACAGCCTGTCCCAGGCGGTGCTCGTGCACGAGGCCGCCCACCACTGGTACGGCGACACCGTCACGCCGTCCGACTGGTCCGACGTGTGGATGAACGAGGGCATGGCGATGTACCTGCAGGGCATGTGGGAGGCCGAGCAGGAGGGCGTCACCATCAACCGCAAGATGGACGAGTGGGCCGGATTCGAGGGTCGCCTGCGCGCGGCGGCCGGGCCACCGGGCGCCTACGACCCGACGCAGTTCGGCGACGGCAACATCTACTACGGGCCGGCCCTGATGTGGCAGGAACTGCGGGAGCGGATCGGCGACCGTCGCTTCTTCACGGTCCTGCGCGAGTGGCCGGCCGCGCAGGAGAACGGCAACGCCGACCGGCGCACCTATGTCGACTGGATCGAGAAGACCACCGGCGTCGAGCTCTCGGGGTTCTTCGACGCCTGGCTGCTCGACCGTCGGACGCCACCGCGCTAGGAGTCCCCTCTCGCCCAGACGCTTCCCAAGAAACTGGAACGCGTTCTACTCTCCGGACCATGCGCCTCCGCTCCCTGGCCGCTGTCGCGGCTGCCGGCGTCCTCGCCCTCAGCGTGTCCGGCTCGCCGTCCGCGTCCGCCCAGACCGATCCGGGCCCGCTCGGCTACGCGATCCCACCGAAGTTCATCGGCGCGCCGGTGACGCCGCAGCCGCTCGACGCGCCGCCGGTCCCGCAGAACCCCTACCTCGCGCCCAACGGCCGCAGCAGCATGCACGACGACGCCTACAGCACCGACGCCTACGCGGTGTCCGGGCCGACCGGCCACGGACTGACGCTGCGCTCGGCGACGTACGGCATCCGGGAGTGCGCGACGATCGCGTTCGACTCCCACGACCGGATCGTCGGGCTGTGCGGCGGACTCGAGGGCTTCACCATGATGGTGATCGACCCGGTGACGCTGCGGCCGGTGTCGCAGCTGCGCCTCTCGACCCGCGACCTCACCAAGACCGCGAACCCGTTCTCCGACCTGTGCGGCGGCACCTACTTCTTCCTCGACGGCCAGGACCGCGCCTACGCGACGACGACCGAGTCGGCCATCGCCGAGGTGAGCGTGACCGCGGCCGGCACGCTGGTCGCGGGCAGGACGTGGCCGCTCGCGTCGCACCTCGCCGCCGGGGACTGCCTGGTCGCGACCGGCGTCGACTGGTCCGGGCGGGTGTGGTGGTTCAGCCAGCACGGGACGGTCGGCACGCTCGACCGCGCGACCGGCGCCGTCCACGCGCTGCAGCTGCCCGCCGGCGAGGGGATCTACAACTCGGTGTCGAGCGACGAGACCGGCGGCGTCTTCATCGTCTCGACCCACCAGACCTACCGGCTCGACGCGGACGCCGCGGGCACGCCGTCGGTGACCTGGGCGATCCCCTACGACCGCGGCACCCGCAAGAAGCCGGGCATGCTGTCGCAGGGCTCCGGCACCTCCCCGACCCTGATCGGCGAGCGCTGGATCGCGATCGCCGACAACGCCGCGCCGCGCAGCCACGTGATCGTCTACGACCGCCGGACCGGCGTACCGGCGGGCGAGCGCGAGCACTGCTCGGTTCCGGTCCTCGCCGACGGCGCGAGCACCACCGAGAACAGCCTGGTCGCGGCCGGGAACTCGCTGATCATCGAGAACAACTACGGCTACGCCGGACCGCAGTCGACCATGCTCGGGCAGACCACCACGCCCGGCGTCTCGCGCGTGATGATCGACCCCGGCGGCTGCCACGTCGCCTGGACCAACCCGACCGTCGCGCCGACGTCGGTGCCGAAGGCGTCGCTGGGCAACGGCCTGGTCTACGTCTACTCGAAGCCGCCGAAGAACCCGCTCGACGCCTGGTACGTCACCGCCATCGACATCCGCACCGGCGAGACCAGGTGGAGCCGGCTGACCGGGCTCGGACTGCCGTGGAACAACCACTACGCGGCGATCTACCTCGGACCGGACGGGACGCTCTACATCGCCACGATGATGGGGCTGATCCGGCTCGCCGACTCCTGAGCCGCGGCTGAGCTAGGGACTGGCGGTCGCGCCGTCCCAGAGGCAGCTGACGGTCGAGGTGAAGACGTCAGCGAGAACCTTGGGATCGACCTTGCCGTTCGGGTCCTGGGTGAGCTCGAGGTCCTCGTCGAGGAGGCCCTTGTCCTGGAGGCCGGCGACGCCGTTCTTCTCCACGAGCGAGCGGGCGGTGCACTCGGCGCCGGCGGCGTCGAGCTTGCCCTGGTCGCGGAGCGTGCGGGCGATGTTCGCGATCGCGCGCTGCTCCTCGGTGCCGCCGCTCTCGCTGTCACCGCCGCCGGTGTCGCTGCCGGTGTCGGTCGTCGTGGCGAGGTCGGTGGTCCGCGCCCCCGGGTCCGCGTCGCCGCCGCGGGAGAGCAGGGTCGCCGCCAGGACGCCGGCGACCGCGACGGCAGCCACCCCGGCGATGACGGCGGCGACGAGTGCGGGGCGCGGGCGGGTGGCGGACGTCGTACGCAGGGCGTGGCGGAGGTCGTCGCGGAAGGCCGCGGCGGAGGGATAGCGCGCGGTGGGATCCTTGGCGAGCGCGGCGCGCAGGATCCGGTTGAGCTCACGCTCGAAGGCCGTCCGGGCCGGCAGCTGCGGGACCGGGGCGACCTGGTGTGCGTCGACGACCTCGACGTCGCTCGCCCCGACGTACGGCGCGCGCCCGGTCAGGGTCGCCCACAGCAGGCAGCCGAGGGCGTAGACGTCGGTGCTCGGTCCGGCCGAGGCACCGCGGTGGAGCTCCGGCGCCATGTACGTCGGCGTCCCCGCGACGACGCCGGTGACCAGGCTGGTCGCCGCGCCGATCTGCCGCGCGATGCCGAAGTCGGCGAGGTAGGCGACCGTGTCGGTGCCGCGGTTGCGCAGCAGCACGTTGGCCGGCTTGATGTCGCGGTGGACGAGTCCGGCCCGGTGCGCCTCGGCGAGCCCGTCGGCGACCTGCGCGATCAGGTCGACGGCGAGCGCGGGCGGCGGCGGCCCGTGGTGGCGCAGCATCGCGCCGAGGTCGCCGTCCGGGATCAGCTGGCTGGCGATGTAGAGCCGGCCCGCGACCTCGCCGTGGGCGAACACCTGCACGACGTGGGGCGAGTCCAGTGACGCCTGCGCCTGGGCCTCACGCACGAAGCGGGTGCGGAACGCGGGGTCGCCGGCGTACCGCTGGGCGATGACCTTGAGCGCCACGCTCCGGTGCAGGCTGGTGTCGACCGCCTCGTAGACCGTGCCCATGCCGCCGCGACCCAGCTGGCGCACGATCCGGTAGGGACCGATCTGCTCGCCGGGCGCGGGCGCGCCGTGGTGCGGGGGGAGGGACACCCGTCGTTCCTACCCCATGGCAGCGGATCCACGCCGCATGCGCCGTACCTCGGCGCGGGAGCCCCGCCACCGCGACGAGGGGACGTCTGCGACGTCGGCGAGAAGGGGTGCAGCACGCCGTGCTACCACGTGCTACCACGGGCTACCACGTGCTACCAGGTGCTACCACGGGCTACCGTCGAGGAATGTCAGCGATGCCCCCACGGGCGCACGAGGTCAGCCAGCGCGACCTCCGGCTGCGCTCGCGCGAGATCATGGACGCCGTCGAGCACGGCGAGTCGTTCACGGTCACGCGCGACGGACGCGGGATCGGCGAGCTGATGCCGCTGCGGATCCGGCGGCGGTTCGTCGCTCGCGCCGACTTCATCGCGGGGTCGCGGCAGCTGGTCGACATCGACCTCGAGGGCTTCCGCGCCGACCAGGAGGCGGCGTTCGACACCGAGGTCGACGATCCCTATGCCCGCTGACTTCCCCCGGGGGCTGCTCGACACCGACATCCTGATCCTGCGCTCCCGGATCGACCCGGCGCGACTCCCGGACGAGCTGGCGATCAGCGCGATCACGCTGGCCGAGCTGTCCGCCGGCGTCCAGCTGGTCCGCGGGGACGACGCCGCTGCGCGTCAGGAGCGGGCTCGCCGCCTCGCCGTGCTGCAGCGCGTCGAGCATGAGTTCGACCCGCTGCCCTTCGACGACGACGCAGCGCGGGTGTTCGGGCGTCTGAGCGGCGCGGTCCTCGACGCCGGCCGCACGCCCCGGCGACGGGTGGCCGACCTGATGATCGCCGCCGTCGCCGTCGCGCACCGGCTGCCGCTGGTCACGACCAACCCGGGTGACTTCGCCGGGCTCGAGGGCGACCTCCGGATCGTGGAGATCGCCCGCCCCTGACCCGGCGCAGGAGTCAGAACAGCAGCGCCGTCGCCGGGTCGCTGATCAGGTCGGCCACGTCGGCGAGGAAGCGCGAGCCGGTCGCCCCGTCGATGTGCCGGTGGTCGAACGACAGCGACAGCGTCATCACCTGCCGCGGCACCACCGCGTCACCGACCACCCACGGCTGCGGCTTGATCGCGCCGAGGCAGAGGATGGCGGACTCGCCGGGGTTGATGATCGGCGTGCCGCCGTCGACGCCGAAGACGCCCACGTTGGTGATGGTGAACGATCCGCCGGCGAGGTCGGGCGGCTGGGTGCGGCCCTCGCGCGCGGTGGCGGTGAGCGCCTCGAGGGCCTGGGCGAGCTCGAGGAGCGAGAGGGCGTGCGCGTCCTTGACGTTCGGTACGACGAGCCCGCGCGGGGTCGCGGCAGCGATGCCGAGGTTGACGTAGTGCTTGACCACGACCTCCTGTGCCGCCTCGTCCCACGTCGAGTTGATCAGCGGCGTACGACGCATCGCCAGCAGGCAGGCGCGGGCGGCGACGAGCAGCGGGCTGACCTTCACGTCCGCGAACTCGCGGCGCTCCTTGAGCCGGGCGACGAGCTCGACCGTGGCGGTCGCGTCGACGGTCACCCACTCGGTGACGTGGGGCGCGGAGTATGCCGACGCCACCATCGCCGAGGCCATCTGCTTGCGCACGCCCTTGATCGGCTCGCGGGTCTCGCGTCCGGCCGGGTCGGCGGCGACCGGCACCGGCGTGCCGAGGGCGGTCGGCGCGGCCGGGCCTCCGGCGGCGGCGAGGACGTCCTCCTTGCTCACCGTGCCCTTCGGGCCGGTGGGCACCAGCGCGGTCAGGTCGACGCCGAGGTCGCGGGCCAGGCGGCGGACCAGGGGCTTCGCCAGCGCCCGGGCCGGGCGGGTGATCGCCTCGACGCCCGCGCTCACGGGAGCGACGGGCGCCTCGGCCGCCTCGGCCGCGCCGGTCGCGCCGGTCGCGCCGGCGTCGGACTTGCGGGCGCGCCGCTTGAGCGCGCGCTGCTTGGGGCCGTAGCCGACCAGCGTCGCCTGGCCGGTGGGCGGGATGTTGGTGTCGATGATCGTCGGGCCGCTCGGCGCCGGCGCCGTCGCGGCAGCCTCGGCGGGCGCGGCCGACGGCGCCTCCGGCTCCGGTGCGACCGCGTCGCCCGGCTCGCCGATCCGGATGATCGGCGTCCCGACCTCGACCGTCTCGCCGACCTTCACCAGCAGCGCGAGCACGTGCCCGGCGTAGGGCGACGGCAGCTCGACGATCGACTTGGCGGTCTCGATCTCGACCACGATGTCGTTGATGGCGACGACGTCGCCCTCCTTGACCCGCCAGGCGACGATCTCCGCCTCGGTGAGGCCCTCGCCGACGTCGGGCAGCTTGAACTCGTTCGTCATGGCAGACCTCCTCAGAACCCGAAGGTCCGGTCGACGGCGTCGAGCACCCGGTCGAGGTCGGGCAGGAACGCCTCCTCGATCCGGGCCGGCGGGTACGGCGTGTCGAAGCCGCCGACGCGCAGCACCGGCGCCTCCAGCGAGTGGAAGCACTCCTCGGTGACGCGGGCCGCGATCTCGGCGCCGACGCCGAGCGTCACGTGCGCCTCGTGGACGACGACCAGGCGGCCGGTCCGGCGTACCGACTCGTAGACCGGCACCAGGTCGAGCGGCGAGAGGGTCCGCAGGTCGATGACCTCGAGCGAGCGGCCCTCCTCGGCGGCGACGGTGGCCGTGTCGAGGCAGGTGGAGACGGTGGGCCCGTAGCCGACGAGGGTGGCGTCGGAGCCGGGCCGGACGACGCGCGACTGCCACAGCGGCGCCGGCGGGGCCGACTCGTCGACCTCGCCCTTCGCGGAGTGGTAGAGCCGCTTGGGCTCGAGGAAGATCACCGGGTCGTCGGCACGGATCGCCTGCTGGATCATCGCGTAGGCGTCGGCCGGGTTGGAGCAGGCGACCACCTTGAGGCCGGGCGTGTGGACGAACTGCGCCTCGGGCGACTCGCTGTGGTGCTCGACCGCGCCGATGCCGCCGCCGAACGGGATCCGGATGACCATCGGCACCTTGATCCGCCCCTGGCTGCGGTAGTGCAGCTTGGCGACCTGGCACACGATCTGGTCGTAGGCGGGATAGACGAAGCCGTCGAACTGGATCTCGACCACCGGCCGGTAGCCGCGCATCGCCAGGCCGACCGCGGTGCCGACGATGCCGGACTCCGCGAGCGGGGTGTCGATGACCCGGTCGTCGCCGAAGTCCTTCTGCAGGCCGTCGGTGATCCGGAAGACGCCGCCGAGCGTGCCGACGTCCTCGCCCATGACGACGACCTTCTCGTCGTCCTCCATCGCGCGCCGCAGCCCGGCGTTGAGGGCCTTGGCCATGGTCATCGTGGTCATCTCAGTGCACCTCCTCGAACGACGCGACGTGGGCGTCGTAGGCCGCCTGCTGGGCCGCCAGCTCGGCGGTCTGCTCGGCGTGGACCAGCGAGAACAGGTTGCGCGGGTCGGGGTCGGGCAGCGCGTGGCACTCGCGCCGCATCCGCTCGCCGAGCGCGTCGGCCTCGGCCGCGACCTCGGACGTGAACGCGTCGTCGGCGAGGCCGTTGCGGCGCAGGTAGGCCTCGAGCCGGGCGATCGGGTCCTTGAGCTTCCAGTGCTCGACGTCGTCGCTGAGCCGGTAGCGCGTGGGGTCGTCGGTGGTGGTGTGGGCGCCCATCCGATAGGTGTAGGCCTCGATCAGGATCGGGCCCTGGCCCTCGCGGGCCCGGTTGAGCGCGGCCTGCGTGACGGCGTACGTCGCGAGCACGTCGTTGCCGTCGACCCGCACGCCCGGGAAGCCGAAGCCGTGGGAGCGGCGGTAGAGCGGGATCCGGGACTGCCGCTCGAAGGGCTCCGAGATCGCCCACTGGTTGTTCTGGCAGAAGAAGACGACCGGCGCGTTGTAGGACGCCGCGAACACGAACGCCTCATTGACGTCGCCCTGCGAGGACGCGCCGTCGCCGAAGTGGGCCACGACCGCGGTGTCGCGCTCGGGGTCGCCGGTGCCGACCAGGCCGTCGCGCTGGACGCCCATCGCGTAGCCGGTCGCGTGCAGGGTCTGTGCGCCGATGACGATCGTGTAGAGGTTGAAGTTGTGCTCGGCCGGGTCCCAGCTGCCCTGGTCGACGCCGCGGAACATGCTGAGCAGCTTGACCGGGTCGACCCCGCGGACCCAGGCGACCCCGTGCTCGCGGTAGGTCGGGAAGACGAAGTCCTGCGGCGCGAGCGCGCGTGCGGCCCCGATCTGGGCGGCCTCCTGGCCGAGCAGCTGCGCCCACAGGCCGAGCTCGCCGTGGCGCTGGAGGGCGGTGGCCTCGATGTCGAGGCGCCGGACGAGCGTCATGTCGCGGTAGAAGCCGCGCAGCTGCTCGGGAGTGAAGTCGAGGTCGAAGCCGGGATGGTGGACCCGCTCCCCCTCCGGCGTCAGCAGCTGCACCAGCTCGGGATCCTGGGCCTTCTCGGGGGCCGGTCCGAAGACGGGGTCGGTCATCACCACTCCTTGCATCCGTCCCGGCGGGGTCGCCGCCGCGGAACGGGTCGGGGTCGTTCCGTGGTCCGGCTCGGTCACAGGGATGGCGTGACGTGTGATCCGGAACACACGTTCGCTGCCACGATACTCGTCCCCATGATCGGCAGGTCGTTCTGGTGAGCCCTCAGGCCGCGCCCTACTTCTCGGTGTAGCTGTAGCCGCTGACCAGCCAGTCGCCCGACGTCCCGTCGAGGATCCAGGTGGACACCAGGGTCTTGCCGGTGCTCGGCGCGTAGACGTCGCCGTTGACCGTCGCGATCGGGCCGACGACGACCGGCTCCTGGAAGTCGTACTCCGCGTTCGACATCTCCTGGTTGCCCGCGACCTTCTCGCAGCCCGCCTGGTCGGTGAACTCCGAGGCGAAGTAGTCGGGGGTGGTCAGGCCCTCGACGGCGAGGCAGTTGCCCTCGAGGAGCGAGTCGAGGAACGCCCGCGCGGTCACCTTGGGGTCGCCCTCGGGCGTGTCGAGGCCGGTCGCGTCGGTCGGCAGGTCGACCTCGTCGGTCGTGTCGTCGGTCGGCGAGGCGTCCTCGGTGCTGTCGGTCGTCTCGGTCGTCTCGGCGCTCTTGGCGGGCTTGTCGGCCGCGGAGTCCTTGCCGTCGTGCTTGAAGACGGTGAAGGCGAGCACGGCGACGACGCCGATGACCAGGACCACGACGCCCGCGACGATCGCGATGACCAGGCCCTTCTTGCCGCCGCCGCTGGGCGGGGGCGTGAAGCCGCCGGGGCCGCCCGGGTAGCCGGGTCCGCCGGGGTAGCCCGGTCCGCCCGCGCCGGGATAGCCGGGCTGGGGGTAGGGCTGCGCGGGCTGCTGCGGGTAGCCGGCGGGAGCGCCGTACTGCGGCGGCTGCGGCGCCTGCGGGTTCTGCGGGGGCGGCGGGGGCTGGTACGGCGGCTGGGGGCCGCCGCCCGAGGTCGGCGCGATCTGCGTGGGGGGCAGCTCGCCGGGCTGGCCCGGCGAGGGGAACTGGTCGCTCACCCGAGCGAGCCTAGGGAGTCAGGGGATCCTCCGCACCGCGAATCGCCGAAGACGGCGTGCGCCGCGGCAGCAGCGACAGCGCGACCAGGACCAGGCCGACCGGCGCCGCGATCAGGAAGCCGCGGGCGTAGGGCTGCAGCGAGCCGACGACCGCGTCGAGCAGGACGCCGAGCAGCTCGCGGCGCTTGGCGTCGGCGTCGTCGATCACCGCCGTGGTCAGCGGGTCCGTGGCGACCAGCAGGACGACGACGGCGAGCCCGACCCCGAGCAGCGCGAAGCCCGCCGTACGGACCCGGCCGCGCCAGCCGTGCGCGACCACCAGCGCGAGCACGACGAGGAGGGCCCAGGCGATCGGCAGGAGCCGGTTGACCCGGTCGGCGGTGCGGTAGATCGGGCCGGCCTGGGCGACCTTCGCCTCGCTCGCGACCGGGACGGTGAGCGACACCTTCGGGATCACGCTCACCGGGATGCCGCGATCCTCGAGCTGCAGCAGCACCTGCGCGACCAGCAGGCTCGCGTCGACCGTGATCGCGCCGTCGGTGGGCGCATTCGGGTCCTCGAGGATCGCGACCACCTGGTCGTGGATCTGGCCGTTCGCGCTGCGCCAGAACTCCGGGAACGCCGGGCCCTGCACCACCTTCTCGGCCGCCGCCTTCGCCCAGTCGCGCACGGCCCCCGGGAGCCCGACGGGGACGTAGCGCTGCAGCGCCTTGACCGCCGCATTCGCGGCCGCCGTCGAGAGGACGTCCTGGACGGCGGGGTCGCCGGACAGGTCGCCGACGGTGTCGACGTACTCCTGACGGTCGTCGACGCGGGCCGTCACCCACGTCGCGCCGATCGCGAAGGGCGCGATCAGCGTGGCGAGCAGGACCGCGACGACGGCGGAGAAGGACCTCATGGGTCCCGATCCTGTCAGGCCACCTCGTGGGGAGCCGCTGTCGTACCCGGCATTCCTGTCGCGTTTCGCCGGGAAACCGGACAGGAATGCCGGGTGAGACCGGGATCAGTTGGTGGCGGTGATGATCGCGACGACCACCACGAAGCCGATCAGCACGATCGCGGTGATCAGGCCCATGGTGAAGCCGATGGTGCGCTTGGCCGACGGCGGCGGGGGCGGCAGCGCGGGCCCGTAGCCGCCCTGCGGCGGGAACTGCTGCTGGTACTGCTGCGGGTACTGCTGCGGGTACTGCTGCTGGTACTGGGGGTGCTGCTGCGGGGCCGGCGCGCCGCCGAGGTACGGCGGAGGCTGCGGCGGGAGACCCTGCGGAGCACCGTACGGCGGCTGCGTCATGCGCTCAGCCTAAGACGTTTCGGCCACCCAGTCTGCCGGTTCGCGACGGTCCGACCTGGTCCGACCTGGTCGGCCGGCCCGTCAGTCGGCCTCGTCAGTCGGCCGCGTCGACGCGCCAGCGGCCGTCGACCCGGATCAGCGTGATCACCGAGCTGGACTTGTCGCCGAACGCCTCGATCTGGACCGGCACCGTCGCCTTCGTCCCGGTGATCGTGGCCTTGCCGACGTCGTAGCGCACCTGCTCGTCGTAGCCGCTGGGGATCTCGTCGTCGGTGCAGCGGCCCTCCGACGTCAGGTACTTGTCGGTGACCAGGTCCTCGGCGGTCGCGCAGTCGCCGTCGAAGACGGAGTCGAGGAGCGCCTGGACGACGGCGCCCGGCTCGTCCGGGACCGCGTTCGCGGTGCTGGTGCCGCCGGGCTTCGCGGGCGAGGTCGGCGAGGTCGGCGAGGCGTCCGTGGTCTCGGTCGTGACCTCGGTGGTGGCTTCGGTGGTGACGGTCGGCGTGGGCGACGCCGTGCCGCCGTCGCCGTCGCGGTCGGCACCGTCGCCGTCGGCGGTGAGCGCGAGGACCAGCCCGACGACGATCCCGACCAGCGCCAGGACGCCGATCACCGCGAGCGCGATCCACAGTCCGTTGCCCTTGCGGGGCGGCTGCGGCGGCGGGAAGCCCGGGCGCGGGGACGACGGAGGCGGCGGGAACCCGGGCGGCGGGAAGCCCGGCGGCGGGGACGAGGGCGGCGGGGACGAGGGCGGCGCGGACGAGGGCGGCGGGGACGAGGGCGGCGGGGGCAGGTCGCTCACTGCGGCTTCACCTGCTTCATGTACTCCTTGAACCACTCCTCCCAGCCCGACGCGTCGGTCGGGAAGTCCGACGGCAGCAGGTCGCTGGGGAAGGCGGTCGGGATCCCGGTCGGCAGGTTCGGGATGTCGGGCAGCCCGGTCGGCAGCCCGGTCGGCAGCTCGGTCGGGAAGCCGGACGGGAAGTCCGACGGGTCGATCGTGGGCAGGTCCAGCGAGGGCCGGTGCTCCGGGCCCTTCGTCGTGGGCCCGGCGGTGGTGGCCTGCTCGGAGGTGGTGTCGGGCTTGTCGTCGCTGCTCTTGCTCAACAGGACGACGCCGCCCACGGCCGCGATCGCCACGACCACCAGGACGCCGCCGACGGCCAGCGCGACCCGCAGCCCCTTGCCGCCGCCCACGGCGAGCGAGGGCGCGAGCGGGGTCGGGGGCGGCAGGGTCGGCAGCACCGCCGTCCGCTCCGGCTCCGGCACGGTCACCGTCTCCGGCTCGGGCGCGGGCTCGGGCGCGGTCTCCGGCTCGGGGTCGCGCACGTGGTCGGTCCAGTCGTTGCCGTCGTACCAGCGCTGGTGGCCGTCGTCGTCGGGATACCAGCCGGGCTGGCGGGGCGTCGGTCCGGGCACCCGGGTCTCCTGCGGGGGGTCGAGGGTCGGCGGTGGGACACACCGTATCCCGCGACACGTGCGCACGACCGTGGATCCTCCGCACCGACGGCACAATGGGCGCATGCCCGCAACGTCTGCAGCATCGAAGGGCCGGTTCGCGACCCTCGGCGCGGAGCACGCGTCGACGGTCTCGCGGGTCGCGGCCGAGCTGCGCCGTGCGGTCTTCGAGGGCGAGCTGGAGAGCGGTACGCCGTTGCGCGAGCTCGCGCTGGCCGAGTCGCTCGGCGTCTCCCGGCCCACGGTCCGCGAGGCGCTCAACGCGCTGGTCGCCGAGGGCCTCGCCGTCCGCGAGCCGCATCGCGGGGTGGCGGTGGCGACGCCGCGGGCCGAGTCGGTGCGCGACGTGTGCCGGGCGCGCTGGGTGCTCGAGGGCGCCGGCGTCCAGGCCTGGGCAAGCGCCGACGAGGCACGGCGGGCACGGGTCCGCGAGACGCTCGACGCCTACACCGGCGCGGTGCGCGGCGGGCGGGCGTCGTACGAGGAGCTCAACGAGCGCCACCTCGCCTTCCATGTCTCGCTCGTCGAGCTGACCGGAAGCCCGCGGCTGGTACAGATGGCCGAGACGCTGATGGACGAGCTCAAGCTGGCGCTCGCGCAGGTCGACCGGATCCGGCGCAACGCCCACGACGAGGCGGAGTCCCACGAGGGGCTGGTGACGCTGCTCGAGGCCGACCGGATCGACGGACCCGACGGCGCCGCCGCCTTCCTGCGTCGCCACATCGACGACGCCGAGGTCGAGATCATCGACGCCTTGGGACTCGAATGAGAGGGTGAGGCCATGCTGGCCTTCCTGTCCCGCTGGGCGATCACTTCGGCGGCTCTCGCCGTCGCCGCCCAGCTCATCGACGGCATCTGGTTCAAGGGCGCGACCGAGGGTCGGGCGGAGTTCGACGACAAGATCCTCCCCCTGCTGCTGGTCGCGCTGATCTCGTGCGCGGTCACCGCCTGGGTGAAGCCGCTGCTGACCGTGCTCTCGATCCCGTTCATCCTGGTGACGCTGGGCATCTTCCTGATCGTGCTCAACGCGCTGCTGCTGATCTTCACCGCGTGGCTGGCCGGCGTGGTCGGTATCGGCTTCCACGTCGACGGCTTCTGGGCGGCCTTCTGGGGCTCGATCATCATCAGCGTCACGACCTGGTTCCTCGACGCGATCCTCGGCGTCGACGACTGACGGCCCTGGACCGATGACGCTGCCCCCGCTTCCCGCGCCCCGGACGCCGGGCCGCTACCGGATCGCGGTCGTCTGCCTCGGCAACATCTGCCGCTCGCCGATGGCCGACGTCGTCCTCGCCGCCCGCGTCGCCGACGCCGGACTCGACGACGTGGTCGAGGTGATCAGCGCCGGCACCGGCGACTGGCACGCAGGCGAGCCGATGGACCGGCGCGCGGCCGCGCTCCTCACCGCCGAGGGCTACGACGCGAGCCGGCACCGCGCCCAGCAGGTCCGGGCCGCGTGGCTCGACGAGTACGACCTGGTGCTCGCGATGGACCACGACAACCTCGACGACCTGCGCGCGCTCGGCGAGGCGGATCCCGCACGGCTGCGGCTGTTCCGCGACTTCGACCCCGACGACCAGGGCGAGGTCCCCGACCCCTACTACGGCGGCGACGCCGGCTTCCGTAACGTCCTCGACATGGTCGAGCGGACGTCGTCCGCGCTCACCGGCGCCGTCGCCGAGGTCGTCACGTCAGGAGCGCGTTGACCGACTTCTGCTCGGTGTAGGCGTCGATCGCCGACGCGCCGAGCTCGCGGCCCCACCCGGACTGCTTGAAGCCGCCGAACGGCAGGGCCGCGTCGAAGGCGTTGTGGCAGTTGATCCACACCGTGCCGGCCTTGATCTGGCGTGCGGTGCGGTGCGCCTTGCCGACGTCGCGGGTCCACACCGACGCCGCCAGCCCGTACGGCGTGTCGTTGGCCGCCGCGGCCACGCCCCGCTCCGCGCTGAACGGCGTGGCGACGACGACCGGCCCGAAGATCTCCTCGCGGTAGACACTGAACGAGGCGTCGACGTCGACCAGGACGGTCGGCTCGACGTAATAGCCCTCGTCGCCGTGCCGGCGGCCGCCGGTCAGCGCGCGGGCGCCGTCGCGCAGGCCCTGGTCGACGTAGCCGAGCACGCGCTCGAGCTGGGTCTGCGACACCAGCGGGCCGACCTGGGTGGCCGGGTCGAGGCCGGGGCCGATCTTGCTGGCGGCGGCGACCTCGGCGACGCCCTGCGTGAACTCGTCGAAGATCCGGTCCTCGACGAGCAGCCGGGTGCCGCTGGTGCAGGTCTGGCCCTGGTTGAAGAGGAAGCCCGACGCGGTGCCGGGGATGGCGAGGTCGAGGTCGGCGTCGGCGTAGACCACCTGCGGGCTCTTGCCACCGAGCTCGAGGCTGACCTTCTTCAGGTTCCCCTTGGCGGCGTCGACGATGAGCTTGCCGACCTCGGTCGAGCCGGTGAACGCGATCTTGTCGACGTCGTCGTGGGCGGCCAGCGCGGCGCCCGCGTCGCCGTAGCCGGTGACGACATTGAAGACGCCGTCCGGCAGGCCGCACTCGGCCATGATCTCGGCGAGGCGGAGCGCGGTGAGGGGCGTGTCCTCGGCCGGCTTGAGGACGACGGTGTTGCCGCAGGTGAGCGCGACGGGGACCTTGAAGGCGGCCATCAGCAGCGGGAAGTTCCACGGCACGATCGCGCCGCAGACGCCCACCGGCTCGCGCAGGGTGTAGGCGTGCCACTGCGTGCCGGGCGCCCACGGCACCGACACGGGGATGGTGCGTCCCTCGATCTTGGTGGCCCAGCCGGCGTAGTACTGGAAGAGCTCGGCGACCCAGGTGATGTCGACGGCCTGCGCGACGCCGGCGGACTTGCCGTTGTCGAGCGACTCGAGCTGGGCGAGCTCCTCGGCGTGGTCGTAGATCGCCTCGCCGATCCGGTAGAGCAGGCGCTGGCGCTGGGCCGGCGTCCACAGCGCCCACTCGCCCTCGAAGGCGGCGCGGGCGGCGCGGACCGCGCGGTCGACGTCCTCGGCCTGGCCGTGAGCGACCTGGGTGAGCACCTGGCCGGTGGCCGGGTCGCGGGTCTCGAACGTGCGGCCGGACGCGGCATCGACCCACGAGCCGCCGATGAACAGGCCCTTGGGGCGGGCGAGCCAGTCGCGTACCTGCGGGAGCACGGTGTGGTCGGTGGGGGTGAGCAGGTCGGTCATGTGGTCCTCCGGGTTGGGTGTCAGGTGGTGGGCCGAGCGTCGTGGCCCGCAGCAGCCGGGGGTGTTCAGCTTCTGGACAATCGGCCGGTCAGCCGGGGCGGGGCGGTCAGGGTGCGAGCAGCCGGTCGAGGACGACGGGCAGCTCGGCGAGGACGTCGAGCGACGCGACCCGCGCGCCCGCCGCACGCGCGAAGTGCCGCGCCTCCTCGTCGTCGGACGCGGGCGCGATGACGAGCAGCTCGTCGAGTCCGCTCGCGGCGGGCAACGGGTCGATGTCGTCGGTGACCCGGCAGTCGGACAGCAGGACGGTGATCCGGCGCCGCGCCCGCGCTCCCGCGAGCTGGTCGCGGGCCGCGCGCAGGGCGGCGTCGAGCGAGGTCATGCCGTGGCCGCGCAGGCCCAGCACCCGCTCGACGGCACGGCGAGCAGGGGTCGCCGTACCGAGCCCGACCACCGCCTCGGCCCGGCGGTCGAAGGCGACGACCGCGAGCTCTCCCCCGGACTCGGCCGCCCGCAGCGCGCAGGCCGCGGCCGCCATCGCGGCGGTCGCGAGACGCCGGCCGTCCATCGATCCGGACCTGTCGACGAGCAGGCAGAGCGCGGTCGACGGCCGCTCCCAGACCGACGAGGTGAGCTCGTCGAGCGCGGGCGCCCGGCCTTCGGCGCGGGCCGCCGAGACCGCCTCCAGCGAGGCGTCGAGGTCGAGGTCGCCGCCGCGGTCGGCCCGCGCGGGACGCAGCCGACCGGCGCCGATCCGACCCGCCGGCCCGCTGCGCGCCCGCTCCAGGACCAGCCGCGGCACGAGCGCCTGCACCCGGGCCCGCAGCGCCGGGTCGGTGGCCCGGCTCATCAGCGCGAGCAGCGGGAGGACGTCGTCCGGTTCCTCGGCGACAGCCGCCTCGACCGCCTGCACGTCGAGCTCGCCGACCTCCGGCGAGAGCTCCCCGAAGCGGGGATGGCGGGACAGCTCGGCGCGCCCGTGGGTCCGGTCCGGGCGGCCGCGCCGCGAGGTCGGCGGCGGCGCGGGTGGTGGGGTGGCGCCCGCCCCGAGCTGGGGCGGGCTCAGGCTTCCCCC
Source organism: Nocardioides ginsengisoli (assembly GCF_039537225.1). Taxonomy (NCBI): domain Bacteria; kingdom Bacillati; phylum Actinomycetota; class Actinomycetes; order Propionibacteriales; family Nocardioidaceae; genus Nocardioides; species Nocardioides ginsengisoli. Next base: position 22,482 of record NZ_BAABAC010000023.1, read on the forward strand.
GACCGCTGCTCCTCCCGCTCCTCGGAGCCGTCCGAGCCGTCGGCGGCGTCGGCGGGGTCGGTGCCGAAGTGCGCGACGTACAGCTCGGCGATGATCTCCTCCGGCCGCCGCGTCGACGACTCGTCGACACGGACCCGCCCGCTGAGCGCGACCAGGGCGGCGTCCAGGCCGGCCCGCCAGTCGTCCTCGGCGACCCCGCGGGCGCGGGCGAGCTGGTGGTTGATGCCGGCCAGGTCGATCGTGCCGCGCACCGACGAGCCCACCCGGAGCTCGGGATGCTCGCGGGTGGCCCGGACCAGCGCGACCGCCCGGTCCCGCCACGCCTCCGACGGCGCCGGAGCCCGCTGCGCGACGATCTGCGCCTCCGCCTCGGCGGACTGGTAGCCCATCGCGATCCGGCAGGTCCTGTCGTAGACCGCCGACGAGACGCGGGCGGTGCCGACGGCGTCGTACGGGTTCATGGCGGCGACGACCGCGAAGCCGGGCGCCGCGCGGACCAGCCCGAGCCGGGCCACGACGATCTCCCGCTCGGACATCACGGCGAGCAGGGTGTTGAGCGTCTCCTCGGGCACCCGGTTGAGCTCCTCGACGTACAGCAGGCCGCCCTCGCGCATGGCCGTGAGCAGCGGTCCGTCGACGAAGACGTCGGGCTGGTAGCCGCGGCTGAGCACGAGGGCCGGGTCGAAGTGGCCGACGAGCCGCGCCGGGGTGAGCTCGGCGTTGCCCTCGACGAGGGCGAACGAGCCGTCCCGGGCGGCTGCGACCCGGCGCAGCAGGGTGGTCTTGCCGGTGCCGGGAGGCCCCTCGAGGACGACGTGGGCGCCGCTGGCCAGCGCCGCCTCGAGGAGCTCGGTCTCCCGCGCACGGTCGACCACCGCCAGCGCGGCGAGCACTGCCGTCATCAGTGCTCGTGGACGACGACGCCCCGGACGTTCTTGCCGTTGAGGAGGTCGTCGTACCCCTCGTTGACCTCGTCGAGGGTGTACGTGCGGGTGATGATCTCGTCGAGCTTGAGGTCGCCGGACTGGTAGAGGCCGAGGATCCGCGGGATGTCGACGGTCGGGTTGCAGTCGCCGAAGAGGCTGCCGCGCAGCTCCTTGCGGTAGAGCGTGAGCACCGAGCCGGGCAGCTGGATGTTGGTCTCCTCCAGCTTGTTGAGCCCGGTGAGCACCACCTTGCCGCCCTTGCCGACCGCGTTGAAGCCGTCGGCGACGATCTCGGAGGTCATCAGGCCCGGGGTGAGGATCGCGGAGTCGGCCATCTGGCCGCGGGTCAGGTTGGTGATCGTCTCCATGGCCAGCTCGGCCGACTCGAACGCGTGGGTGGCGCCGAGCTCCATCCCCTTCTCGCGCTTGTTGGCGAGCGGGTCGATGGCGATGACGTTCTTCGCGCCGGCGAGCGCGGCGCCCTGGACGGCGTTGATGCCGATGCCGCCGATGCCCATGATCACGACGGTCTCGCCGGCCTTCACCTCGGCCGTGTTGACCGCCGCACCCCAGCCGGTGGGCACGCCGCAGCCGACCAGGACCGCCTTCTCGAGCGGGAGGTCGTCGTCGACCTTGACGCAGGAGTTCTGGTGGATGACGCCGTACTGGCTGAAGGTGCCGAGCATGCACATCGCGCCGTACTCGCCCGCGGGGCCGGTGATCGGGAAGCGCTCGCCGGGCAGGTAGCCGTCGAGGATGGTGGCGCCCATGTCGCAGATCGACTGCTGGCCGTTGGCGCAGTAGCGACAGGTGCCGCAGTTGGGGATGAACGAGCAGACGACGTGGTCGCCGACCTTGACCCGCGTGACGCCCGGGCCGACCTCCTCGATGACGCCCGCGCCCTCGTGGCCGAGGACCATCGGCAGCCGGGCCTCCAGGTCGCCGTGGGCGATGTGGACGTCGGAGTGGCACAGGCCGGCGTGCGTGTAACGGATCAGCACCTCGCCCTCACGCGGCTTGTCGAGGGTCAGCTCCTCGATCACGATCGGCTTGCCGGTCTCGTAGACGACTGCGGCCTTGGTCTTCATGGGCTCTCCTGGGGGAACGTCGAATGTGACGCCCGACACGCTCGCAAGACCGGCCCCGGCCGAGTGTTCAGAAACTGGACAACCCGACGCCAACCCTCCTCCGCATACTGTGACCGCGGCCACAGGAGCGACCCAGGAGGCACTGCGTGACCACGGAGACCGATGCCTTGCGCGACCCGATCGCACTGTCGTGGCGGCGGGCCGAGCTGGCCGGGCTGAGCCCGAGCTCGGCGCTCGACCACCTGACGTACGCCGACGTCGACCTCTCCGGGCCGCTCCAGGCCGCCGCCTCCCCCGTGCTCGACGAGCTCAACGAGCAGCTCGAGGGCACCATGTTCTGCACCCTGCTCGTCGACCGCGACGGCCGGATCGCGCAGCGCTGGTGCGGCGACGACGGCTCCCGCCGCGCCTTCGACAACCTCGGCGTCGACGTCGGCGCGTCGCTGCTCGAGGAGGCGGTCGGCACCAACGCCCTGGGCACGGTCCTGGAGACGCGCACCAGCATCACGGTCAACGGCCGCGAGCACTTCGCCGTACCGCTGCGGCGGTTCAGCTGCTACGGCCACCCGATCTTCCACCCGACCACCCGCCGGATCGAGGGCGTCCTCGACATCACCGCGCTGATGGAGGAGGCCAGCCCGCTCCTCCCCCCACTGGTCGCGCGCGCGGTCGCCGACATCGAGCAGCGTCTGCTCGACGGTAGCCGGGTCTCCGACAAGCAGCTGCTCGCCGCCTTCCAGGCCGCCGGCACCCGCCGGCGCGCGGTCGTCGCGATCGGCCAGGACCTGCTCATGTCCAACCAGGCGGCCGCCGACCTGCTCGGCTCGACGGACGTCGCGCTGCTGCGGATGCTCGCCTCCGACGTCCGCGGCGAGGCCACCATCGACCTGACCCTGGAGTCCGGCCTGGCCGTCCGGGTCGACGCCGCGCGCGTCGGCGGCACCCGCGGCGGCGCACTGCTCCACGTCGAGCCGCTGCGCGAGCCCCGCGCCCGGCGTCCGGTCCTCGACCGGCCGCTGGAGCACGCGCCGGTCCTCGTCTCCGGCCCGCCGGGCTCGGGCCGCTCGACCACCGCCCGCCGACTCGCCGACACCCAGCCGGTGACCGTGCTCAGCGCGGCGGCCGCACTGCTCGACGGCTCCGCGGCCTGGGCCCGCGACTTCGGCGCCCTCGTCCGCGCGGGCCAGGGCACGGTCTGCGTCGACGGCATCGACCTGCTCCCCGACGACCTGGTCGACCTCGTCGCCTCCCACCTCGCCGAGCAGCGCGCGCCCCGGCTGGTGCTCGTCTGCGGACCGCTCGAGGGCCTGACCGGGCGGGCCGCCGCGCTCGCCGGCGAGTGCACCGAGCGCCGCCTGCTCACTCCCCTGGCCAGCCGGCCCCACGAGATCCCCGAGCTGGTCCGCGCCATGCTCGCCGACCTCGGCGCCGACTCCTCACTGCACTTCACGCCGGGCGCCCTCGGCGCGCTCTCCTCCCAGCCCTGGCCCGGGAACCTGCGCGAGCTGCGCGCCGTCGTCGAGCACGTCGTACGGCGACAGCGGACCGGCGCCGTCATCGTCGACGAGCTCCCCGAGGCCTACCGCACCCAGGAGCCGAGCCGCCGGCTGGCGCCCATCGACCGCGCCGAGCGGACGGTCATCGTCGAGGCGCTGCGCGAGCACGACGGCAACAAGGTCAAGGCCGCCCAGGCGCTCGGCATCTCCCGCACCACGCTGTACGCGAAGATGCGGGCGTTGCGGATCACGGTCTACTGAGCGGCGGCTGGGGGCCGACGCCGACGGCGCTTGTAACTCGGTGTTCGGGGAACTATCACGGGGTCCTGACCACGTCATGAGCCCGTGGCAGTTCCCCGAACACCGAGTTACAAGGCCGGTCGGCCAGCCACCTACTCCGGAAAGTCGCCCGACGCCTGCCGCAGCTGCCGCAGCAGGTCGTAGGCGTCGGCGCGCTGCCCCTCGTCGAGCCCGGTGATCGCGAAGTCGATCGCGGTGACCGCAGTCGTGGCCTTCTGCACGGTCTCGCGGCCCTCGGCGGTCAGCCGGGCGAGGGTACGGCGCCGGTCGGCCTCGTCGGGAACCCGCTCGACGTACCCCTGCGCCTCGAGCCGGTCGATCGCGCTGGTCACCGACGTCGGGTGGACCATCAGCCGCTCGCCGATCTTGCTCAGCGGCAGCGAGCCGTGCTGGCTGAACAGCAGCAGGACCAGCACCTCGTAGCGGGAGAAGGTCAGGCCGAACGGCTTCAGCGCGGCGTCGAGGGCGGCGATCATCAGCTGCTGCACGCGCATCACCGAGGTCGCCAGGCGCATCGCGGAGGCGTCGCCGAAGTGCTGCTCCCACAGGTCGCCCGCGCGGTCGATCGGGTCGAACGGGAGGCGGGGCGCAGGCATGGGGGTGACCTTAGCCCGGATCCGCCGAGGGGCGGCGCAGCAGCCGCGGTGTAGTGCGGGTCACACCAGGAGGGCCCCTCCGTCGTCTTCAGGATTTTCCTAGGACGTCCTACTATTGGAAGTCCGAGGACTTTGGAGGGATGCCACCAACATGGCCGAGAGCAACACGCCGAAGCACACCGCGAAGCTGCACCACCCCAAGCACCCGGTCCGCCTGGTGACCGCGTCCAGCCTGTTCGACGGCCACGACGCGTCGATCAACATCATGCGGCGGATCTTCCAGAGCCAGGGCTGCGAGGTCATCCACCTCGGCCACAACCGCTCGGTCGCCGAGGTCGTCGACGCCGCGATCGAGGAGGACGCCCAGGGCATCGCCGTGTCGTCCTACCAGGGCGGCCACGTGGAGTACTTCGAGTACCTCGTCCAGCTGCTGCGCGAGCGCGGCGCCGGCCACATCCAGGTCGTAGGCGGCGGCGGTGGCGTGATCGTGCCCGACGAGATCAGCCGGCTGCGCGAGTCCGGCGTCACCATCTTCTCCCCCGAGGACGGCCAGCGCCTCGGCCTGCCCGGGATGATCAACACCGTCGTCGAGGCCTGCGACACCGACCTGTGGGAGGTCCGGCAGGTCACCGCGGCCGAGGTCGTCGCCGGCAACCGGGCCGACGTCGCGCGCGCCATCACCGGCGCCGAGACCGGCCGGCTCGACGCGCAGCTGCTCGACGAGCTGCGCGCGGCGGCCGCCGAGCGCGTCGTACCGGTCCTCGGTATCACGGGCACCGGCGGCTCCGGCAAGTCCAGCCTCACCGACGAGCTCGTACGACGCCTGCGCACCGACCAGCTCGACGGCGTGCGGGTCGCCGTGGTCGCGGTCGACCCGACCCGGCGCAAGGGCGGCGGCGCGCTGCTCGGCGACCGGATCCGGATGAACAGCCTCGACCTGGGCGCCACCACCGGCGGCCAGTGGGACCGCGACCGGGTCTACTTCCGCAGCCTCGCGACCCGCGGCTCGCACGAGGTGCCCGACCACCTCGCCGACGTGCTCACCGTGCTCAAGGCGGCCGGCTTCGACCTGATCGTCGTCGAGACCCCCGGCATCGGCCAGGGCGACGCGGCCATCGTGCCGTTCTGCGACGTCTCCCTCTACGTGATGACGCCCGAGTTCGGCGCCGCGTCGCAGCTGGAGAAGATCGACATGCTCGACTTCGCCGACGCGGTCGCGATCAACAAGTTCGAGCGCCGCGGCGCCGCCGACGCGATGCGCGACGTGGGCCGCCAGCTGGTCCGCAACCGCGAGGCGTTCGGCTCCGGCCCCGACGCGATGCCGGTCTACGGCACGTCCGCCGCCACCTTCGACGACGACGGCGTCACGGCGCTCTACCAGCACCTGCGCGGCCTGCTCGCCGCCAAGGGCCTCCCCGTCGGCGAGGGCCGGCTGGCGCCGGTCGACACCAAGCGGTCGACCCGGATCCAGCAGGTGCTGCCGCCCGACCGGGTCCGCTACCTGTCCGAGATCTCCGCGACGCTGCGCGACTACCACCAGGAGACCGAGGCACTGGTCGGCAAGGCCCGCCGCGCGCAGCGGTTCGCCGACGTCGCGGCCGAGGTCGCCGTACCGGAGGTCGCCGAGCTCGCCGCCCAGGCCGAGCGCGACCTGCCGCGCGAGCTGGTCGAGCAGATCGACGCCTGGCCGGCGACGGCCGAGGCCTACCGCAAGGACACCGAGGACAACGGCCGCACCTCCCTGGCCGGCAGCCGGATCCCGCGGGTCGCCGTACCGGACTACGAGGACCATGGCGAGCTGGTCCGCTACTGGCGCCGCGAGAACCTGCCGGGCAAGTACCCCTTCACCGCCGGCGTCTTTCCGTTCAAGCGCGCCGACGAGGACCCCGCCCGCATGTTCGCCGGCGAGGGCGACCCGTTCCGCACCAACAAGCGGTTCAAGCTGCTCTCCGAGCACCACGACGCGACCCGCCTCTCGACGGCATTCGACTCGGTCACCCTCTACGGCCGCGACCCCGACGAGCGCCCCGACGTCTACGGCAAGATCGGTACGTCCGGCGTCTCCGTCGCCACGCTCGACGACATGAAGGCGCTGTACGACGGCTTCGACCTGCTGTCGCCCACGACGTCCGTCTCGATGACGATCAACGGCCCGGCCCCGACGGTGCTCGCGTTCTTCCTCAACACCGCGATGGACCAGGCGCGCGAGCGCGGCATCGACCCGTACGAGGCGATCAAGTCGGTGCGCGGCACGGTGCAGGCCGACATCCTCAAGGAGGACCAGGGCCAGAACACCTGTCTGTTCTCCACGGAGTTCTCGCTGCGCTGCATGGCCGACATCCAGGAGTGGTTCATCCAGCAGCAGGTACGCAACTTCTACTCGGTGTCGATCTCCGGCTATCACATCGCCGAGGCCGGCGCGAACCCGATCAGCCAGCTCGCCTTCACCCTCGCCAACGGCTTCACGTACGTCGAGTCGTACCTCGCCCGCGGCATGGACATCGACGACTTCGCGCCCAACCTGTCGTTCTTCTTCTCCAACGGCATGGACCCGGAGTACTCCGTCATCGGCCGCGTCGCCCGCCGGATCTGGGCGGTCGCGATGAAGGAGCGCTACGGCGCCAACGAGCGCTCGCAGAAGCTGAAGTACCACGTGCAGACGTCCGGCCGGTCGCTGCACGCGCAGGAGATGGACTTCAACGACATCCGCACCACGCTCCAGGCCCTGATCGCGATCTACGACAACGCCAACTCGCTGCACACCAACGCCTACGACGAGGCCGTCACCACGCCCACCGACGACTCGGTGCGCAGGGCGCTGGCGATCCAGCTGATCATCAACCGCGAGTGGGGCCTGGCGATGAACGAGAACCCGCTCCAGGGCTCGTACGTCATCGACCAGCTCACCGACCTGGTCGAGGAGGCGGTCCTGCTCGAGTTCGACCGGATCTCCGAGCGCGGCGGCGTCCTCGGCGCCATGGAGACCGGCTACCAGCGCGGCCGGATCCAGGACGAGTCGATGCTCTACGAGCACCGCAAGCACGACGGCACGCTCCCGATCATCGGCGTCAACACCTTCCGCAAGCCGGGCGGCGACGAGACCCCGCAGACGCTCGAGCTGGCCCGGGCGACGTCGACCGAGAAGGAGTCGCAGCTCGCGCGGGTCCGCGCCTACCAGGCGGCCCACGCCGACGAGGCGCAGGCCGCTCTCGCCCGGCTCAAGGCGGCGGCCACGAGCGGCGAGAACGTGTTCGCCGTCCTCATGGACGCCGCGCGGGTCTGCACGCTGGGCCAGGTCACCGAGGCCTTCTTCGAGGTCGGCGGCCAGTACCGCCGCAACGTCTGAGCCCTCCGATCCGCCCGCTCCGCGGGGAGTCGTGTGCCTGAGAACCCGGTCAGCCGGGGTCTCAGGCACACGACTCGAAGTCTTTTTCGGGGACCATGTCGAAGAACGTGTCGGTCGTTCGACGTAGGTTCGGAACCACTCACCTACGAGAAGAAGGACTGATCAAGATGCCGCGTTTCATGGGTTTCGTGCGAATGGAAGACGGCCAGGGCCAGCCGCCGCAGGCGCTGTTCGACGCGATGAACGTCTACATCGGCGAGGAGGCCCAGAAGGGCCACTTCCTCGACGGCGGCGGGCTGTTCGGACTCGAGGACGCCGTGAACTTCGTGGTCCGCAAGGGCGAGGTCACCCGCGTCGACGGGCCGTACGCCGAGGCCCGTGAGGCCGTCGGCGGCTGGGCGCTGCTGCAGTACGACACGCTCGAGGAGGCGATCGCCAACCAGCAGGACTTCGCCGACCTGCACGCCAAGTACTGGCCCGAGTGCTCGATGGTCGCGACCCTGCGGCAGATCCCGGACGACATGCCGGAGTCGGCCGAGGCCGCTGCGGGCGCCTGACCCGCGCCGCT
>NZ_BAABAC010000023.1:30908-85771 GCF_039537225.1 Nocardioides ginsengisoli
CGGGCGGCCGCCCGCTTCGCGTTGAGTCGTGTGCCCGAGAACCCCTGTGGGCGGGTTCTCAGGCACACGACCCGCCCCGGCTCCGGCCGGCCCTAGGCTGGCCGCATGGCCGACGCCACCACCGCCGACACGATCACCGCCACCTGGCGGGAGGAGTCGGCCCGCCTGGTCGGCGCGCTGGTCCGGATGACCCGCGACGTCGAGCTCGCCGAGGATCTCGCGCAGGACGCGCTGGTCGCCGCCCTCGAGCGGTGGCCCGCCGACGGCGTCCCCGAGAACCCGGCCGCCTGGCTGATGACGACCGCCAAGCGCCGCGCCATCGACACCTTCCGTCGGGCCGAGAACCTGCGGCGCAAGACCCAGGAGCTCGGCCACGCCGCGGAGGAGGTGAGCACGATGCCCGATCTGGACGCCCAGGTCGACCACATCGAGGACGACGTCCTGCGGCTCGTCTTCCTCTGCTGCCACCCCGCGCTCACCCCCGAGTCCCGGGCCGCGCTCACGCTGCGACTGGTCGGCGGCCTGACCACCACCGAGATCGCGCGCGGCTTCCTGGTCCCCGACGCCACCATGGGCCAGCGGATCTCCCGCGCCAAGCGGACCCTCTCCACCGTCGGCGCCGAGCTCGAGCTGCCCACCGGCGCCGAGCGGATCCAGCGCCTCGACGACGTGATGGCCGTGGTCTACCTGATCTTCACCGAGGGCTATGTCGCCACCGCCGGCGACGACTGGGCGCGCCCCGACCTGGTCGCCGAGGCAATCCGCCTGGCCCGGCTGCTCGCCGACATCGCACCCGACGAGCCCGAGGTCCACGGCCTTCAGGCGCTGCTCGAGCTGCAGGGATCCCGGCTCGCCGCCCGGACCGACGCCGACGGCAACGCCGTCCTCCTCGACGACCAGGACCGCGCGCTGTGGGACGAGCTGCTCATCCGCCGCGGCCTCGCCGCCCTGGGCCGCGCCGAGGCGATCGCCGCGCGCGGGGTGCCCGTCGGGCGGTACTTCCTGCAGGCCGCCATCGCCGCCGAGCACGCCCGTTCCGCCACCGCCGAGGACACGGACTGGCCCCGCATCGCCCTGCTGTACGACGTCCTGGCCGACGCCGCGCCCGGCCCCGTCGTCGAGGTCAACCGCGCCGTCGCCCACGGCCGCGCGCACGGACCGGACGCCGGCCTCGCCGTCCTCGACGCGCTCCCGGCCGACGCGCTCGCCGAGTCGCCGCTCCTGCCCAGCGTCCGCGGTGACCTGCTCGCCCGCGCGGGGCGGCAGGCGGAGGCGGCGGAGGAGTTCGCCGCGGCCGCGCGTCGTACGCGCAACAACGGGGAGCGCTCCCTGCTCGAGCGCCGTGCCGCCGAGAGTCGGGCGGCGGCAGGCTAGCTGCGCCGGCGCCTACTCGTTCGACAGCAGGTAGATGAAGCCGGCGCACACGCCGCCGAGCACGATCATGGTCAGCGCCGCGCCCGCCAGGATCCCGACGCCCCACGGGCGCGTCTTCGGCGAGAACAGGAGCGGGACCGGGATCAGCAGCGGCAGCACCAGCCCGCTGATCAGGCCGACCGTGAGCGGGACGTTGGTGTCGCTGCCGGCGGGCGTCGCCGAGCCGCCGATCGTCACGCCCAGAATCGGACACATGATCGCCAGCAACGGGCCGACGAGCAGACCGCCGAGCAGATAGCCCAGCACCTTGCCGGACCGGTCGGACGCCCCGGGGCGGGGATGCTGCGGCGGGGGCTGCTGCGGGAACGGCGGAGGCGGGTAGGGCGGCTGGCTCATCGCACCCACGCCCACAGACCCACGCCACCGGCGGCGACCAGCGCGGCGAGGTAGAGGAGCACGAGGCGAGTATCCCCGAGCAGGCAGCGCGATCTCATCAGACCCGCCCGCCGGGCGCGCCAGTAGCCGACGAACCCGAGCGCCGCGAACCCGATGAGGGCCACCGGCCCCAGCAGCCAGCCGAGCAGGGCGACCGTCGCGAAGACGCACAGCCGGAGCGGGTCGTCAGCGCCCTCCGCCACGCCCTCCGCCCCGCCCTCCGCTCCGCCGTCTCCATGCGCGTCGACGCGCTGCGGCGACACCATGCGGGGGTCACTCACCGCCTCACCTCCCCGGCGAGCGTCGCTGATCCCGCCGCCGATCCCGTCGATCCCGTCGCCGTGGAGAGCCGCGTCCGCGCCAGCGGCACCCACGCCTGGAGAGCACAGAAGGGCGCGCACTGGTGGCCGCCCGACTCCTCGTTGACCGTCGCCACGTGCACGCAGCACTGGGTCAGCCGCTCCTCGATCATCGTGTTCATGTCCATGAACGGCTTGACCGTCACCCGCAGCACCCGCGCGCCGAGCAGCCGCCGCAGCCGCTGGTGCTGACCCGGCAGTCGGGACGACGCCAGCGTGGCCAGGGTGCCGATGCCCAGGTCGCAGCTCTGGCAGATGTCGCGCCAGATCGACGCCATCGACGGGTGGCTCAGGCTCGACTGCTCCGAGAGCAGGTCGAGCAGCGAGTCCTTGACGATCCGGCGCAGGTCGGCGGGCAGCGCGTCGTCGGCGATCCGGTTGGCGAGCAGGTCGGGCTCGAGGTCGAGCCACTGCTTGAGCCGCTCATGGCCGATCAGCGAGACCAGCGAGCGCCAGGTTCCGGCGTCGTCCTTGAGCAGGTAGCCCACCGAGCAGCAGTGCGGATGACTGCACGGCAACGCCGTCAGGTCGCGCCAGGTGACCAGGTCGCCGGTCTGCGGACCGAGCCGGGTCAGCACGCCGGTGTGGGTGAGCCTGTCGAGCGGGTCGATGCCGGTCGAGCGGCCGCTGCCGAAGACCGGCTGGATCGTCACCCCGCCGACGTACGGCGTGTCGAGCGCCCGCTTGACCACGAACCCGATCTCGTCGTCGTTGACGCCCAGCGCCGCCGTCATCGTGAGCGTGGTGAAGATGCCGCGGCTCGAGAGCCGGTCGATGGCGTCGTCCTTGAAGCGGCGGATGTCGGCGCCGCGGTGGTGGGTGGACGCCTCGGCACTGTGGCCGTCGTACTGGAGGTAGACCTCGACCCGCTCGCGGTGCCGGGTGAGCAGGTCGAGCAGCGCGTCGTCGCGCGCGATGAGCAGCCCGTTGGTGTTGATGAGGATGCGGACGACGGGCCGGCGGCCCACCTCGTCGAGCAGCTCGGCCAGGTGGGGATAGAGCGTCGGCTCTCCGCCGGAGAGCATGAGGACGTCGATCCGCCCGTTCTCACGGGAGATCCGGGTGTCGATCGACGCCAGCACCCGCTCGAGCGGCGCCACGCTCGCCAGCGCCGGCGACGACTCGGCGAAGCAGGTCGGGCACTTGAGGTTGCAGTGGTCGAGCAGGTCGGCGAGCAGGATGCAGGTGTGCTGGGTCTGCATCTCCGGCAGGCCGTCGGCATAGGCCGCCGGCACCGGCTTGAAGTTGCCGAGCAGGTCGGGGGTGTGGACCTTGGTCGGCGCGGTCCACTGCTCGAGGTAGCTCAGGATCTCGGGCGACTCGTCGTAGAGCGTGCGCACCAGGCCGTGGGTGGCGCAGCCGCGCTCGAGCCACACCCGGCCGTCGCGTACGGCGAGCCAGCCGCTGAGCCGGGCGACCTGGTCGAGCGGTCGCTCGGGATCGTCCTCGTGGCACAGCGGGCAGAACGCGTTGACGTAGCGGTGGATCCGCGCGTCGCGCAGCGGCATCCCCGCCCCCTTCGGAACGCTCATCCGACCTCCCCGACCGGTTGGGCGGCGCCTCGTGGCGCCGCGCGATAAGCGCCGCTGCACCACTGCCACGCGATCCGGGTGAGCACCAGCGGCACGGTCACCAGCAGGAACAGCTGGGGCCGGGTCAGGCCCAGCCAGGCGATCTCGTTGCCGCGCACGAACTCGACCAGGAAGCGGAAGATGCCGTAGGCCGCGACGTACCAGACGAAGGTCGTGCCCGGCGGCAGGTCGCGCCGCCGCAGCCACCACCAGAGCACCGCGAAGGCAACCAGGTGGAAGACGATCTCGTAGGCGAAGGACGGATGCAGCGGCACGCCCGGCGCGACGCCGAGCCGTGCCGCGTCGGCGTCGTCGAGCCGGATGCCCCAGCCCAGATGGGTCGGCGTGCCGGGCCTCTCGGTGAGCAGGCAGCCGACGCGCCCCACCGCCATGCCGAGCGCGACCGCCGGCGCGAACAGATCGCCGGTGCGCAGTCGGTAGCCCACCAGCCGCTTGGTGACGTGGACGCCGAGCCAGGCGCCGACCAGCCCGCCGAGGATCGACCGGTTGCCGTAGAGCCACTGCTCGGGCAGCGAGGCGTTGGCGCGCAGGTCGAGATGCTGGGCCCAGGTGCCGAGCCGCATCAGCAGCGCGCCGCCGACCAGCGCACCGGTGACGACATAGATCAGCCGCTCGTCGGTCTGCCCACGACGGCGCGCCTCGACGACGAAGACCACGGACGCGACGGCAACGCCCAGGCCCACGAACACCTCGTGGGTCGGCGCATTCCCGAGCGTCTGCAACATGCGGAGCATCGTCGCACGGGCCCCCGACGGAACCCGAGCGCATCCACAGGCACCGGCGAGCCGCGGCGATCAGAACGCGCGCAGGGTCTCCGACGGCGAGACGCCGTACCGCTCGCGGTAGGAGGCCGCGAACCGCCCCAGGTGGGCGAAGCCCCAGCGGTTGGCGACCTCGGAGACGCTGTGCCCGTTGCCGGTCAGCAGGTCGGCGTGCACCCGTTCGAGCCGGATGAGCAGCAGCTGCTGGGTCGGTGTCCGACCGAGATAGCGCTGGAAGCCCTGCTGCAGCCGCCGGATGCCGACGCCGGCCTCGCGCGCCAGCTCGGACGCCGTCCAGTCGCGGGCCGGGTCGGTCTCCATCGCCTCGACCACGCGGGACACGATCCGCGGTCGGACCGTGCCGCAGCCCGGCTCCTCGGGGAAGCAGGCGGCGACGAAGGCGGCGGTGAGCGTGCCGGCGAGGCGCCGGCCGACCCGGTCGTCGCGGGCGAGGGTGGGATTGCGGAGCGCCTCGGTGCCGATCGAGGCGAGCAGTCCGATCCAGGCGCGCCCGGCCTCGGTGCGCAGGTCGACCTGGGCCGGGAGCCGGTCGGTGTGCAGGCCCACCAGCGCGGTGACCTCGCCGACGAGATACGCACGCTCGACGCGCATCCCGACGATCGAGCAGTCGGCCGACCAGCGGGTCATCCGGGTCTGCTCGTCGGGCGGGCAGACCGTCGCCTGGCCGTCGAGGGAGAGCACGTGGTGGCCGCCGACCTGCGCCTCCAGGACGCCGCTGCGGGGCACGTTGACCGCCCACGCGCCGGGGTGGTCGGACTCGACCGAGACCTCGGAGCCCCAGCCGATCCGCGCCAGGCGGACCGGCCCGAGGTCGACGGCGCGCAGGTCGGCCGGCCCGGCGGGACCGCGCTTCACGACCAGCTCGTGCGGGAAGTAGGCGCGTGCGACGGCGGCCGAGAAGTCGCCCAGCTCCTGCGAGGACGCAGTCAGGGTGCCGGTCACGCGGCCCACCCCCCTTCTCGGTGACGCCGCTCACACTACCTGCGCACTTCTGTCCGCAAAACGCACTCGATCGAACCCGGTTCGCAATCCGGACAGGCCCTTCGCGCAGCGGATCGCAGGGACCGTCGTACCGGCCTAGCGTCCCCGTCCACCCACCTCTCGAGCCCCGGTCCCGGACGAGGAGCACCCATGGACCCGCACACCCTGCGCTCGACGTTCGGCCGTTTCGCGACCGGCGTCACCGTGATCACCTGCCGGACGCCCGACGGCGCCCACCACGGCGCGACCGTCACCGCGTTCACGCCGATCTCGCTCGACCCGCCGTTGGTCCAGGTCGCGCTGACCCGCACCTCGAAGGCGGCGGGCCTCCTGGACGGCGCGGCGTTCGCCGTCAACGTCCTGGCCGCCGACCAGGTCGACGTCGCGATGCACTTCGCGGGCCGGCCCAGCCCGGACCGCATCCCCTGGTCCGACGGTACGACGGCCCCCGCGCTCGCCGGCACCGCCGCGACCATCACCTGCCGCCCGTGGCGCACCGACGACGGCGGCGACCACCTGCTGTTCCTCGGCGAGGTGGTCGACGTCCGCACCACCGGCCGCCGTCCCCTGCTCTTCCACGACAGCGCCTTCCACCAGATCGGGAGCCGCTCGTCGGACGCGGTCTGGCTGGGCTGCCAGGACGACCCCCACACCAGCTGGTTCGGCGCGCTCGTGCCGGCCGACACCCACTACTGAGGAGAACCCGATGACCGACACCCTCGCCGAGGCCGCCTCGGACACCCCGACCGTCAACCCGGCGGCGAACGCGCCCGCCAACCAGCAGACCAACTTCGCCTCCCGGCCGATGACCGGCGACGAGTACATCGAGAGCCTCCGCGACGGCCGGGAGATCTACCTCCACGGCGAGCGGGTCAAGGACGTCACCACGCACCCGGCGTTCCGCAACCCGATCCGGATGACCGCCCGCCTGTACGACGCCCTCCACACCGGCCCGCACGTCGACGAGCTCACCGTGCCCACCGACACCGGCAACGGCGGCGTCACGATGCCCTTCTTCAAGACGCCGACGTCGTCCGCCGACCTGCTCAAGGAGCGCGACGCGATCGCCCGCTGGGCGAAGATGACGTGGGGGTGGATGGGCCGCAGCCCCGACTACAAGGCCAGCTTCCTCGGCACGCTGCACGCCAACAAGGAGCTCTACGCGCCCTTCGAGGCGAACGCCGAGCGGTGGTACCGCGAGTCGCAGGAGAAGGTCCTGTACTGGAACCACGCGATCATCAACCCGCCGGTCGACCGCAACCTGCCGCCGGACGAGGTCGGCGACGTCTACATGAAGGTCGAGAAGGAGACCGACGCCGGCCTCATCGTGTCGGGCGCGAAGGTCGTCGCGACCGGGTCCGCGATCACCAACTACAACTTCATCGCCCACTACGGCCTGCCGATCCGCAAGAAGCAGTTCGCGCTGATCTGCACCGTGCCGATGGACGCGCCGGGCATCAAGCTGATCTGCCGCTCGTCGTACACCGAGCAGGCGGCGCAGAACGGCGAGCCGTTCGACTACCCGCTGTCGAGCCGGATGGACGAGAACGACACCATCTTCATCTTCGACAAGGTGCTCGTGCCCTGGGAGAACGTCTTCATGTACGGCGACGTCGACCGGATCAACGCCTTCTTCCCGCAGTCCGGCTTCCTCCCCCGCTTCACCTTCCAGGGCTGCACCCGCCTCGCGGTCAAGCTCGACTTCATCGCCGGCCTGCTCATGAAGGCACTCGACGCCACCGGCTCCGGCGACTTCCGCGGCGTCCAGACCCGGGTCGGCGAGGTCATCGGCTGGCGCAACCTGTTCTGGTCGCTCACCGAGTCGATGGCCCGCGACCCCGAGCCGTGGGTGGGCGACGCGGTGATCCCGAAGCTGGAGTACGGCCTGACGTACCGGATGTTCATGATCCACGGCTATCCGCGGGTCAAGGAGATCATCGAGCAGGACGTCGCCTCGGGCCTGATCTACCTGCCGTCGGGTGCCGCGGACTTCAAGTCGGCGGAGGTGCGCCCCTACCTCGACAAGTACGTGCGCGGCTCCAACGGCGTGACCGCCGTCGACCGGGTCAAGGTGATGAAGGCGCTGTGGGACTCGATCGGCTCGGAGTTCGGCGGCCGCCACGAGCTGTACGAGCGGAACTACTCGGGCAACCACGAGAACGTGAAGGCCGAGCTGCTCTTCGCCGCGCAGGCGCGCGGTGACGTGGCGGCGATGAAGGGCTTCGCGGACGAGTTCCTCGCCGAGTACGACCTCGACGGCTGGACGGTGCCCGACCTCTTCTGACCCGCCGGAAACTGGCTCAGGATTCCCGCCGACCCGTCAGAAACTGGCTCAGGATTCCCGCCGACCCGGCAGAAACTGGCTCAGGATTCGCGCGGACCCGGCAGAAACGAGCTCGCTACGAAGCCACTTTCTGCCGGGTCGGCGTGATTTCGGGGGCAGTTTGTGCCGGGTGGGGCTGTGCCGCGTTGACCACGCCCGCCAGGACGACGACGCCCGCCGCCACGATCGGCAGGAACAGCGCCGCGTCGGTGCCGAACAGGTCGGCCACGCTTCCGGTGATCGCCGACGCCGTCGACTGCCCGACGATCACGGCCGAGCCGAGGATCGTCATCACCGTGGCCGAGCGGCCGAGCGGGCTGCGGTGGGCGCCGAGGCTGTACTGGGTGACCATGGTCGGCCCGATGCCCGTGCCGATGAGCAGCAGGACGGCGCACATCGCGCCCACCGACGACACGAACGGCAGCAGCACCGCGCCGCCCAGCATGATCGCGCCGAACACCAGCCAGCGTGCGCGCAGCGCGAAGGACGCCGGGAAGAGGGCCACGCCGAGTGCCAGGGCCGCGGAGCCGATGCCCATCACGCCGTACACGAGGCCGGCGCTCGCGGCGTCGCCGTGGTCGGCCATGAACGACGTGAGCGACGTCAGCATCGAGCCGAAGAAGAGCCCGACGCCGAAGATGCCCGCCACCACGGCGAGCAGTGCCGGGCGGGCGAGCTCGCGCGCCGGCGCGGGCGGCAACGCCTGCTCGTGACTGCCCGCGGCGGCCAGGGCCGAAGGGTGCAGCGCGAAGGCGGAGACGAAGACGAGGGTCAGCACGGCCGCGCCGGCCACCGGGGCCCACGGGTCGAGCGTCGTACCGAGCAGGCCGACGATGAACGGCCCGACGATGAACACCAGCTCGTCGGCCGCGGACTCGTAGGCCATGGTCGCGTCGAACGTCCGCGAGCGGCGCCCCGGCGCGATCCGCGCGCCGATGATCTGGACCAGCCGGCTGCGCGACATCGGCGCGATCTGCGGCGCGCTCGCGCCGACGAGGAAGGCCACCGCCAGGACGGCGTACGACGGAAGCGGGCTGTAGACCACCCACGCCATCAGGCCGAGCGCCGTCGTGGACGCGACCCCGCTGACCAGCAGCACGGTGCGCTGTCCGAACCGGTCGGCCGCCGCACCGAGCAGCGGCCCGACGCACGCCGCGCCGAGCCCGACGACCGCGGAGTTGAGACCGCCGAACGCGAGCGAGTCACGCCCCGCGACGACCAGCGTGAGGACCCCGACGACCATCATCGCGTAGGGGAGACGCGCGACGAGCGCGATCGGGAAGTACGAGCGGCCGGCGGCGCGGACCAGAGAAGGTGCGTGATCTGTCATGACCTCGTCCAAGGTTGGAACCGGTGCCGCCTTGGACCGCCGGCCTTGCACCGGCGCGAGGTAGATGCACCCACGGATGGGAACTACTCCGCCCAGGGTACGCCGGTGGTGTCGCTGGCGACCAATCCCCGGTCGACCCCGCTAGGGTCCGTTTCATGAGCACCCAGCCGACGTACGACCAGCTCGCCAGCCTGCCCGCCTACGCGGTCCAGCCGGTACCCAGCGCCTTCGAGGACAGCAACGGCTTCCTCAACGTCCGGCACTACCTCGGCATCGGCAGCGAGGGGCTCGACGAGTCGCTCTACTCGGTCGGCATCCCCTTCAACTGGCCGGTCATCTCCGGCTTCGCGTGCCTCTCGGCCGAGCACCACCTGACCTACCTGCACGAGCTGAAGACCGGCGACCAGATGTCGGTGCGGGTGCGCCTGCTCGGCCGCGCGGATCGGGCGGCGCACGCGCTCGTCTACATCCTCGACGACACCAACCAGCGGGTGGCGTGCGTGTTCGAGGAGATCTTCCTGTGCGTCGAGATCGCCGAGCGCAAGACCGCGCCGTGGCCGGCCGAGATCGCGGAGGGTCTGGACAAGAGGGTGGCGGAGGACGGCGGGATCGGGTGGGAGCCGGTCACGTCGGGGTGTCTCGCGCTGCGCTGACGGGCTCCGCGGGCTCGGCCACCGGTCATGTAACTCGGTGTCCGGGAATCCACCACAGGGTCATGACCGGTCATGAGCCTGTGGTGGACGACGAAGCACCGTGGTGGATACACGAACACCGAGTTACAAGCGGGCTCAGGCCGGCGCCCCGACCACGCCCCGAAGCCCAGCCCGCCCGGCGACGCTCGAGCCCCGAGGAGCTCAGTCCTCGTCGACCAGGACCCGGATGCTCGGCAGCTGCGCCAACCCGTTGACGACTACCGAGAACACCAACAGCGCGACGGCCAGCCCGTGATGCCCCGCCGCCCACAGCGCCAGGCACGCGACCGCGAAGACCACGACCTTCACGACCGGCCGCACCACCCGGCCGCCGTACATCGCTCGGGGCGAGGCGAAGAACGCCCACACGACCACTCCGACGAGCGGCAGCAGCCACACGAGCAGCCACCGGGGATCGTGGTCCCAGCCCCAGACGCCGAAGGCGATCATGGCGAGGATCTCGTCGACGAACACCAGCGCCAGCACCGACCATCCGAAGATCGCGTCCACGCATGGATCATAGGTCCGTGACCGTCGACGATCTCGGAGCTGACGTTGCGCTCCCCCAGGCGCCCACCCGCATCGTCTCGCTCGTCCCGTCGATCACCGAGGCGCTCGCGACCGACGCCCCCGAGCGGCTGGTCGGCGCCACCGACTGGTGCACGCACCCGGCCGACCTCGACGTCACGCGGGTCCGCGGCACCAAGAATCCCGACCTGGCCGCGATCCGCGCGCTGCGGCCCGATCTGGTGGTCGCGAACAAGGAGGAGAACCGCGCCCTCGACGTACGCCGGCTCCGCGACGCCGGCGTCCCGGTCTGGGTGACGGACATCGAGACAGTGCCGCAGGCGCTCGCCTCCCTCGCCCGCCTGTACGACGACGCGCTCGCCCTCCCCCGCCCCGCCTGGCTCACGCAGGCCGAGGCCCGCTGGAGCGGCCAGGCCGCGGTGCCACGAGGCCGCGTGGCGGTGCCGATCTGGCGCGACCCGTGGATGGTCGTCGGCCCCCGGACCTACACCGGCGACCTGCTCCGCCGCCTCGGCTGGGCCAACGCCTTCGACAGCGGGGACGGCGACGAGCGCTACCCCCACGTCGACCTCGCCGACATCGACCGCGCCGACATCGACCTGGTCCTGCTCCCCGACGAGCCCTACGTCTTCACCGCCGACGACGGCCCGGAGGCCTTCACCGAGGCGCCGACCAGGCTGGTGTCGGGCCGGCTGCTGACCTGGTACGGGCCCGCGATGGTCGAGGCGTACGACGTCCTGGCCGGCGTGTAGTCGCGATCACAGGCGACGACACCGAGTCGTAACCGCGGCGCGGCCGATCGGCAACCTGTCACCAGCACGCTGGAGGCATGGACAAGATCAACGACCTGGCCACCGAGGAGACCACCCCGCTGGACTCCAGCCTTGCCCGCCGCATCGAGCTGCGCGACCGCCACGCCGCCAAGCTGACCCGCCTGATGGACGAGCGCAGCGACCTGCGCGGCGTCCACCGGCTCGCCGACTTCGTCGACGACGCTGTCCGCTGGACCGCCTGAGCGACAGCCTCAGCGCCTCCGGCGGGCGGTGCCGAACATCCCCCGCGCGATCTCCGACGCCGCCGTGCGCATGAACTGCTTGAACGCCGACGACTGCACGACGTCCTTGACGATCTCGCCGGCCCCGCCGCCGTCGTCCTTCTTGGCCTTCGACTTCGGGGCCGCCTTCGGGGCCGCCTTCGGGGCCGGCTTCGGCGCCGACTCCGGAGCGGCCTCCTGCACGGCCTTCGCGCCCTCCTCCAGCTTCTTGGCGAGGATCTCGCGGGCCGACTCGCGGTCGACCTCCTCGGCGTACTTCGCCTGACGCGGGCTGGCCGCGACGGTCGCGGCCATCGACTCGGGCGTGCTCGGGGCCATCAGCGACTCGGGCGCGCGCAGGCGGGTCCAGGCGACGGGCGTCGGCGCGCCCTTCTCGCCCATGACGGTGACGATCGCCTCGCCGATGCCCAGGGTGGTGATCACCTCGCCGAGGTCGGCGTACGCGCTCTTCGGGTAGGTGTTGACGGTCGCCTTGAGCGCCTTGGCGTCATTGGGCGTGTGGGCGCGGAGCTGGTGCTGGATGCGGGAGCCGAGCTGCGCCAGGACGTCGTCGGGTACGTCGGTCGGGCTCTGCGTCACGAAGAAGACGCCGACGCCCTTCGATCGGATCAGCCGCACCGTCTGGGCGATCGACTCGAGGAAGGCCTTCGACGCGTCCTTGAACAGCAGGTGCGCCTCGTCGAAGAAGAACACCAGCTTGGGCTGGTCGACGTCGCCGACCTCGGGCAGGTCGTGGAAGAGGTCGGCGAGCAGCCACATCAAGAAGGTGGAGAAGATCGCCGGCCGGTCCTGCAGGTTCGGCAGCTCGACCAGGCTGATCAGGCCGCGGCCGTCGGGCGCCTGCTGCAGCAGGTCCGCGGAATCGAACTCCGGCTCGCCGAAGAACGCCTCGGCGCCCTGGTCGGCGAAGGCGATGAGCTCGCGCAGGATGACGCCCGCGGTCGCCGACGACAGCCCGCCGAGGTCCTTGAGGTCGGCCTTGCCCTCGTCGCTGGTGAGGTGCTGGACGACGGCCCGCAGGTCGGACAGGTCGAGCAGCGGCAGGCCCTGCTTGTCGGCGTAGTGGAACACCAGTCCCAGGCTGGACTCCTGCGTGTCGTTGAGCCCCAGCACCCGACTCAGCAGGGTCGGCCCGAACGCCGTCACGGTCACCCGCACCGGGACGCCGGTGCCCTGCCCGCCGAGTGCGTAGTACTCCACCGGGAAGGCCGTGGCCTCCCACTTCTGACCGACCGACGCGGTCCGCGCGAGCAGCTTGTCGTTGGCCTGGCCCGCGGTGGCGAGGCCGGAGAGGTCGCCCTTGATGTCGGCCGCGAAGACCGGTACGCCGGCGGCGCTCAGCTGCTCGGCGAGCAGCTGGAGGGTCTTGGTCTTGCCGGTGCCGGTGGCGCCCGCGACCAGTCCGTGCCGGTTGAGCATGGCGAGCGGGATCCGGATCGTGCTCGACGTCAGCTCGTCGGGGCCGGCCATCAGTCCGCCGAGCTCGAGCGCGGGGCCCGCGAAGGCATAGCCGGGGGCGATCGCCGCCTCGACCGGGTCGGCCGCGGCCTCGGCCGGGGCACTCGCAGTGGCAGGGGTCGTCTGCTCCTGGGTCATGCGGAGACTCTAGGCGGACACGGTGTCGCACGGGAGGCCTCAACCCGACCCGTAGACTCCGAATCCGTGATCTTCAAGCGCGTGGGGGTCGGGCGTCCCTATCCCGACCACGGCCTCACCTCCAAGGGGTGGGCGGCCGTGCCGCCGCGCCAGATCCGGCTCGACCAGCTGGTGACCACCAAGGACACGCTCCAGCTCTCGTCGCTGCTCGACGAGGACTCGACGTTCTACGGCGACCTGTTCGCCCACGTGGTGCTGTGGCAGGGCGACTACTACCTGGAGGACGGACTCCACCGCGCGCTGCGGGCGGCCCTGCAACAGCGCCACGTCCTGCATGCCCGCGTGATCCGGATGGAAGGCTGATCCCATGAAGACCACCCGAAGGGCGTGCTCGTGAACCTCGACGTGCGGGCGAACAGCCGCTCCGCGATCACCCTCGCCGTCCTCGCCGCGATCTTCCTGGCGGCCATCGTCTGGGCGTGGGCGAAGGTGACCGCGCCCTTCCCGGAGAAGGTCGTGCCGGCCGCGTGCAATGACACCCTCATCGCCGCCGGCGACGAGCTCGCGCCGCCGCAGGTGCTGGTCACCGTCCTCAACGCGGGCGGCGCCAACGGCCTGGCCGGCAAGACGATGACCCGGCTCACCGGCTTCGGCTTCGCCGAGGGCAAGAAGGGCAACCTGTCGGTCGACGGCGGCCCGATCGCCGCGCAGGTGTGGGCGAAGAACCCGAAGGACCCGGCCGCGATCCTGCTGGCGTCGTACCTCGGCAAGGGCACCCAGATCGTCGACAAGGCCTCCGCCTATCCGGGCATCACGATCGTGGTCGGCAAGAGGTTCCAGGGCGTGAAGCAGGGCCGCAAGACGGTCACCGCGCAGCAGGACTCCTACGTCTGCACGCCGCCACTCAGCTCGCAGCCGGACGCCGGCTAGGGGCTGACGGCGCTATTCGTGCAGCCACTGCGCGAGCCGGCCTCCCGCGCTGACCTGACGTAGCCGCTCCTCGGTCGCCTCGCGCAGCTTGCGCGGCGTGACGACGATCAGGTCGTCGCCGTGGCGCAGCACGGTACGACGCTCGGGCACCATCGTGACTCCGTCGCGCACGATCATCGAGACGTTGGCGCCCACGGGCAGCCGCAGCTCGCCCACCTCGACGCCGTGCATCTTCGAGCTCGGCGCGATCGTGATCTGGAGCAGGTCGGCGGCGACCCGGTCGAGTGGGGCGGCCTCGACCTCGATGCCGCGTGGCTCGGAACGACGGGCGACGCGCAGGATCCGGGCGGTCAGCGGCAGGGTCGGGCCGGTGATCAGCGTGTCGAGCACGACCAGCACGAAGACGATGTCGAAGAGCCGGGTCGCGCCGTGCACCCCCGCGGCGAGCGGGATCGTGGTCAGGACGATGGGGACGGCGCCGCGCAGGCCCGCCCAGGACAGGAACGCCAGCTCGGGCAGGGGCATCGGCCGCACCACCGAGCTGACCAGCACCGACAGCGGCCGCGCCACGAAGGTCAGGATGCTGCCCGCGACGATGGCGATGCCGATGATCGTCCAGCTGAGCCGGTCCGGCGAGAGCAGCAGGCCGAGCATGACGAACAGCCCGATCTGCGCCAGCCAGGCCAGGCCCTCGACGAACGAGCGGGTCGCGACCCGGTGCGGCAGCTCGGCGTTGCCGAGCACGAGCGCGGCGACGTAGACGGCGGCGAACCCGCTGGCGTGGACGGCGGCCGCGGCGCCGTACCCGATGAGCGTCAGGCAGAGCACCGCGATCGGGTAGAGACCGGACGACGGCAGCGCGACCCGGCGCATCACCCAGGCGCCGCCGAAGCCCGCGGCCAGGCCGAAGAGGACACCCGCGACCAGCTCGTAGGCGACGATGCCGGTGGTGCCGAGCAGGCCGTGCTCGGCGGCCGCGCCGGACGACACGAGCGTCACGAGGACGACGGTCGGCGCGTCGTTGAGACCCGACTCGGCCTCGAGCGTGCCGGTGATCCGCTTCGGCAGCGGGACGACCCGCAGCACCGAGAACACCGCCGCCGCGTCGGTCGGCGAGCAGACCGCGCCGAGCAGGATGGCGAGCTGCCACGACAGCCCGAGCAGGACGTGCGCCCCGACCGCCACGACGGCGATCGACACCAGCACGCCGATCGTGGCGAGGGAGAGCCCCATCCGCATCGCCGGCCGGGCGTCACGCCAGTTGGTCGTCAGACCGCCCTCGGCCAGGATGACCGCCAGTGCCCCGAAGCCCAGCGCGTGCGCGAGCTGCGCGTCCTCGAAGCCGATGCCGAGCCCGGACTCCCCCAGCGCCACCCCCATGAGCAGGTAGACCAGAAGACTGGGCAGGCCGAGCCCGGACGACATCCGGACCGCCAGCACGGCGAGGAAGGTGACCCCGGCGCCGATCAGCAGGAACATGTCGAGCTGGTGGACGTCGAAGCTCAAAGATCACTCGGCTCTCGTCGGGTGGGAGGATCGCTAGTCTATCCAATAGAACATGTTCTAGATTTAGGGGCATGACCACCGCGACTCCCGCCGGGCTGGCCCTTCCCGACGTCCTCGACGCCAGCATCCTCACCGCCGACACCGAGCGGTACGACGTCGTGGTCGTCGGCTTCGGCATCGCCGGCGGCTGCGCGGCGCTCGAGGCCGCACGCGCCGGCGCGCGGGTGCTGCTGCTCGAGCGGGCGGCCGTCCACGGCGGGACGTCGTCCATGTCCGGCGGCCACTTCTACCTCGGCGGCGGCACGGCCGTGCAGCAGGCGACCGGCCACGAGGACTCGGTCGAGGCGATGGTCGACTACCTGATGGCCAGCACCAAGAGCCCCGACGAGGAGAAGATCCGCGCCTACTGCGAGGGATCCGTCGCCCACTTCGACTGGCTCGAGGACCTGGGTTTCGAGTTCGAGCGCTCCTACTTCCCCGGCAAGGCGGTCATCCAGCCCGGTACCGAGGGCCTGATGTTCACCGGCAACGAGAAGGTCTGGCCGTTCCGCGACCAGGTCAGGCCCGCGCCGCGCGGCCACAAGGTGCCGGTCCCGGGCGACACCGAGGGCACGCGGATCGTCATGGACCTGCTGCGCGAGCAGTGCGAGAAGGCCGGCGTCGAGGTCCGCTACGAGACCGGCGCGACCAACCTCGTGGTCGACGGCGACCCGCACACCGGCAGCGTCGTCGGCATCGCCTGGAAGTCCTTCGACCGGACCGGCGTCGTCCGCGCGGACGGCGTCGTCATCGCCGCCGGCGGCTTCGTGATGAACCCCGACATGGTCGCCCGCTACACGCCCGCGCTCGGCTCGCGGACGCTGTTCACCCTCGGCTCGACGTACGACGACGGGCTGGGCATCCGCCTCGGCGAGTCGGTCGGCGCCGGCCTGGAGAACATGGACGAGCCGTTCATCACCGCGCCGTTCTACCCGCCGTCGTCGCGGTGCAAGGGGATCATCGTCAACAAGGACGGGCAGCGCTTCGTCGCCGAGGACAGCTACCACGCGCGGACCTCGTACCAGGTGCTCAAGCAGCCCGACGCGGTCGCCTACCTGATCGTCGACAGCGAGCACCTCGGCGAGGACCACATGCCCCTCGTCCCGCTCAAGGACGGCTTCGAGACGCTCGAGGAGATGGAGGCCGGCCTCGACATGCCCACCGGCTCGCTGGTCAAGACCGTCGAGCGCTACAACGAGTACGCCGCCCAGGGCGAGGACCCCGACTTCCACAAGCACCCTGACTGGATCGCGCCGCAGACCGCCGGCCCGTGGGCGGTCCTCGACCTGTCGCTGGGCGTCGCGCTGTACGCCGGCTTCACCATCGGCGGCATGACGACGACCGTCGACGGCGAGGTCCGCCGCACCGACGGCTCGGTGGTGCCGGGTCTCTACGCCGCCGGCGCGTGCGCCTCGAATATCGCCCAGGACGGCGCCGGCTACTGCTCCGGCACCCAACTCGGTGAGGGCTCCTTCTTCGGCCGTCGCGCGGGTCGCCACGCCGCCACCCGCTGACCCGTGGCCGTCGTACCCGGACGCTTCGGTCGCCGAAAGCCCCCGGGGGCGACCGAGACGTCCGGTGCTTCGCCGTAGGGTCGGAACGTGACCGACCGCCTCACCGCCGCCGCCCGGGCGAACGTCCCGCCCTTCTATGTCATGGACCTGCTCGCCGCGGCGGCCGAGCGGCAGCGCACCCACGGCGACCTGGTCAACCTGGTCGCCGGCCAGCCGAGCACCGGCGCGCCGGCGCCCGTCAACACGGCGGCGATCCGGCTGCTGGGCAGCGGTGACCCGCTCGGCTACACGACTGCGACCGGCATCGTCGAGCTGCGCGAGGCGATCGCCGGCCACTACCGCCGCACGTACGACGTCGCGGTCGCGGCCGACGACGTCATCGTCACGACTGGGTCGAGCGGCGGCTTCCTGCTGGCGTTCCTGGCCGCCTTCGACGCGGGTGCCCGCGTCGCGATCGCGCGACCGGGCTACCCCTGCTACCGCAACGTGCTGGCCGCGCTCGGCTGCGACCTGACCGAGATCCCGACCGGCCCGGCGACCCGCTTCCAGCCCACCGTCGAGCAGCTCGCCGAGGCACACGCGCGGCAGCCGCTCGACGGCCTGGTCGTGGCCAGCCCGGCCAACCCGACCGGCACCATGCTGCTGCCCGAGGAGCTCGCCGCGATCGCCCGCTGGTGCGAGGAGAACGGCGTCCAGCTGGTCTCCGACGAGATCTACCACGGCATCCAGTACGCCGGCTCGCGCGCGGGCTGCGCCTGGGAGACCTCCCGCGAGGCGATCGTCTTCGGTTCGTTCTCCAAGTACTTCTCGATGACCGGCTGGCGGCTGGGCTGGATGCTCGCGCCCGAACGGCTGCGCCGACCGGTCGACGTGCTGACCGGCAACTTCTCGATCTGCCCGCCCGCGCTGGCCCAGCACGCCGCGCTCGCCGCCTTCGACGACACGTCGTACGCCGAGCTCGACGGCCACGTCGCGCGCTATGCCCACAACCGCGGCCTGCTCCTCGACGGTCTGCGCCGGCTCGGCATCGACCGGCTCGCCCCGGCCGACGGCGCGTTCTACGCCTACGCCGACGTCCGCCACCTCACCGACGACTCGATGGCCTACTGCCGCGACCTGCTCGCGCGCACCGGCGTCGCGGTCGCGACCGGCGTCGACTTCGACGTCGTCGAGGGCGGGCGGTTCCTGCGGTTCAGCTTCGCCGGGACGGCCGACGACATCACCACCGCTCTCGACCGGCTCGACGGCAGCCTGTAGGGCTCAGCGCCAGTCGGCGCGGCGCACCATCGCGTAGCGGAAGGCGCCGCGGACGTGGAGCTCCGACGTCCAGTAGCAGACCTGGCCGGTGCGGGCGACGCCCGTGACGTCGAGCGCGAGAGCTGGCTCGCCGACCGGTCGGTCGACCTGCGCGGCCTGCTCGGCGTCGAAGGCCTCGGCGCCGGGCCGGACGACCTCCCACTCGACCCGCTCGCCGGTCAGCGCGACCGCGATGTCGACCATGGGCAGCGCCGGGTCGACGTCACCGGCATCGCCCTGCAGCACCGGGACGGCGTCGCGCGCGAGCAGCACCGGGACGCCGTCGGCCGACCACCGCTTCACCACCCGCAGCACCGCGGTGCCGGGGCTGAGGTCGTGGGTGGTGGCCTCGTCGAGGGTGATCCGCTCGACCGCCGACGCGAGGACGTCGAGCCGCGGCTCCTGCCCCATCGCCCGGATCAGCTCGGACTCCTCGATCCGCCTGTCGAAGCGGGCCGGGATGTCGAGCAGCGCCTGGTTGACCGTGGTGTCGGCGCCCTTGCGGCGGTGGATGTA
This sequence comes from Nocardioides ginsengisoli, assembly GCF_039537225.1. NCBI lineage: Bacteria > Bacillati > Actinomycetota > Actinomycetes > Propionibacteriales > Nocardioidaceae > Nocardioides > Nocardioides ginsengisoli. The sequence goes on from NZ_BAABAC010000023.1 coordinate 49,756, forward strand.
GCCGCGCTCCTCGAGCCGGATCAGCGCCTCGCGCACGGCCGGGCGGCTGCTCGAGAGCGCCGCCGCGAGCGCGGGCTCGCCGGGGAGCCGGCGTCCGCTGCGCGCGGCGTCGACCCACATCCGCTCGAGGCGTTCCTCGAGCGAGGCGGGCGCACTCTCGGCCGGGTCGCTCACGCCGGAACCCTATCGGCCTCCCGGCCCGCGGAGACGCTGGTCAACCTGTCAGACATCTTGTACGTTACCTGTCAGACATGTTGGCCCACTGAGGAGAACACGATGACCGAGACGCTCGACCTGCTGGTCCACGACGCCCGCCTGCTCGACGGACGGGTGGTGAGCATCGGCGTCGCCGGCGGGCAGATCAGCCTGGTCCGCGAGGCCGGGGCGCCCACGCCCGAGGCGACGACCACGATCGACGCGGGCGGCGCGCTCGTGACGTCGTCCTTCGTCAACGGGCACATGCACCTCGACAAGGTCTACACGCTGCCGCTCGCCGGCGACGGCGCGCTGACGGCGTACACCTCCGACACGATGGGCAACGCGATGCGCTCGATCGTCGAGGACGCCTCGGCCGTCAAGAAGCACTACGACCGCACCTGGATCATGCCCAACGTACGACGCGCGCTCGACGAGGCGCTCACCTACGGCACGCTCCACGTCCAGGCGTTCGTCGACGTCGACACGACCGCGGGGCTCGAGGGCATGGCGGCGGTGCTCGCCGTCCGTGAGGAGTACCGCGGCCTGGTCGACCTGCAGGTCGTCGCCTTCCCGCAGGACGGCCTGCTCCGCGATCCCGGCGCGGCCGAGCTGTGCGAGGAGGCGATGCGGATGGGCGCCGACGTGGTCGGCGGCATCCCGTGGCTGGAGAGCACCGACCGCGAGGCCCGCGAGCACGTCGACTGGGCGTGCCGGGTCGCCGCGGCCGGTGGTCACCGGGTCGCGATGCTCGTCGACGACGCGGGAGACCCGAGCCTGCGCACCACCGCGATGCTGGCCGAGGCGATGATCGAGCACGGGCTGCAGGGCCGCGGCGTCGCCTGCCACGGTCGCGCGATCGGCACCTACCCGACGCCGTCCGTGCTCCGGCTGATCCAGCTGGCGAAGGCCGCGGGGCTCGGCTTCGTGTCCGACCCGCACACCGGACCGCTGCACCTGCCGGTGCGCGCGTTCCTCGACGACGGCCTCGCCGTGGCGCTGGGCCAGGACGACATCGAGGACGCCTACTACCCCTTCGGCCGGCACAACATGCTGGAGGTCGCCTTCCTGGGCGCGCACCTCCTGCAGTTCCTGACCGGCCCCGACCAGGTGCGCCTCGTCGAGCTGGTCACCGACCGCGCGGCGCGCGTCCTCGGCCTGCCGGGCGACGGGATCGCCGAGGGCACGGCCGCCGACCTGTGCGTGCACGGCTCCGAGCGGGTCGTCGACCTGCTTCGCGAGCACGCGGCGCCGCGCTGGGTGGTCCGCGGCGGCCGGGTCGTCGCCGAGACGGAGACCCGCACCCGCCTGCACCGCGCCACCGCCACGACCACCGCCACGACCACCGCCGCCGGCTGAGGCCGGGGGCCGGACGGTTAGGGTGCCGGCGTGGTCGACCGTCGGGAGCTCGAGCAGCGCAACGACGCGATCCACGCCGAGCACCGGGCCGCCGTCGCACGCGGCGAGGAGCGGGTCCTGCGGCTGACGCGCACCGGCGAGCTGCACAGCTATCGGCCCGACGAGATCGGCCTCGGGCCGGTCACCGCCGGCATCCAGGTGACCAGCTGGTGGGGGCTGGCGATCCTCACCGCGTTCTTCGTGGCGATGTTCGTCGCCTCCTGGCTGGTCGTCCTCGTCCCGGTCGCCCGGGGCGGCTCGCCGGCGTGGGGCGGCCTGGCCATGACCGCGCTGAGCGCCCCGCTGGGGATCTTCACCGCGCACCTCTCCCGCGAGCAGTACCGCGCCCGCCGGACCCGCCAGGCCCGCGGCCTCCCCGAGCCGAGCGACTATCCCGTGCCCGACCGCTGGTACGACCACGAGGCCGCCGCTGCCCTGCTCGCCCGGGCGCGGACGCCCCACCCGCGAGCAGACCGCTGGCGCAAACGGCCGTGGTGGTGGGTGCTGCTGCGGGCCGCGCTGTCCGTGGCCCTGGCGCTCGGCCTGATCGGCATCCTCACCGAGCCCGGTGACGAGAGCTCCACCGACGGCCTGTGGTTCGCCGGCGTCGGGCTGCTGCTCACGATCGCGCTTCCCGTCGTCCTGGCGGCGCGGCGGGTGCGCATCCGGTCCGAGGTTTGACCGGGGGCGGACGGGGTAGGGCGCGACTCATGTACGGCGACAGCGAGATCATCCGGCGCCGCGTCTCGGAGCTTCGTGACCAGGGGGCCGACGTGCGCGCCCTCGCCGACGAGCTGGTCGCTCGCGTCGAACGGCTGGGCTGGACGGGTCGGGCGGCCGAGTCGATGCGCGAGCGGGTCACCGACCGCGCCAGCCACCTCCGCGCCGCCGCCGACCGGCACACCAGCGCCGCCGACGCGCTGGCCGACCACGCCGAGAGCGTCGACGGCGTCCTCGACGAGATCGGAGCGACCCAGGCCCGCGTCACCGCGCTCGTCGCCGACGCCCGGGCGCGGATCGCCGCCATCGACCGCCGCAACGCCGACACCGCCGACACCGCCGACGGCCCCGACGGTGCCGCGCAGATCGCGCCCGACCCACTCGACGAGGCGCTGGTCGCGTTCACCCCGCCTCCGCCCGGCCACCGCGACTGGCTCACGGTCGACGTCCCCGGACTGGAGCGCTGACGTGCCCACCATCGACCTCACCACCGTCGCCGTCCGCCCCGAGCCGGCCGCCGCGCCCAACCCGATCGCCGCCGCGCCCCGCCGGGTCGGCCTCACCCTGGCCGAGCTGCAGCTCGCCGCCCGGCTCGCCGGCGACGCGCCGCTGCCCTTCGAGGTCGCCGAGCCGCGGCGGACCGACGCCATGCAGGCCCGGCTCGGCCAGAGCCCGACCGCGCTCGACGACGAGGCCTACCGGTCGGCGGTCGCCGCGCTGCACGACCCGGCCGAGTCGCTCGCCCGGCGCGGGCTCACCGACGGCGACGTCCTCGACCCCGGTGTCGCCGGCGCGATCGGCCTGCTCGCCGCGCCGCGGTTCGCACTCGACGCCGACGTGAGCATGGTCGGCATGCAGGCCAAGGTCTGGCACCGCCACGACGGCGCCGCCGTCGCCTCGCTCGCGACCGCCGACGGGATCGTCTTCGAGCTCGGCTGGTTCGCCACGGACGCCTGGCCCGTCGAGCTGGCCCGCGTGGCCGCGCTGTCGGAGGAGGTCGCGGTCGGCCACTCTGCCGTCCCGTCGTACGTCGACCTGCCGTTCGAGCTCGCCGACGCCGCGGCCGAGGCGTGCACCGCCGGGCGTGGCGACCTGCTCCCGGTGCTCGCGGCGCGCCACACCGGCGCCGTCCGCGCCGGCGCGGGGGTGCTCGCCGACGACGCCGTCGTCCGGATCCTCGGCGCCCTGTCCAGCGAGGCCCAGGGCCGGCTCCGCGCGCTCGTCGCCGACGTGTCCGGCGCGGCGGTCGACACCGTCGGCGTCGTCTCCTGGACGCTGCTCGCCGACGGCTGGCGCGCGCTGCGCCCCCACCACGACGACGGCGTGCTGCGGCTGGAGGTCCGGGCGGCCGCGCCCGACGAGCTCGCCGCGGTCGTCGCCCCGGCTCTCGGGGAGGTGGCCCGTTGAGCGCCGAGCAGCCGCTGAGCGCGGTCGAGGCGGCCGATCTGGCCGACAAGTACGACCAGATGCTGCGCCTGGCCGACCTCTTCGACGACGCCGGCGCGCAGATGCGGGAGTGGTCGCAGCTCGGCCACGACGTCCTCGCCGATCCCGAGGTCGCCGACTCCGCGCCGCTCTCGCCGACCACCTGGGCGACCGCCGAGGAGGAGGTCCGCGCCGCGACGACCGGCAAGAGCGGCCTGCTCAGCCGGTCGATCGAGCTCGACGCCGACGCCCTGGTGCTCCGCGCCACCGTGCTCACCTACCGCTGGATCGACGAGCTGCAGGCGGCGGCGTACCAGACGCTGGGCTCGATCGCCGGCAAGGCGATCGGCTACCTCGCGCCCGAGGTCAACCTCGGCGGCGCGATCGTCGCGGCCGGACTGATCGAGACCGACGCGCTCGACCGCGACGGCGTCGCGGCCTATCTCGGCGAGCTGGCCGAGGCCAACCCCGAGCTGATGGAGCACGTCACCACCGGCGGCGGCGTCCTCGACAGCCTGCAGATGCGCGGCCTGCTCACCGCCGGCGTCCTCAGCGGCGACGCGGGCCGGTCCGCCCGCGCCGGCGGCCTGCGCGCCTCCGGCATCGCCCCGCTCACCGACGACTGGAGCGCCGCGCTGCGCGACGTCGCCGTCGACCTGCCCGCCGAAGCGCCGGTCGCCGGCGCGGCCGCGGTGGCCGACAGCCCCGAGGCGCCCGCGGGCCTCGGTGACCTGATGACGCTGCTCACCGACGCCCGCGGCGCCGAGAGCGTCCGGATCCTGCGGGTGGCGCCGGGCCGACTCCTCGCCCTGCTGTCCGGTACGACGACGCCCGCGCCCGCCGCGGGCCGGCTGCGGCTGGTCTCCGGCGACGCGTCGAGCCAGGCGTCCGTCGTCCTCAAGGCGCTGGCCGACGCGGCCTCCGAGCACGGGGGCGACGACGAGCCCACCCGCGTGATGCTCGTCGGCTCCGGCAGCGGCGGCGCGGCGGCGCTCGAGATCGCGACGCACGCCGACCTGCCCGGCATCGTCGTCGACCAGGTGGTCACCGCCAACGCGCCGTCCGCGCAACTACCGATGCTGCCCGCCGACGTCCAGGTGCTCTCGCTCGAGGACCGCACCGACCCGGTCGCCCTGCTCGGCTCGCTGATCAACGCCGGCGCGGCCAACCGGCTCACCGTCGTCTACGACGCCGGCGCCGAGCCCGGCGTCCCCGCGCTCGTCGCAGGCGGCCGGGCCGCCGATCGCGCCGACCACCCCGACCTGGTCGCCGCCCTCACCCGCTGGCGCGCCGCCGGCTTCCTGCGCTCAGCCTGAGCGGTCTCACCCGGCATATCCGTCCGGATCCGGCCGCTTTCGCGACGGAAACGCCGGGTGAGACCGCGACCCGGCGATCCGAGCCCCGAGAAGGAGGCGCACCCGCGCGATCCACGTCACACGCCGAGCGGCCCGACCGGGCCGCTCGGCCCCGTTTTCCGCCGATTTGCTTGACAAAACCGGGGTCAATGTACGCAACATGGTGTTGCGCTAACAGCGAGCACGCTCCCGATTTCGATGATGAGAACGGACCGAGACCCATGACTGCGACCGCCGACGCCCCGATCGACACCACGCACCTCGACGGCCTGAGCTACCAGGACACCCTGCGGGTCCTGTCCCAGGCATCGGTCGACCAGCACTTCGACGCGTTCAAGGACATCGCCTGGGACAGCCCGGAGCTCGAGGTCGTCGCCGACGACCCACGCTGGATCCTCCCCACGGTCGACTCGCTCGGCGGCACCGAGTGGTACCGCTCGCTCCCCCGCGAGCGCCAGATCGAGATCGGCATGTACCGGATGGCGAATATCGCCAAGGTCGGCCTGCAGTTCGAGCAGATCCTCATCGGCGGCATCATGAGCCACCTCATCGCGATGCCCAACCAGCGTGCGGAGTTCCGCTACTCCACGCACGAGGCGACCGAGGAGTGCCACCACACCCAGATGTTCCAGGAGGCGGTCAACCGGATCGGCATCGACGTCCAGGGCGGCCCGAAGTGGTTCGTCAAGGTCGCGCCCTTCCTGTCGCTGGCCGGCGGCCCGCTGCCCAACATCTTCTTCTTCGGCGTCCTCGCCGGCGAGGAGCCGATCGACTACCTGCAGAAGTCGGTGCTCCGCTCGGGTCACGAGATGCACCCGATCATCACCCGCGTGATGCAGATCCACGTGGCCGAGGAGGCCCGCCACATCGGCTTCGCGCACTCCTACCTGGTCGAGCGCTCCAAGGACTACGGTCGCCTCCAGCGCGCCGGCCTGTCGCTCGCCTTCCCGGTCATCATGCGCGTGCTGTGCGACGTGATCATGAAGCCGAGCCGGCAGATGCAGAAGGACCTCGGCATCCCGAAGAGCGTCATGCGCGAGGTCTACTGGAAGTCCGACTCCTCCCAGAAGCTGCTGCGCGACACCTTCGGCGACGTCCGGATGCTCGCCGACGAGCTGGGCCTGATGAACCGCGTCTCCCGCCTGGTGTGGCGCGCGCTCGGCATCGACGGCCGTCCCTCGCGCTTCCGCAGCGAGCCCAAGTCCGCCGCGGCCTGAGCCATGGCGTACGTCGTCACGCAGTCCTGCTGCGCCGACGCCTCGTGCGTCGTCGCCTGCCCGGTCAACTGCATCCACCCCGCCCCCGGCGAGCCGGGCTTCGGCACCACCGAGATGGTCTACGTCGACGCCACCGCCTGCGTCGGCTGCGGCGCCTGCGCCACGGCCTGCCCGGTCGGCGCGATGGTCCCCGATGCCGCGCTGACGACGAAGCAACTGCCCTTCCTCGAGCTCAACGCCGCCTACTACGACGGGTTCCCCCACGCCGACCGCACGCCGGTCGCGCTGGTCCCGCCGCAGCGCCGGCTCACCCGCAGCGGCCCGTTCCGGGTCGCCGTCATCGGCGCCGGCCCGGCGGGGCTCTACACGGCCGACGAGCTGCTCAAGCACCCCGAGATCGGCGGAGTCGACGTCTACGACCGGCTCCGCACGCCGTACGGGCTGGTGCGCCACGGCGTCGCCCCCGACCACGCCTCCACCAAGCTGGTCACCCGGCTGTTCGAGGCGATCGAGCGGCAGCCGCGGTTCCGCTACTTCCTCGACGTCGAGGTGGGCACGCCCGACGGCGTGACGCTCGCCGACCTGCGCGCCCACTACGACGCCGTCGTCTACGCCGTCGGCGCCTCCGCCGACCGCAGCCTCGACATCCCCGGCGAGGGGCTCGCCGGCTCGCTCCCCGCCACCGCCCTCGTCGGCTGGTACAACGGCCACCCCGACCAGCAGGCGCTCGACGTCCCGCTCGCCGCTGAGTCCAACCCGTCGGGGCGCGCGGTCGTCGTCGGCAACGGCAATGTCGCCCTCGACGTGGCGCGCATCCTGGCCCGGCCGCTCGCCGCCCTCGAGCGCACCGACCTGGCCCCCGGCCCCCTCGAGCAGCTGCGGACGAGCGCGGTCCGCGAGGTCGTCGTCCTGGGCCGGCGCGGCCCGGCGCAGGCGGCGTTCACCGTCCCCGAGCTGATCGGCCTGGCCGCGCTCGACGACGTCGACATCCTCGTCGACGCCGACCCCGCCCTGCTCACCGGCGACGACCAGCGCAGCGCACTGCTCCGCGACCTCGCCGAGCGCCCGGTCGACCCGGCGTCGACGCGGCGCCGGATCGTGCTCGCCTTCGCCGCTTCGCCGGTCGAGATCCTGGGCGACCACGGCCGCGTCACCGGCGTCCGGGTCGCCCGCAACGAGCTGGTCGAGGGCCCCAACGGCGCGGTCCGCGCGGTCGCGACCGATGACGTCCGCACCATCGAGGCGGGCCTGGTGATCCGCTCGGTCGGCCACCGCGGCCGGCCCGTCGCCGGGCTGCCGTTCGACGAGGCGGCGGCCGTCGTCCCCAACGACCGGGGGCGGGTCCGGCCCGGCGTCTATGTCGTGGGCTGGATCAAGCGCGGCCCGGTCGGCTTCATCGGCACCAACAAGACCGACGCGCAGGAGACCGTCGCGACCCTCCTCGACGACCTCGACGCGGGCCTCCCGGCCCCCACCGGCTCGGCCGACGCCGTCGCCGCGCTGGTCGCGGCCCGCCACCCCCAGTCCGCCGACCTCGCCGCCTGGCAGCGACTCGACGCCGCCGAGCGCGAGCGCGGCGCCCGGACCGGCCGCCCGCGCGCCAAGATCACCGACGTCGCCGAGCAGCGCGCGGTGGCCACGCCGACCGTCGCGCGCCGCCGCGGACTGCTGCGTCGTACGGTGTCGCTGACATCGTGAGCACGCGAGGAGGTGTCGTCGTGGCCACCAGGCGGGATTCGACCGACGGCCGCAAGCGCCGTTGGCAGCAGCACAACGCCGACCGCCGGCAGGCCGTCATCGACGCCGCGCTCACCGTGCTCGCGCGCCTCGAGCCCGGCGCCGAGCTGAGCGTCCAGCAGATCGCCGACGAGGCGTCGGTCCACCGCACCGTCCTCTACCGCTACTTCGAGGACCGCACCGACCTCGACGTCGCGATCCAGCAGGAGATCTGCACCCGCGCCGGCGAGCTGCTGCTCGCGGCCGTGACCCTCGAGGGCACGCCGCGCGAGATCGTGCACCGGATCATCGACGCCTACGTCGGCTGGGGCGTCGACAACCTCCAGCTGATGCGCTTCGCCGAGCGCGACATCCCCGGCGCCGCGTCGAAGCCGCTCGACGTCGCGATCGGCCAGATCGCGGAGCAGATCGAGCTGGTCATCGGCGGCTTCCTCGCGCTGCTCGACGCCGAGGTCGGCGACGACGACCGCGACGCGCTCACGCCGTACGTCTTCCTGCTGGTCGGAGGCGTGATGGCCGCCGTGCGCAGCTGGAGCGGGCGCGCCGAGCTGCGCCCCGACGTACCGCAGTTCACCCGGCTGCTCGCCGACGTGACCTGGCTGCAGATCGAGGGCCTCGCGGCCTCTCGCAAGATCGAGGTGCCCGACCTGCCGGTCGAGCAGCTCCTCAACCTCAAGGAAGCCTGATGAGCGACTCCTCCGCCACCCACTTCGACGTGCTCATCGTCGGCGCCGGACTCTCCGGCATCGACGCGGCCTACCACGTCGGCAAGGCGTTCCCGGAGCGCACCTACGCGATCCTCGAGATGCGCGACGCGCTCGGCGGCACCTGGGACCTGTTCCGCTACCCCGGCATCCGCTCCGACTCCGACATGTACACCCTCGGCTTCGGCTGGAAGCCGTGGAAGGGCCGCAAGGCGATCGCCGACGGCGCCGACATCCGCTCCTACCTGCAGGAGGCGGCGCGCGAGAACGGCATCGACCAGCACGTCCGCTACCACCACCGGCTGGTGCACGCGGAGTTCTCCACCGCCGACGCGCGCTGGACCGTCACCGTCGAGCGCACCGACACCGGCGAGACGCTCGAGCTCACCGCGAGCTTCCTGTGGTCGACGTCCGGCTACTACCGCTACGACGAGGGCTTCACCCCCGACTTCGAGGGGCTCGGCGACTTCCAGGGGCAGGTCGTCCACCCGCAGCACTGGCCCGAGGACCTCGACTACCAGGGCAAGCGGGTCGTCGTCATCGGCTCCGGCGCGACCGCGGTGACCCTCATCCCCGCGCTCGCCGACTCGGGCGCCGGCCACGTCACCATGCTGCAGCGCACCCCGACCTTCATCGTCAGCCAGCCGCTCACCGACCCGCTGTCCTACCGGCTGCTGCACACCCTGCCCGACAAGATCGCCGGCAAGCTGGTGCGCGGCCGCTACCTCGCGATGACGATCGGCTTCTACGAGTTCTGCCGGGCGCGCCCGCGCGAGGCGCGCGCGCTGATCCGCCGGATGAGCGAGCGGCAGCTGCCCAAGGACGTCTCGTACGACGAGCACTTCACGCCGCCGTACGCCCCCTGGGACCAGCGGCTGTGCGTCGTCCCCCGCGGCGACCTGTTCAAGGCGCTGCGCAAGCACACCGTCGACATGGTCACCGACCGGATCGCCCGCTTCACCGAGAAGGGCATCCTGCTCGAGTCGGGCCGCGAGCTCGAGGCCGACATCATCGTCACCGCCACCGGCCTCAACCTGCAGGTGTTCGGCGGCGCGACGCTCGCCGTCGACGGCGTGAAGGTATCGCTGCCCGAGACCATGGCGTTCAAGGGGATGATGCTCAGCGACATCCCCAACTTCGCGTTCATCGTCGGCTACACCAACGCCTCCTGGACGCTGAAGGCCGACCTGGTCTGCCAGTACGTCGTCAAGGTCCTCCAGCACATGGAGGCCACCGGCAACCGGATCGTGATGCCGCGCCGCGACCCCGCCGTCGCCGAGGAGCCCTTCCTCGACTTCGAGGCGGGCTATGTGATGCGCTCGATCACGCAGTTCCCCAAGCAGGGGGCGATCGAGCCGTGGCGGCTGAAGATGAACTACTTCAAGGACCTGCGGGTGTTCAACAAGCCGCCGACGGATCCGGCGCTGGAGTACAGCGCCTGACGCTGCGCACGGGCTGCAGGAATCCCCGCTTCAGCGGGGATTCCTGCGCTTCCTGACGGTTGCAACGGCCAGGAAGCGCAAGTTTCCGTCAGGAAGTCACCACGCCAGCTCGTGCACGAACTCGCTGAGCTGGGTGAGGTTGCGGCACTCGATCATCCGCACGATCTCGCCGTACGGCAGGGCGGCCGAGTCGCCGGTGCCCCAGTTGCGCTGGTGCTCGGGGTTGAGCCAGAACGACCGCTTCACCGAGCCGGCGAGCTGCTTGAGCGTGTCCTCGTGCAGGTCGCTGTAGTTGGAGCGCGCGTCGCCGAGGATCAGCAGCGTCGTCTTCGGCGTCAGCGCGTCGGCGTGCTTCTCGGCGAACTTGGTGAACGCCCGGCCGTAGTTGGTCCGCCCCCACAGCGCGGCATGGCTCGCCGACGCCGACAGGTCGGCGAGGACGTCGACCGGGTCGGCGCCGGGTCGGAAGTGGCCGGTCACCTCGTGGACGTGGTCGATGAAGGTGAACGCCCGCATGCTCTGGAAGACCTCGCGCAGCGCGAACACGAAGAGCAGCGTGAACTGGGCGAAGTTGGCCACCGACCCGCTGATGTCGCACAGCACCACGAGGTCGGTGCGGTGGGGGCGCTTGGGGCGGTGGTGGGTGGTGATCGGGACGCCGCCGGTCGCGATCGACGCGCGCACGGTACGGCGGAAGTCGAGCGGCGCAGTGCGTGCGTGGCGGGAGTGCTGCTCCTTCGCGAGCCGGGTGGCGAGCCGGCGGGCGAGCGGGAAGATCTCCTTGCGCATCTCCTCGAGGTCGGTCCGGCGCGCGGCCATGAACGCGAGCTTGTCGATGCTGGGCCGGACGGCGACGTCGGCGACGTGGTCGGGGCCCTTCTCCTCGGCGATCCGGCGGCGGGCGTCGTCCTCGACGAGCGCGGTGAAGGCGCCGATCCGGCGGTTGGCGACGCGGCGGGCGTCGTCCCCGTCGCCCTGGTCGCTCGCGGCCATCAGCGCGGCGACGAGCCGGTCGACGAGCTCCTGCGGCGCGACCCGCTGCAGGGCGGTGTAGGCCGACCACGACGACAGGCCCGGCCCGCGGCCCGGCATCGACCCGAACCGGCCGACCATCTCGGCCGCCAGCCGACGCATCTCGGCGGGGTCGACCTCGCCGGCCTCGAGCAGCTCGGCCAGCCGGTCGCGGAAGTCGACGAGGGCGGTGGCGTTGTCGCGGACCGCGCCCTCCGTCGTACCGGCCTCGTCGGCGGCGGCGGCCGCGCCGTTGCCCACCATCGGCGGGAAGTAGACGTCGAAGAGTGCGTCGAAGGTGGTCCGCTGCGCCTGCTTCTTCACCAGCGTCGCGGCGAAGGCGTCGCGGACCGTCGTCCGGTCGGACCAGTGGACGGCGGCGAGCGCGGCGACCGCGTCGAGGTCCTCGGCGAGCGAGACCGCCAACCCGGCGCCGCGCAGCGCCTCGACGAACGCCAGGTGGCGGTCGAGGAGTCCGGACTGCTCGGGGCCCATGTCAGGCCCTCGCCAGCTTGAGCTCCTTGACCGCGCGCTCGTGGTCGGACTGGTGCTTGAGGACGGCGCCCAGCGTCCGCACGATCGCGGCGTCGTCGAGGTCGCGGATCTCGAGCGCGATGAGGGTGCGCGCCCAGTCGACGGACTCGGCGATCGAGGGCGCCTTCTTCAGCTCCAGCTCGCGCATCCGGCCGACGGTCTCGACCAGCTGCTCGGCGATCCGGTCGTCGAGGCCGGGGACCTGCTGCTGCAGGATCTGCCGCTCGCGGGTGTGGTCGGGGTAGTCGATGTGCAGGTAGAGGCAGCGTCGCTTGACCGCCTCCGACAGCTCGCGGCTGGCGTTGGAGGTGAGGACGACGTACGGGCGGCGGGTCGCGGCCACCGTGCCGAGCTCGGGGATGGTCACCTGGAAGTCGCTGAGCACCTCCAGCAGCAGGCCCTCGACCTCGATGTCGGTCTTGTCGACCTCGTCGATGAGCAGCACCGTCTGCTCCTCGCGGCGGATCGCGGTCAGCAGCGGCCGCGTCAGGAGGAACTCCTCGGTGAAGATGTCGTCGTGGGTCGCGCTCCAGTCGACCCCGTCGCTGCCGCTGCCGGCGGCGTTGGCCGCCTGGATGCGGAGCAGCTGCTTCTTGTAGTTCCACTCGTACAGCGCCCGCGCCTCGTCGAGGCCCTCGTAGCACTGCAGCCGGACCAGCTCGGCGCCCGTCGCCCGCGCCACCGCCTTGGCCAGCTCGGTCTTGCCCACGCCGGCCGGCCCCTCGAGCAGCAGCGGCTTCTCCAGCGCGCCTGCCAGGTACGTCGTGGTGGCCGTCGCGGCATCGGCCAGGTAGCCGGCCTCGGCCAGCCGGGTGTCCGCGTCGGACGGAGAGTCGAACCAGGTCATGGCCCCATCCTGCCGGGTCGGTCCCGGTCGTGACCCGGAGGCGTCCAGGTCGTTGAGATCCACGACGGACAAGACGCCGACATCGAGCCGACATCGAGCCGACATCGAGCAAGGGGGGGACGCTGTGCAGGACGTTCCCGCGCCCTCGCGCTGGTTCCGTGCCGCGGTCCACTCGGTGCGGACGGCGACGACCGTCGCCGCGCTCACCCTGCTGGTCGGCTTCGGCGCGATCAGCGTCATCACGCCCCCTCCGCCGAGCGCGCCGTCGCAGCAGATCGGCATGTCGTCGGGTCCGCTCGACGACCTGATGCAGCGCAACCGCTGCTCCTACACCGGCTTCGACCGCACCGTCATCCCGAGCACCGCCATCGTGCGCCGTCCCGACGGCGCCACCGAGCTGGTCTCCTTCGACCGCGGATGGGCGGTCTTCACCGGGCAGGCCGACGGCGAGCTTGTCGCTGTCTGCCTGGGTCCGGAGGCTGCCGCGGGCGTCCTGCGGTGAGCCCGCGTCACTCCCGTCCGACCGACACACCGTCGCGCCGGTACCGCTGAGTGGCGCGTCAGGGAAGAATGGGGCTCGTGGACGCACACCTCGCGGAACTCAGCCGCACCATCGACGCCGCCGAGCTCGGCCGGCGGATGCGCATCGCCCGGGTCGCCGCCGGCATGACGCAGGCCCAAGTCGCGGGCGACGACGTCTCCGCGGCCTACCTCTCGCGCATCGAGGACGGCCAGCGCCGCCCCGAGGCCGGCCTGCTCGAACGGATGGCGGGCCGGATGGGCGTGACGCTCGAGGCGCTGCTGCTCGACGTCCCCCGCGACAAGGTGCACGAGCTCCGGCTCGCGGTCGACCACGCCGAGCTGGCACTGCGCGCCGGCGACCCGGCCGCGGCGCTCAAGGGCGTCGACGCCGTCCTGGCCGACTCGGCCACCGAGCGCGTCGACTTCCTGCAGCGCGCCGCCCAGCAGGTCCGGGCCAGTGCGCTCGAGGCCGCCGATGACCTCGACGGCGCGATCCTGCTGCTCGAGGACCTCACCTCCGGCCCCACCCCCGACGCCGGCTGGCTCACCCCGCTGATCGCGCTGTGCCGCTGCCACCGCGACAGCGGCGACTACGCCCGCGCGGTCACCGTCGGCGAGCAGGCCGCGGCGCTGATCGCCGAGCTGGGCCTCGACGGGCTGTCCGAGGCGGTCCAGCTCACCGTGCTGGTCGCCGGGGCGCACGAGATGCAGGGCGACCCCGCCCAGGCGCTGCGGGTGTGCACGCAGACGCTGGAGGCGGCGGGGAAGTACGGCGCGGCGATCGACCGCGCCACGGCCTACTGGAACGCGAGCGTGGCCGAGTCCGGCCGCGGCGCCGTCCACGCCGCCCTCGACCTGAGCCGCAAGGCGCTCGCCCTGTTCGAGCTCAGCGACGACCACCGCAACCTGGCCCAGCTGCGGGCCACCTACGCCGGCCTCCAGCTGATGGCCGACCCGCCGAACGCCGAGGCGGCCCTCGCCACGCTCACCGACGCCGAGCGCGAGCTCGCCTGGTCGGGCGCGTCGGCCACCGAGATCGGCCAGGTCCACCTGGTCCGCAGCCGGGCGCACTTCCTGCTCGGCGACCTGTCCAGCGCCCGCGAGCACGTCGAGAAGGCGGCCGCCCAGGTGCCCGCGTCGGCCTCCGTGCTGCGCGCGTCGACCGCCGTCATGCGGGGCCGGATCGCGTTCGCCGAGGGCGACGCCGACAACGCGCGCGAGCTGTTCCGCGAGGGCGTCGCCGCGCTCAACGACGCCGGCTCCGACCGCCGGGCCGCGCAGCTGTGGTTCGAGCTCGCTGAGCTGCTCACCGAGGTGGGCGACACCGAGGGGGCCGTCGAGGCGTTCCGGAGCGCGGCCGCCTCGACCGGGCTGCGGGTGCCGACGCGCACCAGCGCGGTGCCGCAGGCCTGAGGCTGTCGGGCCCGGCCGCGCCGGGCCTAGTGCCAGGTGCTCGGGCGCCGCGCGACGTCGTACAGCGACTCGACGGCGGCCGGCGCCAGCGTGTCGCCGTGGCGCAGCAGCCAGTCGGCCAGCAGGCGCTGCGGCACCACCGCGACACCGGACGACCGGCTCGTGACCCCCACCTCGTCGGAGTCGGCCGGCACCACCAGCCCCTCGACGGCGACCGGGTGCCCGTACGCCGCACCCAACCGGCGCCCGGCCCGCTCGGCCTGGTGGCGCGCGCTGCGGAGGACGCGGACGCCGGCGCCCGGACGGCGCGTGGTGGTGATCGTGAACACCCCGCCGGGGCCGATCACGAGCTGGTTGATGGCGCCGGCCCGGGGACCGGGCGGGATCGCGTGCAGGACCCGCCAACGGCCGTCGTCGGCCTGCGCGCCCAGGACCCGCGTCAGCACCGAGGTGATCGGCGCCGGCGGGTGACGGCCCTTCCAGTCCGCGATCGCGCACAGGAGGAGCGGCTCGTACGGCGGCGCGCTCGGGTGCGCGGTGCCTGCCTCGAGGTCGCCGTAGCCGACCTTCGTGCCGTCGGCCAGCTCGACGTACAGCCGATCCTGGCCGTGCCGGCGCCACCTCTTCACGACCCAGGTCGGGACGCCGCCGCTCGGGACATCCACGACAGCATCATGAGGCAAGTCCAGTCATCATGCGCCGCTTCCGACTGCCTGCCGAGACGGGCGCACCCCTCGGCCGGCGCTCAGCCGGCGCGTACGGCGGCGAGCTGGCCGAGGTCGAAGTACTCCTCGATCCGGGCGATCCGGCCGTCGATGACATAGCCGCGCAGGATCGCGGGCACCCGCGCCGCGCGCTCGCCACGCTCGATGACGATGTCGTGCTGACGCACACCACGGTCACGTCAAGGTCCGGACCAAAAGACGATGGGCTGCCGCGCGAAGCACCGACCCAAAGGTGCGGACCTAGACGGGGGAACAGGGGGTAGCGAGACGAGCGGCCGTAAACGGCGAGAGCCGCCCTCGCCCCGGTCTCCCGGGCCTCAGGCGGCTCTCTTCAGACTTTCGTCTGCCTGGCTACCGATCGATGTCTGTAGCCGCTGGCGGTGACGGAGGGATTTGAACCCTCGGTGGACTTGCGCCCACAAACGCTTTCGAGGCGTTCTCCTTAGGCCGCTCGGACACGTCACCGCGGGAGACATTACCGGAGCCCGGGTCCGCCCCCGAAATCGGCCGGGCGCATCGGCCGGGAGGGGCCGTGCAACCTGTTTGCAACCTTCGACCGGGATCGTCGGGTCGGGAGAGGCTGGCCAGGTGGGAGACGAGATGTCCACGGGACTGATGACGAAGGACGCGGGCACGCGCCGGATGCGCGCGGAGGTCGCCGCGTCCTGGGAGCGCTCGGCCGCGGCGGGCGTCGACGTGGAGCAGGCGGACGCGCCGATCGCGCTCGAGGCGCCCGACCTTCGGGGGCAGCGGGAGGCGCACCCGCTGGCGCGGGTCCTGCCGCTCCTCGACGACGTCCTGGGGCGCGAGGTGCGCGACTGCGGCGCGGTGATGGCGCTGGCCGACGCCGAGGGCACCCTGCTGTGGGTCTGCGGGACGCCGGACCGGCTGCGGGAGGCGGAGCGGATCGGGTTCGTCGAGGGCAGCAACTGGGACGAGCGGCTGGCCGGGACCAATGCGCCCGGGCTCGCGCTGGCGACCGGGCGCGAGGCGCTGGTGACCCGCGAGGAGCACTTCCGTACGGCGGTCCGCGCGTGGACCTGCGCCGCGACGCCGATCCACGACCCCGGTACCAGCCGGCTGCTCGGGGTGCTCGACGTGACGGGCGGCGACGCGCTCGTCGTACCGCAGACGATGGCGATGGTCCGCGCGGCCGCCCGGCTCGCCGAGGCGGAGCTCGCGCGCCAGGCCCCGTCGCAGCCGGCGCCGCCGCCCGACCGAGCGACCGGGCTGCGGCTGGTGCTCGAGATCCTCGGTCGCGACGAGGCGCTGCTGAGCGTCGACGACGGTCGCGGCCGGCCGTCGCAGCTGCGGCTGAGTCGGCGGCACAGCGAGATCGTCGCGCTCCTCGCCTCCTCCCCCACCGGCCTCACCGGCGACGAGCTGGGCGTCCTGCTCTACGAGGAGGACGGCGGCACCTCCACCCTCCGCGCCGAGCTCAACCGGCTCCGCGGCCTGCTCGGCGACGACCTGCTCGCCAGTCGCCCCTACCGCCTCGCCGCACCCGTCAGCGGCGACTGGCTCGCCGTCGAGGCGCAGCTCGCCGCGGGCGACGTCCGCGCCGCCCTCCGTGGGTACGACGGGCCGGTGCTGCCGCGCTCGACCGCGCCCGGCGTCGTCCGGCTCCGGGAGGCCGTCGCCGCTCCCCTGCGGCAGGCGCTCCTGCGCTGCGCCATGCCCGACCTGATGTCAACCTGGACCCGGTCCGGGTGGGGGCGCGACGACTACGACATGTGGGTGGCCCAGCAGCGCGTCGTACCGCTGACGTCGCCGATGCGCGCCCTCGTCGACGGCCAGCTGGCCCGCCTCGACGCCGAGCTCGGATGAGGTCGCGGGCGTCGCAACGAGGCCGCAACGTTCGCGCTCCTAGCGTCGTGATCGCCGTCACATCGACGATCCCGACTCACCTCTGGAGCACGCCATGACCGTCTACGCAGCACCCGGCCAGCCCGACTCGCTCGTCACCGTCGCCGGCCGGTACGGCCACTACATCGGCGGCCAGTGGGTCGACCCGATCCAGGGCGGCTGGTTCGAGAACATCTCGCCCGTCAACGGCAAGCCGTTCACCGAGATCGCCCGCGGCACCGCCGAGGACATCGAGGCGGCGCTCGACGCCGCCCACGCCGCGGCACCCGCGTGGGGCAAGACCTCGACCACCGAGCGCGCCAACGTCCTGCTCCGGATCGCCGACGTGATGGAGGCCAACCTGGCCGCGATCGCCGTCGCGGAGACCTGGGAGAACGGCAAGCCGGTCCGCGAGACGCTGGCCGCCGACATCCCGCTCGCCATCGACCACTTCCGCTACTTCGCCGGCGTCCTGCGCGCCCAGGAGGGGACGATCGGCGAGATCGACGAGAACACCGTCGCCTACCACTTCCACGAGCCGCTCGGCGTCGTCGGCCAGATCATCCCGTGGAACTTCCCGATCCTGATGGCGGTCTGGAAGCTCGCGCCCGCGCTGGCCGCCGGCAACGCCGTCGTCCTCAAGCCGGCCGAGCAGACGCCCTGGTCGATCCTCAAGCTGATGGAGCTCGTCGGCGACCTCCTGCCCGCCGGCGTCCTCAATGTCGTCAACGGCTTCGGCGTCGAGGCCGGCAAGCCGCTCGCGTCGTCGCCGCGCGTCGCGAAGGTCGCGTTCACCGGCGAGACCACGACCGGCCGGCTGATCATGCAGTACGCCAGCCAGAACATCATCCCGGTCACCCTCGAGCTCGGCGGCAAGAGCCCGAACATCTTCTTCGAGTCGGTCGCCGACCAGCGCGACGCCTTCTACGACAAGGCGCTCGAGGGCTTCGCGATGTTCGCGCTCAACCAGGGCGAGGTGTGCACCTGCCCGAGCCGCGCGCTCGTCCAGCGCTCGATCTACTCCGACTTCGTCCACGACGCCGTCGCCCGGGTGGAGCGGATCAAGCAGGGGAACCCGCTCGACGACACCACGATGATCGGTGCGCAGGCGTCGAACGACCAGCTGCAGAAGATCCTGTCGTACATCGAGATCGGCAAGGAGGAGGGCGCCAAGATCCTCACCGGCGGCGAGCGCAACGTCCTGGACGGCGACCTCGCCGAGGGCTACTACGTGACGCCGACCGTCTTCGAGGGCGACAACTCGATGCGGATCTTCCAGGAGGAGATCTTCGGCCCCGTCGTCTCGCTGACCGGCTTCGACGAGGAGGCCGACGCGCTCAAGGTCGCCAACGACACGCTCTACGGCCTCGGCGCCGGCGTCTGGTCGCGCGACGGGTCGCAGGCCTTCCGCGCCGGCAAGGAGATCCAGGCCGGCCGGGTGTGGACGAACTGCTACCACGCCTACCCCGCCCACGCGGCCTTCGGCGGCTACAAGCAGTCGGGCATCGGCCGCGAGACGCACAAGATGATGCTCGACCACTACCAGCAGACCAAGAACCTGCTGGTGTCGTACAGCCCGGACGCGCTCGGCTTCTTCTGATGTCGCGCGTGGACGTCACCGGTGAGGCGGCGGCGCTGGTCCGCCGCCTCACCGAGGCACACGGGCCGGTCATGTTCCACCAGTCCGGCGGATGCTGCGACGGGTCCGCGCCCATGTGCTACCCGGACGGCGAGTTCCTGCTCGGCGACGCCGACGTCCATCTCGGCGACCTCGACGTCGGCCTCGACCGGGCGGTGCCGGTGTGGATGTCGCGGGCCCAGTTCGCGTACTGGTCGCACACCCACCTGACGATCGACGTGGTGCCCGGCCGGGGCGCGGGCTTCTCGCTGGAGGCGCCGTACGGCGTGCGCTTCCTCATCCGCTCGCGGCTGCTGACCGACCACGAGGTCCCCGCAGCCCAGTGACGCCCACCCGTCACAAACTGCCCCCCAAATCACGCCGACCCGGCAGAAAGTGGCTTCGTAGCGAGCCACTTTCTGCCGGGTCGGCGCGAAGTGTGCGCAGTTTTCTGCCGGGTCGGCTATCGGTGGGTGGCGAAGAAGCCGTCGAGCAGCGCGACCGACTCGTCGGCGAGGACCCCGGCGACCACCTCCGGGCGGTGGTTGAGCCGGCGGTCGCGGACGACGTCCCAGAGCGAGCCGACGGCACCGGCCTTGTCGTCGTAGGCGCCGAAGACGACGCGGTCGACCCGCGACAGGACGGCGGCGCCGGCGCACATGGTGCACGGCTCGAGGGTCACCACGAGGGTGCAGCCGGTGAGCCGCCACTCGCCACGGGCCCGGGCGGCCTCGCGCAGCGCGACCACCTCGGCGTGGCCGGTCGGGTCGGCGTCCCGCTCGCGGACGTTGCGTCCGGTGCCGATGACGGCGCCGGACGGGTCGACCACGACCGCGCCGATCGGGACGTCACCGGTGGCCAGCGCGGCCGACGCCTCCGCCAGCGCGGCACGCATCGGCTCGACCCAGGCCGCCCTCACGCGGACGTGAGGCCGACGACGTCGTCGTACAGGTCGCCGAAGCCCAGGCCCCGGGCGACCTCCGAGAGCATCTCGTCGGGGTAGAGCTCGTCGTCGTCGAGGATCGCGGCGAGGTCCATGGCGTCGACACCGAGGTCGCTCAGCAGCTCGAGGTCGCCGGCGGGCTCGGGGTCGTCGTCGTCCTCGACGGGCGGCAGCCCGAGGTGCTCGACGACGATCGCGGCGAGCTCCCACTCGGTCGCGGCGGTGACGTCGGACAGCATCACCCGCGTGCGCGGGCCGGCGACGCGGACGACGATGAAGAAGTCCTCGTCGACGGCGACGAAGCCGACCGCGCCCCCGTCACCGGGGAAGCGGCGCAACGCCGACGCGAGCGTCTCGACGTCGGTCGCATGGTCGGGGGCCAGCTCGGCAACCTGCCAGACGCCTTCCTCACGGTAGGCGGCCAGCGCGAAGTCGACGGCGTCGCTTGCGGGCATGTCTTCAGCGTGACATGGGATCGGGCGCAGGACCAGAGGAATTCCCGGCGCCCTCGGTCACGTCCGCGGTCAGCGTGGTGACGTCGTCGTCGGCGGCTTCGCGCCGCCGTCGGCCGGTCCGGGCGTCAGCGGGCCACCACCACGAGCGGCTCGGCGTACCAGACCGTACGACGGGTCCACCGGCCCGCGCCGAGCCGACGGCCCGAGCACACCACGATCACGGCCTGTTCCGGTCCCCAGTCACGGAAGGCCTTGGCTCGGGGCAGTCGGGCCGCCGGGTAGGACCGCCGCGCGCTCACCCGATAGCAGACGGTGCGTCCGTCGGCCGCGCGCAGCGAGAAGGTGTGACCGGGCCGGAGCCGGCCCAGCAGCGCGTTGCCCAGTGCCGAGCCGTCCGGCCAGGTGTGGGCGTCGAGGATGACCGAGCCGACGCCGGCGCCGGGCCGGGTCGCCCGGTCCCAGCCGACCAGACTCTTGCCGGCCTTCGTCACCGGCGGGGTGCCGATGGCGCCGTTCGCCGTACGACGCACCGGCACCACGCGGACGTCGCGCCCGAGCACGTCGACCCGCGCGCCCACCGGCCGGAAGCCGGACCTAGCGGTCGTGGCGCAGGCCGTCCGCGCCGCGGGCTCCGCGCCCGCGACGGCCGGGCCCGGCAGCAGCGTGGCGACGGTGGCGAGCGCCAGCAGCAGGAATCTCAAGGGGAGCGTCACCAGGCCGTCGACCGCGAACGGCTCGGCACCCGCACCGAGGCCCGGCCGGGCCCACGCCCGAACCCCGTCAGCACCTGTCTGCACCGTGCACCCCTCCGCGTCCTCCACAAGAAATCTGTCGGACGCCGATTCAAGGCGAATGCGTGGGTCGAGAACGAGAAAGAAGCGGCTGAGGAACGAATTGACCTCCTTATAGGGGTCACGTCCCGGCGGGAAATGACCCCTATGATGGGGTCAGGACACCGGCTCTCATCCGTCGGTCGCCGGCAGCAGGCCGTCGCGTGCCGCCTCGCGGTGCAGCTCGATCTTGGTACGCGCGGGCCTGCCCGCGTCGGCGTACTTCACCTTCACCCGGTCGAGGTACTTCTTGGCGGTGTCCCGCTTGACGCCGAGCGCGCGGGCCACCGCGTCGAGGGTGAGGCCCGACGCGTAGAGCACCAGGGCGCGCTCCTCCTGGTCGCTGAGAGGCGGCCGGGCGGAGTCGGCCGCCATCACACTCGCCATCTCCGGCGTGATCCAGTGTCCGCGTCCCAGGACTGCCCAGGTCGCGGCGACGATGTCCTCCTCGGAGTCGCGTTTGCCCACGAAACCGTTGACACCGGCGCGGATCATCGCGCGTACCTGCGGCGCCGAGGCGAGCGCCGAGAGCACCAGCACCCGCATCCCCGAGCCGATCAGGTCGGCCACGACCCGCGGGTCGGCGTCCGCCCCGCGGTCGACGACGAGGTCGAGGACGATCAGGTGCGGCCGGCCACGGACGTCAGTCGTGGCGAGCCAGGGAACCAGCTCGGCGAGGCTCTCGGCCGTGCGGACGACGCGCAGCCCGGACTGGCCCGACAGCAGCTCCTCGGTGCGCATCCGCTGCAGGCGGTGGTCCTCCACGATCGCGACCCGCCAGAAGCGATCCTCGGCCGGCCGGCTCTCCTCGCTCGACGCCAATTCCTCGCTCCTTCTCGAATTCGTTCCCGAGCGAGAGCGAATGATGCCACGCGCCGAATATCCACGCCGTCCTCCAGAGGAATTCACGGAATTGAGGACCGACGGCCGCACCCCATATTCTCGACCGTCCCGTCCCCCATACGGCCCCCAGGAGAGTCATGCGCGCTGCGCTGCCCGTGGCGTGGCGTCGGTTCGTCTCCGGCTTCGAGCCGGACGCGCCGCAGGCCGGCTGGGCGACACGCAGCACGTACCTGGCGATCCGCAACGCCTTCCTGGTCGCCGTGCTCGTCTTCCAGGCGCTGGTCGCCGTCGCGCTCCTCGCCGAGGGACACGACCACGCGTGGCTGCTCCCGATCCTCGGGGC
This sequence comes from Nocardioides ginsengisoli, assembly GCF_039537225.1. Taxonomy (NCBI): domain Bacteria; kingdom Bacillati; phylum Actinomycetota; class Actinomycetes; order Propionibacteriales; family Nocardioidaceae; genus Nocardioides; species Nocardioides ginsengisoli. Next base: position 71,878 of record NZ_BAABAC010000023.1, read on the forward strand.
GCACGCCGCGCTCGCGCTCGCGGCCTGGCGGGCACTGCGCGGCGGCTTCCCCGCCGGCCTGCTGCCCGTGCTGCTCTACGCGCTCGCGGCCCTCGACATCGGGCTGACCTCCGACCAGCAGGGCGTGATCGTCTACACCGCGTCCTGGATGGCGCACCTGGCGAACGCGCTCCCGTCGTTCTTCCTCCCCGGGCGCCGCGCCTTCGTGGCGCAGCTGACCGGGTTCGGGGTGTACGCGGGCGTCGTGCTGAGCGTGCACCCCGACTGGGGGCCGATCATCGTCCGCGGCGAGACGATCGCCGGGTTCTCGATCTTCCTCGGGACGCGCGCGGCCGTGGCGGTGCTCGCCGAGCTGACCGCACGCGCCGATGAGCGCGCCGCCGAGGCGGCGGCCGAGGCCGAACGCGCCGCCTGGCTGCGCCAGGTCGGCCAGGAGGCCGCCGAGGCCGCGCGGGTGCTGCACGACACCGTGATCAACACGCTGGCGGCGCTCGCGTCGGGCGGCGGCGCGACCCGCGACGCCGCCGTGGTCCGCGACCGGTGCCGCAGCGACGTCGCCAAGGTGACGGCGCTGCTCGACGCGACGCCGCCGCCCGAGCCGAGCGCCGGGCCGCTGGACGCGCTGTTCCACACCGGTCTCGACATCCGCCGGACCGGACTCGACGACGACGCCCTCGTCGCCGCGCTCGACGACGTTCCGACGGCGGAGGCGCTCGGCCGGGCGGCGTACGAGGTGGCCCAGAACGCCGCCAAGCACGCCGGCGTCGACGAGATCGAGGTCGACGTCCGCCGGACCACGGGCGGCGTGCGGGTCACCCTCGTCGACCGAGGCGTCGGCTTCGACCCCGCACGCACCGTGCTGCGCGGGCTCGCGACGTCGGTGCGGCAGCGCGCCGGGGCCGTCGGCATCGAGGTCGACCTGACGTCGGCACCGGGCTCCGGCACGACCGTCGTCCTGACCGCGCCCGGCACTGCGCCACGGCCCGCCCCCCAAGGCCTCGCAGCCTGGTCGACCGACGACCTCGCGGCCGTGGTGAGCACGGTGCGGACCGGCGCCGTGTGGATGTGGTCGATCGGTGTGCTGCTCGCCGGGATCGTGCTCGAGGTGGGGACCTATCCCGGCCGGCTGACGCCGACGTACCTGACGCTCGCGCTCGGCGCGCTCGCCGTCCTGGTCATGTGGCGCACGCGCACCGCCTCGGCGAGGGTACGGCGACTCGCGCTCGGCACGCTCGTCGTCCTCGACGTCGTGGGGCTCGCGCTGTCGATCTCGACGTCGGAGTGGGCGCAGGTCGACCCCGTGCTGTGGCAGACGGTGTCGACGACCGGCATCCTGCTGCTCCTCCACGTCCACTCCGGCTCGCGGCTGGCCGGCCGTTTCGGCCTCGGCGCGCACCTCGCGACCGCCGTGGTCATCGCCGCCGCCGTTGCGCCTTGGTCGACGTCCTCGGCGCTCATCGTGCTCACCGGCGGCACGATCGGCGTGCTCCTCGTCCTGGCCTTCGGACGCTTCGACCGGGCCCTCGGCGAGATCGGCACGCTGCTCGCCGCCGACGACCGGGCGCTCCACGCGTCCCGGGTCGAGGCCCAGGAGCGGCAGGCGGCCACCGACGCCCGCACCCGGTGGCGCTCGGCCGGGCTGCAGCCGGCGCTGGCGCTCCTCGCCGACATCGGTGCCGGCCGTCTCGACCCGACCGACCCCGCCGTGCGGGCCGCCTGCGGGCACGAGGAGTCGTACCTGCGCCAGCTGATCCAGCTCGACCCCGAGCTGGTGCGGATGGGCCCGTGGTTCGTGCGGGCGCTGAGCAAGGCGCGCGAGCGGCAGGTGCGCTTCGCGGTGCGCAGCGGCGACCGCGAGCCGGAGGAGCCGGCCGACGCCCGCGCGCTCGGGCGGCTGGTGCTCGCCGCGGTCCGGACCGTGCCGAGCGACGCCGAGCTCACCGTGACCCTGTTCGGCAGCGGCGACGGCCTCACCCTCACCGTCGTCGGCACACACCCGGGGCTCGAGCCGGTCGCCGACCGCTGGCGCGCGCCCGCCGGCGCGACGGCCACGTTCACCCCGCTCGGGGCACAGGACCTGGTCGAGGTGCGGCTTCCCGCTCCGGCGTTCTCCTGAGCGAGGTCCGTCACACTAGGCTGCGCCCATGCGCACCATCGTCGTGGACCACCCCCTCGTCGCCCACAAGCTGACCGTGCTCCGCGACAAGGACACCGACTCACCCACCTTCCGGTCGCTGGCCGACGAGCTGGTGACGCTGCTGGCCTACGAGGCGACCCGCGACGTGCGTGTCGAGCCGACCGACATCGAGACGCCGGTGGCCCCGACGACCGGCACCCGGCTCGCGACGCCGCGCCCGCTCGTCGTACCGATCCTCCGGGCAGGGCTCGGCATGCTCGACGGCATGATGCGGCTGCTCCCGACGGCGGAGGTGGGCTTCCTCGGGATGGTCCGCAACGAGGAGACGCTCGAGGCGGTCACCTACGCCGAGCGGCTGCCCGACGACCTGACCGGGCGCCAGTGCTACGTCGTCGACCCGATGCTCGCGACTGGCGGCACGCTCGCCGCGGCGATCCGCTTCCTCGTCGACCGGGGCGCCGACCACATCACCGCCGTATGCCTGCTGGCCGCCCCCGAGGGCTGCGCCCGGCTCGAGCAGGAGCTCGCCGACCTCGACATCCCGGTGACCGTCGTCACCGCGGCGATGGACGAGCGGCTCAACGAGAAGGGCTATATCGTCCCCGGCCTCGGCGACGCGGGCGACCGGCTGTACGGCATCGCCGCGGGCTGAGCCCGCCCTCCGCGCCTGAGCTACCCCCGAAAGGGGCTTCACGCCACACCAGTACCGGTGAACGCAACGGGCATCCCCTAGATGTACGTCACACGTAAGACGCGCCCCGTGAGGGGGTGAGGTCTGTGTAGGTTGACTCGCGTTTATCCACAGAAGGGCTGGAGGCTTGATGCTCATCGGCATCCCGCGCGAGTCGAAACCGGGCGAATCCCTGGTTGCGGCGACCGCCAAGACCGTATCCCAACTGACCAACCTCGGCTACGACGTGATCGTCGAGTCGGGCGCCGGCGACCTCGCCGACCAGCCCGACACCGCGTTCACGGCTGCTGATGTGGCCGACGGCCGGGTGGTCAGGATTGGCACGACGCAGGAGGTGTGGGCCGCCGACGTCGTCGTCAAGGTCAACGCCCCCACCGACGAGGAGATCGGCCGCCTCAAGCAGGGTGCGACGATCATCTCGATGATGGCGCCGGGCCGCAGCCCCGAGCTGCTGGACAAGCTGCAGGCGCAGGGCGTGACCGGTCTCGCGATGGACGCCGTCCCGCGGATCTCGCGCGCGCAGTCGATGGACGTGCTGTCCTCGATGGCCAACGTCGCGGGCTACCGCGCGGTCGTCGAGGCGGCCCACGAGTTCGGCCGGATGTTCACCGGCCAGGTCACCGCCGCCGGCAAGATCCCGCCGGCCCGCGTGTTCGTGGTCGGCGCCGGCGTGGCCGGTCTGGCCGCGATCGGCGCGGCGTCCGCGATGGGCGCGATCGTGCGGGCGTTCGACGTCCGCCCGGAGGTCGCCGAGCAGGTCGAGTCGATGGGTGCGCAGTTCGTGCATGTCGACATGGAGCAGGAGGTCTCCTCCGACGGCTACGCCAAGGAGATGTCCGAGGCGCAGGTCGCCGCGACCGCCGCGATGTACGACGAGGAGGCCCGTGCGGCCGACATCGTCATCACCACCGCCCTGATCCCGGGACGCCCCGCGCCGTCGCTGATCACCGCCGAGACCGTCGCCGGCATGCGCAACGGCTCGGTGATCGTCGACATGGCCGCCGCCAACGGGGGCAACGCCGCCGGCACCGTGACCGACCAGAAGGTCGTCACGGCCAACGGCGTCACGATCCTCGGCTACACCGACCTCGCCGGCCGCCTGGCCGCGCAGACGTCGCAGCTGTACGGCACGAATATCGTCAACCTGCTCAAGCTGCTGACCCCGGAGAAGGACGGCGTCCTGACGCTCGACTTCGACGACGTCGTGCAGCGCGGCATCACCGTCGTACGTGCCACTGCAGATGGGGCGGAGTCGACCTGGCCGCCCCCGGCCGTGCAGGTCTCAGCCGCCCCCGCCAGTCAGTCGGGCGCTGCCGTCGAGGCCGCTCCGGCGAAGGAGCCGAAGGCTCCGATGAGCGCGGGCAAGAAGGTCGGCGTCGCGCTGGCCGCGATCGCCCTGTTCTGGCTGATCAACGCGATCGCCCCGACCGACGAGCTGCGCCGGCACTTCACGGTGCTGATGCTGTCGATCGTGATCGGCTACTACGTGATCGGCAAGGTCGCGCACGCCCTGCACACGCCGCTGATGTCGGTCACCAACGCCATCTCCGGCGTCGTGGTCGTCGGCGCACTGGTGCAGATCGGCACCGACGACACGCTCGTCATCGGCCTGTCGGCCGTGGCGATCCTGCTCGCGTCGATCAACGTCTTCGGTGGCTTCGCGGTGACCCGCCGCATGCTCGCGATGTTCAGCAAGGGAGCCTGACCAATGAATGTCGGAATGGACATCAACTCCATCACCGGTGCGGCGTATATCGTCGCCGCCCTGCTGTTCATCCTGTCGCTGGCCGGTCTGTCGAAGCATGAGTCCGCCAAGAACGGCCTCACGTTCGGCATCGTCGGCATGGCGGTCGCGCTGATCGCGACCGTGGTCGGCGTGATCGACGGCAGCGAGTTCCTCGACAACCGCGCGCTCGTCATCATCCTGATGCTCGCCGCCGTCGCGATCGGCGCCGCGGTCGGCCTGTGGCGGGCGAAGATCGTCGAGATGACCGGCATGCCGGAGCTCATCGCGATGCTGCACTCGTTCGTGGGTCTGGCCGCCGTCGCCATCGGCTGGAACGGCCACGTCCTCGGCTCGCACGACGACCTGGCCAGCCTCATCAACATCCACGAGGCCGAGGTCGCGATCGGCATCTTCATCGGTGCGGTCACCTTCACCGGCTCGATCGTCGCCAACCTGAAGCTGTCGGCGAAGATGAAGTCCGCCCCGCTGATGCTGCCGGGCAAGAACTTCATCAACGTCGGCTCGCTGGCGCTGTTCGCGGTCCTGACCGGCATCTACGTCGGCATGGACACCCACGACAACACGGACGCGACGATCCTGCTCGCGGTCATCACCGTGCTCGCGCTGGCGCTCGGCTGGCACCTGGTCGCCTCCATCGGCGGCGGCGACATGCCGGTCGTGGTGTCGATGCTCAACTCGTACTCCGGTTGGGCCGCGGCCGCCTCGGGCTTCCTGCTCAACAACGACCTGCTCATCGTCACCGGCGCCCTCGTCGGCTCCTCCGGTGCGTACCTGTCGTACATCATGTGCAAGGCGATGAACCGCTCGTTCATCTCCGTCATCGCCGGTGGCTTCGGCATCGAGGCCGGCCCCGCCGACGACAAGGACTACGGCGAGCACCGCGAGATCCAGGCCGACGCCGCCGCCGAGCTCCTCGCCGGCGCGTCCTCGGTCGTGATCACGCCGGGCTACGGCATGGCCGTCGCGCAGGCGCAGTACCCCGTCGCGGACCTCACCGCGAAGCTGCGCGCCAAGGGCGTCGACGTCCGCTTCGGCATCCACCCGGTCGCGGGTCGCCTGCCCGGGCACATGAACGTGCTCCTCGCCGAGGCGAAGGTGCCCTACGACATCGTGCTCGAGATGGACGAGATCAACGACGACTTCCCCGAGACGGACGTCGTCCTGGTCATCGGCGCCAACGACACCGTCAACCCCGCCGCGGCCGAGGACCCCACCTCGCCGATCGCGGGCATGCCGGTCCTGGAGGTCTGGAACGCGAAGGACGTCATCGTCTTCAAGCGCTCCATGGCCGCGGGCTACGCCGGTGTGCAGAACCCGCTCTTCTTCCGCGAGAACAGCCAGATGCTGTTCGGTGACGCGAAGGACCGGGTCGAGGACATCGTCAAGGCGCTCGGCTGACACCCGTCGTACGACGAAGGGCCGGCTCCCCGCGTGGGGGGCCGGCCCTTCGGCTTTCGTCGGCCTGTGCGGCGGCGGGGTGATCGACCCGGCAGAAGTTTGCGCCGGGTCAGTGCGTTTTGCGGGCCAGTTTGTGCCGGGTCGGCGCGTTTTGCGGGCCAGATTGTGCCGGGTCGACCGACCCTGTCACAGCAGCACCTCGGCCAGCAGCTCGTACCGCGGCGTCCCCCGGGGCCCCTCGCCCAGATGCGACCCGATCACCGCCACCGAGCCCACCGACCACGCCGGCCCGGCGTAGTCCGACAGCAGGCGCACCCACGAGGTCAGCTCGACCTTCCGCCCACCGGTCCGCGCGACGGTGACGTGCGGCCGGAACCGCTGGCCGTCCACCTCGATCCCACTCGCGACGGCGGCGTTGCGCACACGCACGGCGAGCTGCTCGAGCGGGGCCGGGCCGGAGACGCCGACCGCGAGCACCCGCCCCTCGACGACGTTCGGGAAGGCGACGGCCCCGGTGAGGGACGCCGGCGCGGGGGCGATGTCGTCGAGCGACTCGGCGAGGCGGTCGACGTAGGCGTCGAGGTGGCGCTCGGGGGCGTCGGCCATGAAGGCGAGGGTGAGGTGCATCTGCTCGGGGCGGGCCCACCGGAAGTCGGCAGCGGAGCGGCGGGGCTCGAGGAAGGCGTCGAGGTGGTCGATCGCCGCGGCGGCGGGGACGATCGCGGTGAAGGCCCTCATCCGACCTGCGTGCCGACCAGCTGGCCGATGCCGTGGGTGACGAGCATGGCGAGCAGGCCCCCCAGCACATTGCGTACGACGGCCCGCGAGGGCGATCCGTAGCCGAACCGCGCGCTCGCCCACCCGGTCAGCGCCAGCGCCACGACGACGGCCCCGATAGTGACGGGCACGCGCGCGTCGACGCCGAAGAGCAGGATCGTCAGCAGCGGCAGGATCGCGCCGAGCGTGAACGACAGCATCGACGCGAAGGCGGCCTTCCACGGATTGGTGAGGTCGTTCGGGTCGATGCCGAGCTCGACCTCGGCGTGGGCGGCGAAGGCGTCCTTGGCGGTGAGCTGCTTGGCGACCTCGAGGGCGAGGTCGGGCTCGAGGCCCTTGTCGACGTAGAGGCCGGCGAGCTCGGCGAGCTCCTCCTCCGGGTCCTCGCGCAGCTCGCGGCGCTCCTTGGCGAGCAGCGCCTCCTCCGAGTCGCGCTGGGTGCTGACCGAGACGTACTCCCCCGCGGCCATGCTCATCGCGCCGGCGGCGAGGCCCGCGACGCCGGCGATCAGGATGGCCGTCCGGTCGGACGTCGCGCCGGCCACGCCGAGCACGATGCCGGCGGTCGAGACGATGCCGTCGTTGGCGCCCAGGACGCCGGCGCGCAGCCAGTTGAGGCGATCGTTGAAGCCTTGCTCGTGCGGTTCGTCGTCGTGGGGGCCGAGGGCATCCTCGGGGATCTCGGACTCCGTGTCAGCGCCGGTCATGGGTCCATGATCCCCCGGCGGGTGGAGTCGCCGCGACCGGTGCGCCGCCGAGATAGCCGAGGAGCCCGGCCATCGCGGCGTCGAGCAGGTCCTCCAGGACGGCGTCCTCGTCGGCCAGCCAGGCGTCGTACGCCGTGAGCGCGAGCGCCAGCGACACCTGCGCGACCAGGCGGGGCAGCAGGTCGTCGGGCGTACGACCGGTCCGCTCGGCGACGTAGTGGGCGATGACGGCGCGCCAGTCGGCGTACCGCAGCACGGAGTGGGCCTGCAGCTCGGGCGTGGTGAGGATCAGCCGCATCCGGTCGCGGTGGCTGGGCCGCGCGTCGGCGGGGAACCGGTTGAAGGCCACGACCGCGCGGTGCACGGCCACGTGCAGCGGGAGGTCGTCCGGCTGGCCGGCGAGCAGCTCGCGGAAGCCCTCGAGGGTGAGGTCGAAGCGGCCCCACGGGATGTCGTTCTTCGACTCGAAGTAGCGGAACAGCGTCCGCCGCCCGACGCCGGTGGCGCGCGCGATGTCGTCGAGGGTGGTCGAGGCGAACCCGCGCTCGGTGAACAGCGCGAAGGCCGCCTGCTCGATGGCGGCATGGCTGGTGGCGACGGGGCGGCCCCGTGCCGACGTCCGCGCGCTCTCGACCATGTCGCCGCAAGTTAGCACGCCCCACCCCTTCCTTTTTGGCCACGAGTGCCATTAGTGTGCCCTGAACCACACCGAAGAAGGAGGAGCACGATGAACCCTGAGAACGAGCAGGCTGAGCTCGTCGCCGAGGACCTCATCGAGGAGGTCTCGATCGACGGCATGTGCGGCGTCTACTGATGGACGCCCTGCTGGGAGAGCCGTGGACGCTCTCGCCGTCGGTGGCCCTGCGGCCCGAGCCCTTCGGGGCGCTGGCCTACCACTTCGGCAACCGGAGGCTGACCTTCCTCAAGCGGCCCGAGCTGGTCGCGGTGGTCCGCGGCCTCGGCACGGCGCCCGACGTACGGACGGCGCTCGAGGACGCCGGCGTCCCGGCCTCCCAGCATGCGGCCTATGCGGCCGCCCTCCGCGGCCTGGCCGCGACCGACATGATCCGGCCCCGAACGGAGACCTCCGCATGACCGCCCTGACCGAGCGCCCCACCCAACGACCCGAGACGGGCAGCCTGGTCCAGCAGTTCGAGTACGGCCTCGACGCCCCGATCTGCCTGACCTGGGAGCTCACCTACGCCTGCAACCTCGAGTGCGCCCACTGCCTGTCGAGCAGCGGCCGCCGCGACCCCCGCGAGCTGACCACCGAGCAGTGCAAGGCGGTCATCGACGAGCTGCAGCGGATGCAGGTCTTCTACGTCAACATCGGCGGCGGCGAGCCGACCATCCGCCCGGACTTCTGGGAGCTGGTGGAGTACGCCGTCGGCCACCAGGTCGGCGTGAAGTTCTCCACCAACGGCGTGCGGATCACCCCGGAGCGGGCGCGCTTCCTCGCCTCCACCGACTACGTCGACGTGCAGATCTCCCTCGACGGCGCGACCGCCGAGGTCAACGACTACGTCCGCGGCCCGGGCTCGTACGACACCGCCCTGCGCGCCCTGCAGAACCTCAAGGACGCCGGCTTCCGCGACGCCAAGATCAGCGTCGTGTGCACCCGCGAGAACATCGGCCAGCTCGACGAGTTCAAGGCCCTCGCCGACAAGTACGGCGCCACGCTGCGCCTCACCCGCCTGCGCCCCAGCGGCCGCGGCGCCGACGTCTGGGACGAGCTGCACCCGCTGCCGGAGCAGCAGCGCGAGCTCTACGACTGGCTGATGGCGCACACCGCCGACGGATTGACGCGCGGCGAGCAGGTCCTGACCGGCGACTCGTTCTTCCACCTCGCCGCCTTCGGCGAGTCCCTGCCCGGGCTCAACCTCTGCGGCGCCGGCCGCGTGGTGTGCCTGATCGACCCGATCGGCGACGTCTACGCCTGCCCGTTCGCGATCCACGACGAGTTCCTGGCCGGCAACCTGCTCGCCGACGGCGGCTTCCAGCAGGTGTGGCAGACCTCCGCACTCTTCCAGGAGCTGCGCTCGCCGCAGACCGGCGGCGCCTGCGCCTCGTGCCGGTTCTACGACTCCTGCCGCGGCGGCTGCATGGCGGCGAAGTTCTTCACCGGGCTGCCGCTCGACGGGCCTGACCCCGAGTGCGTCCAGGGGTACGGCGAGTCCGCGCTGGCCCAGCTGGGGAGGGATCGCGTCATCCCCGCCGCCAGCCAGGACCACTCCAAGGCCACCCCCACCCGCAACCAGCCGGTGATGCTGCAGCTGCTCACCCGGCCCCCCGTGTCGGCCTGCGCCGAGAGTCCCCTCGCCGGCTTCGAGCCCCAGATCTGAGAGCAGCCATGAAGTTCGAGAACCCCTGGAAGCAGAACCCCTGGTTCGAGTCGGTCGCGGTCGCCCAGGAGCGGGCCCGCAAGCGCCTCCCCCAGCCCGTGTACGGCGCGCTGGTGGCCGGCTCCGAGCGGGGCCAGAGCGTCACCGACAACCAGGCCGCATTCGCCGAGCTCGGCCTCGCCCCGCACGTCGTCGGCCAGCTGCCCGAGCGCAGCCAGTCGACGACCGTCTTCGGGCACACCATCGGCAGCCCGGTGATCATCAGCCCGACCGGCGTCCAGGCGGTGCACCCCGACGGCGAGGTGGCCGTCGCCCGCGCCGCGGCCGCGCGCGGCACGATCATGGGCCTGTCGAACTTCGCGTCCAAGAGCGTCGAGGAGGTCACCGCCACCGGCGCGACGACCTTCTTCCAGATGTACTGGACCGGCGACCGCGACACCATGATCCAGCGCATGACGCGTGCCCACGACGCGGGCACGAAGGGCCTGATCGCCACCCTGGACTGGTCGTTCTCGATGGGACGCGACTGGGGCAGCCCCGAGATCCCCGAGAAGGTCGACCTCAAGGCGATGATCCGGCTGGCGCCGAAGGTGGCGACCAAGGGCCGGTGGATGTGGCAGTTCGGCCGCGAGTTCCGCGAGACCGGCAGGCTCCCCGACCTGACCGCCCCCAACCTGGCGCCTCCGGGAGGCGCGGCGCCGACCTTCTTCGGCGCCTACTACGAGTGGATGACCACCCCGCCGCCCACGTGGGACGACGTCGCGTGGATGCGCGAGACCTGGCAGCAGATCAGCGGCACGCCGTTCGTGCTCAAGGGCGTCTGCCGCGTCGACGACGCCCTGCGGGCCGTGGATGCGGGCGTCGCCGGCATCTCGGTGTCCAACCACGGCGGCAACAACCTCGACGGCACGCCTGCCGCGATCCGGATGGTCCGCCCGATCAGCGAGGCCGTGGGCGACCAGATCGACGTGGTCATGGACGGCGGCGTGCGGCGCGGCTCCGACGTGGTCAAGGCGCTCGCGCTCGGCGCGAAGGCGGTCATGATCGGACGCGCCTACCTCTGGGGTCTCGCGGCCAACGGCCAGGCCGGCGTGGAGAACGTCCTCGACGTCCTCTCCGGCGGCGTCGACTCGGCCTTGCGCGGGCTGGCGCTGTCGTCGACCGCCGAGCTGCGGCCCGAGCACCTGCTCATCCCCGACGGCTTCGACCGCGCGCTCGGGCTGCCCGAGCCGGCCGACGCCCGGAGCTGAGGCCGAGCCGTGGACGGCGCGCTCGCCGAGGCCACCTCGCCGGACATCCCGGTCGCGCCGACCGTGCTGGTGCCGGTCGGCTCGATCGAGCAGCACGGGCCGCACCTGCCGCTCGACACCGACACCGTCATCGCGACGGCGGTGGCGACGGAGGCCGCGCTGCACCTGACGATGGCCGGGCACGACGTCCTGGTGGCGCCCGCGCTGACCTACGGCTCGAGCGGCGAGCACCAGGCCTTCGCCGGGACCAGCTCGATCGGTACCGACGTCCTGCACCAGGTGGTCGTCGAGCTGACCCGCTCAATGACCGCCTGGGCCGCGCGCGTCGTCCTCGTCAACGCCCACGGCGGCAACCTGAGGGCGCTCGAGCGCGCGGTGAGGCAGCTGACCGACGAGGGACATGACGTCGGCTGGGTGGCCTGCGCCACCGAGGACGTCGACCTGCACGCCGGCCGCACCGAGACCTCGCTGATGCTCCACCTGGCGCCGTGGAACGTCCGTATCGACCGCGCCGAGGCCGGCAACACCGGCACCCTCGACGAGCTGCTGCCCGCGATGATCGCCGGCGGCGTGAAGGCGGTGTCGCCGAACGGCGTCCTCGGCGACCCGGCCGGCGCGAGCGCCGAGGAGGGCGTCGCCGTGCTGGCGTCGATGACGGCGGACGTCGTCCGGTTCGTGGCGGACCGGTCGTGAGCCGGGTCGTCCTGGTGACGGGCGCGGCCCGCGGCATCGGCGCGGCGACCGTCCGCGCGCTGGTCGCGCGCGGCGACCGGGTGGTGGCGGTCGACGAGCTCGTCGTACCGTCCGAGGACGCACAGGTCGTCGGTCAGCTGGCCGACGTCCGCGACCGCGACGCGCTCGCGGCAGCCGTCGACCTGGCCGTCGAGCGGTGGGGCCGGCTCGACGCGGCCGTCTCCGCCGCGGCGGTGATCGCCGGCGGTCGACCGCTCTGGGAGACGCCCGAGGCCGACCTCGACCTGCTCTGGGACGTCGACGTGAAGGGCGTGTGGAACACCGCCGCCGTCGCCGTCCCCGCGATGCTCGCCGGCCCCGACCCGGCGGGCGCCCGCTTCGTCGCGGTCGCGTCGGCCGCGGCCCACCACGGCCTGCACCACCTGGCGGCGTACAACGCGGCGAAGCACGCGGTCGTCGGCCTGGTGAAGGGGCTCGCCGCCGACCTGGTCGGCACCGGCGTCACCGCCTGCGCGGTCTCCCCCGGCTCGACGCGGACGCCGATGCTCGACGCGACCGCGGCGCTCTACGACCTCCCGGACGTCGAGGGCTTCGCCGCCAACCAGCTGCTGCGGCGGCTGCTCGAGCCCGACGAGATCGCGGCCACCATCGCGTTCTGCTGCAGCCGAGAGGCCGCCGCGCTCAACGGCTCGGTCGTGCAGGCCGACGGCGGGTTCGCGCCGTGAGTCCGCTGCCCAGCGGCTTCGCGGTCCGGCTGCGGGACGACGTCACCCGCGCCGACGACGGCGACCTGCTGGTGGGCGGATCCCCCCTGCGCGCGCTGCGGCTCAGCCCGCGCGCGCGGGCGCTGCTCGACGGCGACCGGCTCCTCGTCCGCGACCGGGCCAGCGGCCTGGTCGCGCGACGCCTGCTCGACGGCAACCTGGCCGATCCCGAGCTCTCCGGGCCGGGCATCGACGTCGGCCTGCTGACCGTCGTGATCCCGGTCCGCGACCGGGCCGCCCAGCTCGACCGCGCCCTCGCGGCCGTCGCACCACTGCAGGCGATCGTCGTCGACGACGCGTCGCACGACCCCGCCGCGGTCGCCGAGGTCGCCAGCCGGCACGACGCCGAGCTCGTCCACCTGCCGTGGAACCTTGGGCCTGCCGGGGCGCGGAACGCCGGATTGGAGCGGGTCGGCACGCCGTACGTCGCCTTCGTCGACTCCGACGTGAGCGTCGACGCCCCCACCCTGCGGCGGCTGGCCCGCCACTTCGAGGACCCGGCCGTCGTCCTCGTGGGCCCGAAGATCGTGGGCCGCTCGCGCAGCGACCGGCCCCGCTGGTTCGAGCGGTACGACGAGAAGGCCTCCTCGCTCACTCTCGGGTCGCGCGCCTGCGCGGTCCGGCCGGGCGCGGCTGTTGGCTGGCTGCCGAGCGCCTGCCTGGTCGCGCGCACCGACGCGGTCCGCCCGGGCTTCGACGCGACGATGCGGGTCGGCGAGGACGTCGACCTCGTCTGGCGGACCGTCGCCGCGGGCGGAGTGGTGCGGTACGAGCCGGAGGAGGTCGCGCTGCACGACGTACGGCCGGGGATGGCGGGGTGGCTGGGCCGCAAGCTCGCCTACGGCACCGGCGGCGCGCCCCTCGCCGCGCGGCACGGCGACGCGATCGCGCCGGCCGTGCTGTCGCTGCCGATGGCGGTCGCGGGCGCCGCGGCGCTGGCGCGGAAGCGTTGGTCGGCGCCCGTGGTGGTCGCGAGCCTGGCGATCGGAATGGCGTCCGTCGAGCGCCGCCTGCCCGCCCACACCGGGCGTCGCCGGCTGGCGGCCGGCCTGGTGGCCCGCGGCTTCGGGTGGTCGGTGCGCCAGGAGTCGGCGCTGCTGCTGCGGCACTGGTGGCCGCTCACCGTGCTGGCGCTGCCGAGCCGGACCGTACGGCGGATGGTCGCGTCGGCGCTGGTGGTCGACGCGGTCGTGGCGCGGGTGGAGCACCCCGGCGCGCCGTACCGGATGGTGGCGCGGCGCCTCGACGACCTGGCCTACGGCGCCGGGCTGTGGCTGGGGGCGCTGCGCGCGCGGTCGGTGCGCTGCCTGCTGCCGCGGCGTCCGCGCTGAGCCGCTGAGCCGCCGGGGCGCCGGGGCGCCGGGGCGCCGGGGCGCCGGGGCGCCGGG
>NZ_BAABAC010000023.1:85793-306858 GCF_039537225.1 Nocardioides ginsengisoli
TGCTGCGCCGGACTTCCTGACGGAAACTGGCGCTTCCTGACGGTTGCAACCGTCAGGAAGCGCAGGAATCCCCGCTGAAGCGGGGATTCCTGCACCCGCGCTCAGAGGCCCAGGTCGCGCCCGATCAGCTCCTTCATGATCTCGTTCGAGCCCGCCCAGATCTTCGTGACGCGCGCGTCGCGCCAGGCGCGGGCGACGCGGTACTCGTTCATGAAGCCGTAGCCGCCGTGCAGCTGCACGCAGTGGTCGAGGACCTCCGACTGCACCTGCGAGGAGTACCACTTGGCCTTGGCCGCGTCGATCGCGGTGAGCCGCTTCTCCGAGTGCGCGAGGACGCACTTGTCGATGTAGGCCTCGGCGACCTCGATCCGGGTGACCAGGTCGGCCAGCAGGAACTTGTTGTGCTGGAAGGTGCCGATCGGGGCGCCGAAGGCCTGGCGCTCCTTGGCGTACTGGATGGTCTCGGTGAGGATCTGCTTGGCGTGCGCGACGTTGGCGACGGCGCAGCCGAGGCGCTCCTGCGGGAGCTTCTGCATCATGTGGATGAAGCCCATGTTGAGCTCGCCGATGATCTCGGCGTCGGTGACCCGCACGTTCTCGAAGAAGAGCTCGGCGGTGTCGGACTCCTCCATGCCGACCTTGTCGAGCTTGCGGCCGCGGCTGAAGCCCTCGGCGGTCGCCTCGATGCCGAAGAGGGTGATGCCCTTGGGGCCCTTCTCGGGGTCGGTGCGGACGGCGGTGACGAAGAGGTCGCCGGAGTAGCCGTTGGTGATGAACGTCTTCGACCCGTTGATCACCCAGGAGTCGCCGTCGCGGACCGCGGTGGTCTTCAGCGCGGCGAGGTCGGAGCCGCCGGACGGCTCGGTCATGCCGATGCCGAGGAGGATCTCGCCGGATACGACGCCCGGGAGCCAGCGCTGCTTCTGCTCCTCGGTGCCGAGCTCGACGATGTACGGCGCGGTGATGTCGGCGTGGATGCCGTGACAGGTGGGGTACGCCGCGCCGACCTTCGCGAGCTCCTCCTGGAGGATCGCGTTGAACCGGAAGTCGCCGGCCTCCGCGCCGCCGTACTGCTCCGGGACCTCGAGACCGAGCAGGCCCTGCTTGCCGGCCTCGAGCCAGAACTCGCGCGGCAGCGCCTTCGCGGCGATGTGCTCCTCGGTGTGGGGCAGGACCGAGCGGTCCACGAACTCCTTGACGGACGCCCGGAAGGCCTCGTGGTCCTCGTCGTAGATGTCACGCTTCATGGCGCGGACTCTACTCGCGAGTCACATAGCGGGTCGTTGTCCCCGAGCACAACAAAATCCGTCGGGGGATGGGTCCCGCGCCCAGCCCGGGCGGTCCTTCTAGACTCCGGTCATGGCCGCGCACGACACCCGCCTGCTGCTGCTGGGCGCCGTCGCGCTGTTCGAGCCGGTCAACGGCTACCAGATCCGGCGCGAGCTGCTGTCGTGGCAGGTCGACGAGTGGGCGCACCTCAACCCCGGCTCGATCTACAACGGGCTGAGCACGCTGACCCGGCAGGGCCACCTGGTCCGCCACGACCTCGTCGACGGCGGGCGCCCGGTCGCGGTCTACGAGCTCACCGACTCCGGCCGCGCCGAGCTCGAGCAGCTGGCGGTCGCCGGCCTCGAGGACGTCAGCCTGGTCGACCGGACGGCGTTCAGCGCCGCCTTCGGCCTGCTGCCGCTGGTGCCCACCGACCAGGCGCTGCGCTCGCTGATCCGGCGCCGAGTGGCGCTGGAGGAGATCGTCGCCCAGCTCGCCACGCCCGCCGCGCCGGCCGAGGCGCCGCCCCACGCGCTGCGCACGATCGTGATGTGGCTCGACCTCGCGGTCGCCGAGCTGGGCTGGCTGCGCGAGACCATCGAGCAGCTCAAGAAGGGCGAGCTGCGGCTCGACACCTCGACCTGGACGCCGCCGGCCGACGACGCGGGCTGGCAGATGAACGCCGACCGCGAGCGCTACCGCTCGCTGCTGCACCGCTGACCCATCCGCGGGCGAACACTCCCTGGGGGCGATCCCCTCGTCCCACCCGGCATTCCTGTCCTGATTCCGGCCGATTCGGGACCCGAATGCCGGGTGAGACACGTCCCCCGTGAGCCGCGCGCACCCAAACCGATGAGTCACTGTCGGTGGCATGGTCTGTGATGGAGACGAAGCGCGGGGGCGTTTGACACCGGCATGTTCAATATTGAACACTCGCCGAATTCAACCTTGACTACGAGGGGACCCAGATGATCGAAGCACGAGGCCTCGTGCAGACCTTCCACACCGGACAGGGCAAGCAGAAGCGAGAGGTCCACGCCGTCCGCGGCGTCGACCTCGACGTCGCCGAGGGCGAGGTGGTCGGCTTCCTCGGGCCCAACGGCGCGGGCAAGACCACGACGCTGCGGATGCTCACGACGCTGCTGCGCCCGACCGCCGGCACCGCGACGGTGGCCGGCTTCGACGTGGCGACCCAGGCGGTCGACGTACGACGCAGCATCGGCTACTGCTCGCAGGTCGGCTCGACCTTCTCCGGCGCCTACGCCGGCGACGAGGTCGTCGACCACGGGATGCTCTACGGGATGTCGAAGAAGGCGGCCGTCGCCAAGGGCGAGGAGCTCTTCGGCAAGCTGCAACTCGAGGGGCTGTGGCGGCGGATGCCGAAGAACATGTCGGGCGGGCAGAAGCGCCGCCTCGACATCGCGATGGCGCTGATCCACTCGCCGTCGCTGGTGTTCCTCGACGAGCCGACCACCGGCCTCGACCCGCAGGCGCGGATCAACCTCTGGCAGCACATCGCCGACCTGCGCACCAAGGAGGGCGCCACCGTCTTCCTCACCACCCACTACCTCGACGAGGCTGACGCGCTCGCCGACCGGATCGTGATCATCGACAAGGGCGAGATCGTCGCCAGCGACACCGCCGACAACCTCAAGGCCGCCGTCGCCGGCGACCTGGTCGACCTCGAGGTGAGCGCCGACGAGCAGGTCGCGATCACCCGCGACAAGCTCGCCTCGATCAGCAGCGACGTCGAGGTCGAGGGCCACCACGTCCGCGGCCGGGTCGCGCGCGCCGGCAAGGCGGTGCCCGGGCTGCTCCGCGACCTCGACAACGCGGGCGTCTCGCTCGAGTCGATCGAGGTCGTGCGCCCCACCCTCGACGACGTCTTCCTCACCCTCACCGGCCGCTCGCTGCGCGACGCGGAGGCCGCGGCCGACGGCGACGGCGCCGCCGGCGACGACGCCGCCCAGCCGGCCGCGACCCCCGAAGGAGCCTCGGCATGAGCACGTTCTTCCGCGAGTCCTGGATCGTCTTCAACCGCCAGCTGCGGATGAACCTGCGCAACCCCGCGTGGGTGATCATCGGCATGCTGCAGCCGGTCCTCTACCTGCTGCTCTTCGGCCCGCTGCTCGAGCCGGTCATCGCCCAGCTGGGCGGCAACAAGTACACCTGGTTCGTGCCCGGCATGCTCGTCCAGCTCGGCATCTTCGGCGCCTTCTTCGCCGGCTTCTCGCTCATCGGCGAGTGGCGCGAGGGCGTCATCGAGGCCGAGCGGGTCACCCCCGCCCATCGCTCCGCGCTGCTCTTCGGCCGGCTCTACCGCGACCTGCTCCAGCTCCTCGTGCAGGCGCTGATCCTCGTCGTCCTCGGCCTGGTCCTCGGCATGGACGCCTCCTTCGGCGGCATCGTGCTCGGCGTCGTCCTCACCCTGATGCTCGGTGGCGCCTGCGCGGCGGCGTCCAATGCGCTCGCGCTCACCACCAAGAGCGAGGACGTGATGGCGCCGGTCATCAACCTGGTGATGATGCCGGTGCTGCTGCTCAGCGGGATCCTGCTGCCGATGACCTTCGGCAAGGAGTGGCTGCAGCGGCTGAGCGACTTCATGCCGATCAAGCACGTCGTCGACGCGGTCCGCGCCGCCTTCTTCGGCGACTACGACTCCTCGATGCTGTGGGGCGTCGGCTGGACGGTGGCGCTCTTCGCGCTCGCCGTGTGGTGGGGCACCTCGGTCTTCAAGAAGGAGAACGCCTGACCGTCGCCACCGCTCAGGCGCCGGCCGCGACAGGCTCTCGCTCGCCCCCGGCCGGCGCCGCGTCGGCCCGGCCCTCGGCCTCTCCCTCGCGGAACCCGTAGCGCGCCCACCACCGGGCCAGCGGTCCGGGCGCCCACCAGTTCCAGCGGCCGAGCAGCTTCATCGTGGCCGGCACCAGCAGGGCCCGGACGACGGTCGCGTCGACGAGGATCGCGACCAGCATGCCGATGCCCATCATCTTCATGAACACCACGCCGCTGAGGCTGAAGGCGCCGATGACGACGGCGAGCAGCAGGGCCGCGCTGGTGATGATCCGGCCGGTCTTCTGCACGCCGGTCTGGACGGCGAGGTCGTTGTCGCCGGTCGCGTCCCACTGCTCGCGGACCCGTGACAGCAGGAAGACCTCGTAGTCCATCGACAGCCCGAAGAGCACAGCCAGCATCACGATCGGGTTGGTCATGTCCAGGAAGCCCTGCGGCGTGAAGCCGAGCAGGCTCGCGAGGTGGCCGTCGCTGAAGATCCACGTGACCACGCCGAAGGAGGCGGTGATCGAGAAGGCGTTCATCAGCACCGCCTTGAGCGGCAGCACCACCGAGCCGAAGGCGAGGAACAGGAGCAGCAGCATCACGCCGACCACGATCACGACCATCAGCGGCAGGTGGTCGCCGACCGACTGCGCCAGGTCGACGGTGTCGGCGGTGAGCCCGCCGACCAGCGCGTCGGCGTCGCCCGGCGCGGGGACGGCGCGCAGGTCGCGGACCACCTGCTGCGACGCCTCGCTCTGGCTGTTGCCCTGCCACGCGGCACGCAGCAGCGTGGTGTCGCCCTCCGTCGCCACCGGCCGTACGTCGACCACGCCCGGCACCCGCTCCAGCTCGCTCGTGTACGACGCGACGCCCGCCTGGTCGGCGCCCTTCAGCAGGATGTTGGCGGTCGAGCGCTCCGGGCCGAACTCGCGGTTGAGCCGCTCCGAGGCGACGTGCGAGGGGGTGTCGCTGGGCAGCACCCGGTAGTCGACGCTCCCCCACTTCACGCCGAGGAAGGGTGAGGCGACGGCGAGCAGGACGACGGTCACCGCGGCGGCGACGACGATCGGGCGCCGCATCACGCCGCGCGCCAGCCGCGCCCAGGCGCCGCTGTCACCCTCGGCCGCGGTCGAGCGCGGCAGCAGCGGAATCCGGCCGGCGTCGATGCGCTTGCCGAGGACGGCGAGGGTCGCGGGCAGCACGGTCAGCGCGGCGACCATGGCGATCAGGACGGCCGCGATGCCGCCGTAGCCGATCGACTTGAGGAAGGTCTGCGGGAAGACCAGCAGCGAGCTCATCGCCGCGGCGACGGTCAGCGCGGAGAAGGCGACGGTGCGCCCGGCGGTGCTCATCGTGCGCACCAGCGCCCGCGTCGTGTCGTCGGGGGCCTTGGCGATCTCCTCGCGGAAGCGGGACACGACGAAGAGGGCGTAGTCGATCGCGAGGCCGAGCCCGAGCAGGGTGATGATGTTGGGCGCGAAGATCGAGACGTCGACGAGGTGGTTGAGCCCGGCGACCGTCGCCCGGGCGCCGAGGACGGCGACCGCGCCGACGAGCAGCGGCATCAGCGCGGCCACCACGCTGCGAAAGATGATCAGCGACAAGATGAGCACGACCGGCATCGAGACCAGCTCGGCGCGCAGCAGGTCGGACTTGGTCTCGCGGTTGACGTCGGAGTAGACGGCGTAGGGGCCGGCGAAGGCGGTGTGCAGGCTGCTCTTCTCGACGACCGGGCGCAGCTCGGCGAAGGAGTCGATGAAGTCGTTCTGGCTGGTGCCGGCGAGCGAGACGTAGACGGCGGTGGCGTGGCCGTCCTTGCTGACCATGGCGGGGTCGCGGACGTCGTACCAGGTGGCGACGGAGACCACGCTGTCGCGCGGGATGGCGGCGACGGTGCGCTGCACCTCCCGCTCGAAGGCCGCGTCGCTCACCGACTCGTCGTCGCTGCTGAAGAGCACGATCGCGTCGATGGAGCGGTTGCCGAAGGTGGCTCGCTCGGCGGTCAGCTCGCGCGCCGACTGCGTGCCGGGGTCGTCGAATCCGCCCGCGGCGAGCTTGTCCTCCAGGCCGACGCCCGCGATCGCCGCCAGCGCGGTGACCCCGAGCCCGACGAGCAGGACGGCGATCGCACGTCGTACGACCAGCGCACCCCATCGCTCGAACATGGCGGCTCCTCCGGGCGGTCTGTGAAACCTCGTCAGTTTCGTTAACGCCGTTAACCGTAAACGGTGTAAACTCACCTCGTCAAGCGCTCCGCCCCACCGATCTCGAGGAGTCCCGTGCCGCAGCTGCGCGCGCCCGCCACCCGCCGCGAACGCCAGCGCGAGGCGACGTACGACGAGATCGTGCAGGTCTCCACCCAGCTCCTCGAGGAGGGCGCCGACCTCTCCCTGCGCGCGGTCGCGAGCCGGATGGGCATGACCGCGCCGGCGCTCTACCGCTATGTCGCCAACCACCAGCAGCTGGTCGACCTGGTCGCCTTCGAGCTCGACAAGGCGGCGACCGCGACCTGGGTCGAGGCGGCCTCCCGCTTCCCCGACGACGACCCCGCCGCCCGGCTGGCCGTCGCCTGCGCCCGCTTCCGGCAGTGGGCCCTGCTCCACCCGCGGCAGTTCGCCCTCGTGTTCGCCAACCCGACCGCCGAGGCCGACACCGAGCGCCGCGAGCTGCTCACCGTCTCGACGTCGGGGCACTACTTCACCGACCTGGTGTGGCAGATCTGGGAGCGCACCCGGTTCCCCTACCCGAGCCTCGACGAGCTCGACCCGGTGATCCGCGACGCCGTCCTCAACCCCCTGATCCCGGCCAAGTCCGACCACATCCCCCGCGACGACCGCGGCCTGCTGTGGATCTACATGCGCGCCTGGTCGGCGCTCTACGGCGTCGTCACCCTCGAGTCGACCGGACACTGCGACCCGCGGGTGATCGCGTCGGGTCAGCTCTTCCGCGCGACGATCGCCGACTGGCTGGGGCCGCTCGGGCTCGCCGACGACCGGGAGCGGCTACTCGCCATCATGGACGAAGAGCTGGCCGCCGGCTGAGGGGCGGCGGCGCCGACGCAGCCGGTCGCCGCATCAGGTCCAGAAGACCTCGCGCACCCAGGCGGGCACCAGGTCGCCGGCCCGCCCCTGCCGGGACTCGTGGAAGAAGTGGCTGCCCTCGCTCGGCTCCAGGTTGAGCTCGAGGGTGCGGGCGCCGTGGCGACGGGCGTGCTGGACGAAGCCGGCGGCCGGGTAGACCGCACCGGAGGTGCCGACGGAGACGAAGAGCGCGGCGTCGGAGAGGGCGTCGGCGATCCGGTCCATCTCGTAGGGGATCTCGCCGAACCAGACGACGTCGGGGCGCAGATCGGCGACCCCGCACTCGGGGCACGCCGGCTCGTCGGCGAGCGTCCCCGCCCACGGCACGACCTTGCCGCACGAGCGGCACATCGCCTTGAGCAGCTCGCCGTGCATGTGGATCACGTTGCGCGAGCCGGCCCGCTCGTGCAGGTCGTCGATGTTCTGGGTGACGATCAGCAGCCCGTCGCCGACCGTCTCCTCGAGCTCGGCGAGCGCCCGGTGCGCGGCATTCGGCTCCACCTTGGCGAGCGCCGCCCGGCGCTCGTCGTAGAACCGCTGGACCGTCGCCCGGTCGCGCTCGAAGCCCTCCGGCGTGGCGACGTCCTCGACCCGGTGGCCCTCCCAGAGACCGTCGGCGTCGCGGAAGGTCGGCACGCCGCTCTCCGCGGAGATGCCGGCACCGGTGAGGACGACGATCTGAGGCACGGTCGGAGGCTACCCGCCGAGCGGCGTCCGCGACGCGGTGGTCCGCGGTGGGCGTCCGCGAGGGTCGGGCAAAGCCACCATTTGGGGCTTGCCGCGGGCACCCGGGCGGAGTTGGTTGGTGAGCGACAGCGCTCGGGCAACCCCACCTCTCCCCGGGAGGGACAGCATGTCTCAACTCAGCCGCCGGACCTTCATGGTCCAGGCATCCCTCGCGGGAGCGGCCGCCGCGTCCGGCACCGCCGCCGTCCCGCTCCTGACCGGCGCCGCGCCGGTCGCCGTACCCGCCCCGACGACGTTCCTGCTGCACGTCCGCGACGTGCGCACCGGCGAGGTGGCCGTGCTGGCCGACGCGGAGGAGATCGTCTTCCGCGACAGCCGGCTGGTCGCGTCCCTGCTGCAGGCCCTGGCCCGGACCGGGAGGCAGTGATGTCCTCCCACCGCGAGGCACCGGAGATCGCCAAGGACCCGGTCGCCGACAGCACCGACCTCTACGCCTTCGTCAGCCCCGACCGGCCCGACACGGTCACGCTGATCGCCAACTACATCCCGCTCGAGGCACCCGACGGCGGCCCCAACTTCTACGAGTTCGGCGACGACGTCCGCTACGCGATCCACATCGACAACGACGGCGACGGGCACCCCGACGTCACCTACGAGCTCCGGTTCCGCAGCGAGGTGCACGACCCGGAGACCTTCCTCTACAACACCGGGCCGATCACCTCGCTCGACAGCCCCAACTGGAACCGGCGCCAGCACTACACCGTCACCCGGGTCAGCGGCTACGGCGAGCACGCCGTACGGCGGGTCCTCGCGACCGATCTGGCCTGCCCGCCCTGCAACATCGGGCCGCGCTCGACGCCCCACTACGCCGCGCTCGCGGCCGCCGCGATCCACCCGCTGCCCGGCGGCCGCCGGGTGTTCGCGGGCCAGCGGCAGGAGGGCTTCTACGTCGACCTCGGCTCGATCTTCGACCTCGGCGCGCTGCGCCCGTTCCAGAACCTGCACCTGATCCCGATGGCCGCCGCCCCCGGCATCAACGGGACGCAGTTCACCAACGTCCACAGCATCGCGCTCCAGGTGCCGATCACCGACCTCACCCGCGGGCACGTGCGGCCGACGGGCGTCAGCGACAACCGCGCCGTCATCGGCGTCTGGACCGCGGCCTACCGTCGCAAGGCGATCATCCGCCAGGGCGCCGAGCCGGACGTCGAGTCCGGGCCGTGGGTCCAGGTCTCCCGGCTCGGCAACCCGCTGTTCAACGAGGTGATCGTCCCGATGGGCGACAAGGACCGGTGGAACGCGCTGCCGCCGTCCGCGGACGCCGCGTTCGCGAAGTACGTCGCGCATCCCGAGCTCGCCCGTCTCATCCCGGTGCTCTACCCGGGCGTCTTCCCGAACCTCGCCGGACTGACGGCGGCGCGCGCCGACCTGATGGCGATCCTGCTCACCGGCCTGCCCACCGGCGTGATCCCCGGCTTCCAGAACTTCACCGGCCCACGCCCGGCGGACCTGCTCCGGCTCAATGTCGCGGTGCCGCCGGCGACGAAGCCCTCGATCCTCGGGATCCTCGGGGGCGATCTCGCCGGCTTCCCCAACGGACGCCGGGTGCGCGACGACGTGACGACCATCGAGCTGCGGGCCATCGCCGGGGCGACGTACCCCCTGGTGAACGCGTCGTACACGCCCGACGCGGCGGCCGGCGTCGTCACCGACGGCCTGACCGACTCGCAGGCCGGCAGCCACGTGTCGTACCTCGACACCTTCCCCTTCCTCGGCACGCCGTTCTCCGGCTTCGAGCACCCCGCGGCGTGAGGAGAGCCGTGACGCACCTGCATCAGCACCCGCACTCCCACCAGCACGATGCCGGCCAGGGGCCGCCGGTCCTCGACATCGGCGGCGACGTCGGCGCCCTGGTGCTGCTCACCGACGAGAGCTATGTCGGGCGCGAGATCGAGATCAGCCCGCTGGCCGCGCCGGAGGCGCGGACGCACACCGCGATCCACCTCCGCTCGGCCGGCGGCCGGACCTTCGGCGCCGGCGTCTACCCGGCCCTGACCGAAGGCCGCTACCGGGTCCACGGCGACCGCCCGGATCTCCCGTCCGACGTGGAGATCCGGGGCGGCGAGGTCACCCGGCTCGACTGGCGCTGAGTAGACGACTCACGCCCCACCCACACCGAGGAGTACGCATGGGTCTCTACGCAGACCGGGTGCTGCCGCACATCATCAACGTCGCCTGCGGCACGAAGTACGAGAAGCCGAACCGCGCCCGCGTGGCGGAGGGCCTGCACGGCGAGGTCGTCGAGATCGGGTTCGGCTCCGGGCTGAACGTGCCCTTCTATCCGACCGACCTGCGCCGCGTCGCCGCGGTCGAGCCCGCCGACCTCGGCTGGCGGCTGGCGCAGGACCGGCTCGGGGACAGCCCGGTCCCGGTCGAGCGGGCCGGCCTCGACGGGCAGCACCTGCCGTTCGCCGACGACAGCTTCGACACCGCCCTGTCGACCTGGACGCTGTGCACCATCCCGGACGCCGTCCAGGCATTGCGCGAGGTGGGCCGCGTGCTCCGCCCCGGCGGCACCCTCCACTTCGTCGAGCACGGCCTCGCCCCCGACGCGGGCGTGGTGACCTGGCAGCGCCGGCTCGAGCCGGTGCAGAAGCGGCTCTTCGGCGGGTGCCACCTGACCCGCGACATCCCGGCGCTGATCGAGGAGGCCGGGTTGCAGATCAAGGAGCTGGACCGGTTCTACGGCGAGGGCGGGCCGAGGGTGTTCACGGCGTACTACCTGGGGGTGGCGGCTGCCTGAGACCGAGAAGCCGCTCCTAGCGGAAGGCCGCCTCGCCGGTCAGCGCCCGCCCGATGACGAGCTGGTGCACCTCGCTGGTGCCCTCATAGGTCAGCACCGACTCGAGGTTGTTGGCGTGCCTCATGATCGGGTACTCGAGCGTGATGCCCGCCGCGCCGAGGATGGTGCGGCACTCGCGGGCGATCGCGATGGCCTCGCGCACGTTGTTGAGCTTGCCGAGGCTGACCTGGTCGGGGTGGAGGCGGCCGGCGTCCTTGAGCCGGCCGAGGTGGACGGCGAGCAGCATCCCCTTGCCGAGCTCGAGCGACATGTCAGCGAGCTTGGCCTGGGTGAGCTGGAAGGCGGCGAGCGGGCGGTCGAAGATCTCGCGGTCCTTGGCGTAGGCGATGGCGGTCTCGATGCTGTCGCGCGCAGCGCCGAGGGCGCCGAACACGATGCCGAAACGCGCCTCGTCGAGGCACGACAGCGGGCCCCGCAGCCCGCGCACCTCCGGGAAGACGGCGCTGTCGGGCAGCCGCACGCCGTCGAGCACCAGCTCGGAGGTCACCGACGCGCGCAGCGACATCTTCTTCTTGATCTCCGGCGCCGAGAAGCCCGGCGTGTCCGTCGGCACGACGAACCCGCGGATCCCCTCGTCGGTCTGCGCCCACACCACGGCGACGTCGGCGACCGAGCCGTTGGTGATCCACATCTTGTTGCCCGTCAGCACCCAGCCGTCGCCGTCCCGCACCGCGCGGGTGCGCAGGCCGGCGGGGTTCGAGCCGAAGTCGGGCTCGGTCAGGCCGAAGCAGCCGATCGCCTCGCCCGCGGCCATCCGTGGCAGCCACTCCTCCTTCTGCTCCTCGCTCCCCCACTTCCAGATCGCGAACATCGCCAGCGAGCCCTGGACCGAGACCAGCGAGCGCAGGCCCGAGTCGGCCGCCTCGAGCTCCAGACAGGCCAGCCCGTATGCCGTCGCGCTGGTGCCCGCGCAGCCGTAGCCGTCGAGGTGCATGCCGAGCACGCCGAGCTTGCCGAGGTCGAGGGCCAGCTCTCGAGCGGGGATGGTGGCCGACTCGTACCAGTCGGCGAGGTGCGGCTTGATCCGCGACTCGACGAAGGAGCGCACGGTGTCGCGCATCGCGATCTCCTCCTCGTCGAGGAGATGGTCGATGTCGAAGAGCTCGAAGGGTGCCTGAGGCATGGGGATCACTTCCTGTCGCAGCGGATCTGGAGGTCAGAGGAATGCCGAGATGCCGGTCTCGGCGCGGCCGATGAGCAGCTTCTGGATCTGGCTGGTGCCCTCGTAGAGGGTCATCACGCGGGCGTCGCGCATGTACTTCTGCACCGGGTACTCGTCGACGTACCCGTAGCCGCCGAAGGCCTGGATGGCCAGGTTGGCGGCCTTCACGGCCGCCTCCGAGGCGAAGTACTTCGCCTTCGACGCCTCGGTCGCGAACGGGATGCCGCGCTCGATCAGGTCGGCGGCCCGCCAGGTGAGCAGCCGCGCGGCATCGGCGTCGATCGAGATCTCGGCGATCATGTCCTGGATCATCTGGAAGGAAGCGAGCGGCCGGCCGAACTGCTGGCGCTCCTTGCTGTAGGCCACCACCGCCTCCAGGCAGCCCTGGATGATGCCGGTGCAGCCGGCGCCGACGGAGACCCGCCCCTTGTCGAGCGACTTCATGGCGAGCTTGAAGCCCTCGCCCTCCTCGCCGACGAGAGCGTCGGCGGGCACCCGGACGTTGTCGAAGCCGAGCTCGGCGGTCGCCTGGCCGCGCAGGCCGAGCTTGCCGTGGATCTCGGTACGGGTGAAGCCGGGCGCGTCGGTCGGGACGAGGAACGCCGAGACGCCCTTGGGGCCGGGCTCCCCGGTGCGCGCGAAGACCAGGCAGACGTCGGCCCAGGTGCCGTTGGTGATGAAGATCTTCGAGCCGGTGATCAGGTAGTCGTCGCCGTCGCGGACCGCGCGGGTCTTGAGGTTGCCCGCATCGGATCCGGTGTCGGGCTCGGTCAGGCCGAAGCAGCCGAGCTTGGTGCCGGTCGCAATGCCGGGCAGCCACTCCTGCTTCTGCGCCTCGGTGCCGTGCTCGAGCACGATCTTGCCGAACAGGCCCATCGAGACCGACACGATGCCGCGGACGGCCGAGTCGGCGCGACCCAGCTCCTCCATGCCGATGCAGTAGGTGATGTAGTCGCCGCCGATACCGCCGTACTCCTCCGGGATGGTGAGCCCGAAGAACCCGATCTCGCCCAGCTTGGGGATGATCGCGGTGTCGACCGCCTCGCGGCGGTCCCACTCGGCGCGGTAGGGCACCACCTCGTTGTCGAGGAACTCGCGAGCCAGCTTGCGGAAGCCGATCTGGTCCTCGGTGAGCGTCAGGTCCATCAGTCGTCTCCCTGCTCGTCGTTCTCGTAGGTGTAGAAGCCCCGGCCGGTCTTGCGGCCGAGGTGTCCCGCCGCGACGAGCATCCGCACGGTGGCGGACGGCGCGTCGGCGGGGTCGCCGGTCTCGTCGTACCGGGCCTGCTTGGTGAGGTAGCCGATGTCGATCCCGGTCAGGTCCATCAGCTCGAAGGGCCCCATCGGGTAGCCCAGCGCGGTGCGGCAGGCGGTGTCGATCGCCTCGACGGTGGCGTAGCCGCCCTCGAGCAGCCGGATCGCCTCGTCGCGGACGGCGTTGAGGATCCGGTTGGCGACGAAGCCGGGGATCTCGCGGTCGAGGACGACGGGCTGCTTGCCGATCCGCTCGACGAACCCGACCGCGGCGGCCATGGTCGCCTCCGAGGTCGCGGGCCCGCGCACCACCTCGACGCACCTCATCACCAGCGCCGGGTTGAAGAAGTGGAGATTGCAGAACCGGTCGGGCCGCATGGTGGCGCTCGCCATCGCCGACGGCACGAAGCTCGACGAGTTGCTCGCCAGGACGGTGCGCTCGGGGCAGCGGCGGTCGAGGTCGGCGAACAGCTGCCGCTTGACGTCGACCTTCTCGACGACCGCCTCGATGACCAGGTCGACGTCGGTGACCGGGTCCAGCTCGGCGGCGAAGCGGAGGCGGGCGAACGCCTGGCCCACCTCCTCGGGCGTCCGTCGTCCCTTGACGATCTGCTGGGCCATCCGGTCGCGCAGCTGACGCTCCGCCCGGGCGAGCACGTCGACGTCGACGTCGTGGAGTGCGACGTCGCAGCCGGCCAGCGCGGCGACCAGCGCGATCTGCGATCCCATCGCGCCCGCGCCGACCACGAGCACCGACTCGACGCCGGTCATCGCGCGCTCCACGACGGCGTCCGCTTCGCCAGGAACGCCTCGGCACCCTCGCGCTTGTCGTCGGTCGTGTAGAGCAGCGCCTGCGCCAGCCGCTCGACGACGAGTCCGGTGTGCTGGTCGGCGTCCATGCCCGAGCGGATCACCAGCTTGGCCAGGCGTACGGCGAGCGGCCCCTTCGCGAGGATCGCCCGCGCCAGCTCGCGCGCGGTGTCGAGCAGCGCGTCGGGCTCGGCGACGCGGGTCGCGAGCCCGGCGGCGAGGGCCTCGTCGGCGGTGAGCATCCGGCCGGTCAGCACCAGGTCGATCGCCAGCCCGGTGCCGACCAGGCGCGCCATCCGCTGGGTCCCGCCGGCGCCCGGGAGGACCGAGAGATTGGTCTCCGGCAGGCCGAAGCGGGCCGTGGTCGCGGCGATCCGGATGTCGCACGCCATCGCCAGCTCGCAGCCGCCGCCGAGGGCGTAGCCGTTGACGGCGGCGATCGTCGGCTTGGGGTAGGCCTCCACCTCGTCGTAGAGGCGCTGCATGTCGGACGCCAGCCCGGTGTGCAGGTCGTAGTGCTGCAGCTGGGCGATGTCGGCGCCCGCGACGAAGGCGCGGTCGCCGGCACCGGTGATCACCAGCGCACCCACCGTGTCGTCGTCGCGGAAGGCGTCGAGCACCGTGCGCAGGTCGTCCTGCACCTGGCGGCTGACCGCGTTGCGCACCTCCGGGCGGTTGATCGTCACCAGTGCGACGCCGTCGGCGACGTCGACCAGCAGGGTCTCGAGCTCCATCACGCCTCCTCCAGGAGCAGGGCGATGCCCTGCCCCACTCCGATGCACATCGTGGCGAGTGCGCGCCGTAGGCCGCGGCGCTGCAGCTCGAGCGCGGCGGTCAGCGCCAGCCGGCCCCCGCTCGCGCCGAGCGGGTGGCCGAGCGCGATCGCGCCGCCGTTGGGGTTGACCTGCTCGGCGTCGTCGGGCAAGCCGAGCTCGCGGGTCACCGCGAGCGCCTGCGCGGCGAACGCCTCGTTGAGCTCGATCAGGTCGAGGTCGGCGACGGTCAGGCCGGCGCGGACGAGCAGCTTGCGGGTCGCGGGAACCGGTCCGATGCCCATGATCCGCGGCGGCACCCCGGCGACGGCGGCGCCGCTCACCCGGGCCAGCGGCTGCATGCCGTAGGCCTCGACCGCGCGCCCCGACGCCAGCAGGACGGCGGCCGCGCCGTCGTTGACGCCCGACGAGTTGCCCGCGGTGATGCTGCCGCCGGGCACGATCGGACGCAGCGCAGCGAGCGCCTCGAGCGAGGTCGGGCGCGGGTGCTCGTCGGCATCGACCACCAGGGGCGCGATCTCGACGGCCAGCCGGCCGTCGGCCGCGGCCTTGGCGGCGCGCTCCTGCGAGCGCAGCGCGAAGGCGTCCTGGTCGTCGCGGCCGATCCCGCGCTCGGTCGCGAGATGCTGCGCGGTCGCCGGCATCGCGTCGACGCCGTACCGCTCGGCCAGGGCGGGGTTGACGAACCGCCAGCCGATCGTGGTGTCGTGCACCTCGGTCGACCGCGACCACGCCTTCCCCGCCTTCGGTACGACGAACGGCGCGCGGGTCATCGACTCGACACCGCCGGCGATCACCAGGTCCGCCTCGCCGGAGCGGATCATCCGCGCCCCCTGGGCGACCGCGTCGAGACCCGACCCGCACAGCCGGTTGACCGTGCCGCCGGGCACCTCGACCGGGAGACCGGCCAGCAGTGCGGCCATCCGCGCCACATTGCGGTTGTCCTCGCCGGCCTGGTTGGCGCAGCCGAGGAGCACGTCGTCGAGCAGCTCCCAGTCGACCCCGGCGTGGCGGGCGACGAGCTCGCGGACGACGTGGGCCGCCAGGTCGTCGGCACGGACCTCGGCCAGCGCGCCGCCGTACCGGCCGAAGGGAGTGCGGACGCCGTCGACCAGGTAGGCCGTCGCGGCGCTCACGCCCCGGCCACCCGGTCGCGCAGCTGGAACTTCTGGATCTTGCCGCTGGGCGTGCGGGGCAGCTCGTCGAGGACGAGCAGCTGCTCGGGCCAGTACTGCTTGGCCACGCCCTGCTCGGCCAGGAAGACCTGCATGTCCTCGAAGGTGAGCGAAGCGCCGGCGGTGAGGACGACGCAGGCACACGCCCGCTCCTGCAGCCGCGGGTCGGGCTTCGCCACGACGGCGACCGAGTCGATCGCCGGGTGCTCGTAGAGCGCGTTCTCGACGTAGGCGACCGGGATGTTCTCGCCGCCGCGGATGATGACGTCCTTGGTGCGGCCGGAGATGCGGAGGTAGCCGTCCTCGTCGACGTACGCCAGGTCGCCGGTGTCGAACCACGGCTCGCCGCCGTCGTCGGCGGGCACCAGCAGGGTGCGGGTCAGCTCGAGCCGCTCCGCGTAGCCGACGAAGAGGAACGGGCCGCGGACCTGCAGCGCGCCCTCGGTGCGCGGCGGCAGCACGCCGCCGTCCTCGCCGACGACGCGGATCTCCATGCCCGGCCAGGGATAGCCGTCGGTCTCGACGATCTTCTCCAGCGGGTCGCCGGGGATGCCGATCGTCACCAGCC
Source organism: Nocardioides ginsengisoli (assembly GCF_039537225.1). Classification (NCBI taxonomy): domain Bacteria; kingdom Bacillati; phylum Actinomycetota; class Actinomycetes; order Propionibacteriales; family Nocardioidaceae; genus Nocardioides; species Nocardioides ginsengisoli. The sequence continues at coordinate 102,212 of NZ_BAABAC010000023.1, forward strand.
CCTCCTCGGTCTGGCCCCAGCCGCCGACGACGACCAGTCCGGGCAGCCGCTCCCGCGCGGCGCGGACGACGGCCGGCGGGATCGGCGCGCCCATGCAGCAGAACCGCACGAGCGACGACAGGTCGTGGTCGGCGAGGTTCGGCGCGGCCAGCAGGTCGTGCAGGAAGGGCGTCGCGGCCGAGGTGTAGGTGATGCCGTGCCGGGCGACCAGCTCGACGAAGGTGGCGGCGTCCCAGACGTCCTGCAGCACGCAGGTCGCGCCGTTCTGGACGTTGAGGCGCGCGCCGTAGAGGAAGCCGGTGAGGTGCGCCAGCGTCGAGGCCATGTGCAGCACGCTGTCGCCGCTCACACCGAGCCGGGCCGGCAGCGGGTCGTTGGCCGCGACCATGGTGTGGTGGGTGTGCATGACGCCCTTGGGCTCACCGGTCGTGCCGCTGGTGAAGATGAGCAGGGTGACGTCGTCGGGGTCGGGCCGCAGGGCCTCGAGGCGCGCCGGGTCGACCCGCTCGTCCCAGGCGGTGTCGACGAGCTCGCTCCACGAGTCGTCGCCGACGACGAGCACGTCGACCGGCTGCGACCACCCGCCGCGCAGCCGCTCGACCATCGCCGGGTAGTCGAACCCGCGGAACTCGCTCGGCACCACGATCAGCCGCGACTTCGCGAGGCCCACCATGAAGCCGACCTCACGCTCGCGGTAGATCGGGATGAGCGGGTTGCTGATCGCGCCGATCCGCGAGGCGGCGTAGTGGATCACGATCCACTCGATCCAGTTGGGCAGCTGGAAGGAGATGACGTCGCCCGGGCGGATGCCACGCTCGACGAGGCCGAGCGCGACCCGGTCGACGAGTCGCCGCAGCTCGCCGTACGTGATCGCGCGGCGGCTGTCGACGAAGGCGACCTTGTCGGGCGTCGCCGCGGCATGCTCGTCGAGGAAGTCGGTGATCGTGCGGCCGCGCCAGTGGCCGGCGGCGGTCTCGCGAGCGATCCGCTCAGGAGTGAGAAGGGTGTCGAACACGACGGGCTCCCTGGTCAGGCGGGCATCAGGACATGGTCAGGCCGCCGCTGACGCTGACGGTCTGGCCGGTGATGAAGGCGGCTTCGTCGGAGGCGTAGAAGGCGACGGCGTTGGCGAGGTCCTCGGGCTGGCCGAGGCGGCGCATCGGGATCGCCTTGGCCAGCGCCTCGCGCAGCCGCTCCCCGCCCATCGACGCGAACAGCGCGGTGTCGGTCGGGCCGGGGCACACGCAGTTGACGGCCACGCCGGCACGCGCGACCTCACGCGCCGTCGCCTTGGTGAACGCGATGACCCCACCCTTGGCCGCGGAGTAGACCGCCTCGCCCGACGAGCCCACCCGCCCGGCGTCGGAGCCGAGGTTGACCACCCGGCCGCCGCCCTGGGCGATCATCAGCGGCAGCACCTTCTTCGAGGTGTTGAGGACGCCGTACAGGTTGATGGCGATGACCCGGTCCCAGGTCTCCGGCTCCGAGTCGACGAACGGCTCGGCCTTGTCCCACCCGGCGTTGTTGACCAGGACGTCGACGCGGCCGAACTGCGCCACGACCTGGTCGACCATCGCGTCGACCGACGTCCGGTCGGTGACGTCGGTGGCGATGCCCACCGCGCCGCCGCCGATCTCGCCGGCGGTCTCCTTGGCGGTCGCCTCGTTGATGTCGGTCACGACGACGGTCGCGCCCTCGGCGGCGAGCTTGGCGGCGATGGCCTTGCCGATGCCCTGGCCGGCGCCGGTGACGATCGCGATCTTGTTCTCGAGATTGCCCATGGTTCTGGTCCTTCCGGTCACGGTGCGTAGGGGCGACCGAGCAGGTCGCGGGAGATGACGAGCTTGGAGACCTGCGCGGTGCCGTCGCCGATCTCGAGGCCGATGACGTCGCGCAGGCGCTGGCCGACCTTGTGCTCGGTCGAGTAGCCGACGTGTCCGAGCGTGAGCAGCGCCTGGTGGATCACCTCGGTGGCGAGCTTGGGCGCCCAGAACTTGGCCATCGCGGCCTCGGCGCTGTGCTCGAGGTCGTTGTCCTTGAGCCAGAGCGCCTCGTAGCAGACGTGGCGGGCGCCCTTGAGGTACGTCGCATACTCCGCGAGCGGGAAGCTGACGCCCTGGAACCGGCCGATCGGCTGCCCGAACGCCTCGCGGTCGCGCGCCCACTGGGCAGCCTCGTCGAGCGAGACCTGCGCGGCGCCGAGGCAGAGCAGGCCGATGATCGCGCGGGAGTAGTCGAAGCCCTGCATGACGGACACGAAGCCGCCGCCCTCGTCGCCGATCAGGTCGGCACGGGTGACGCGGACGCCGTCGAAGTGGACCGACGCGCGGCCGATCGCGCGGCTGCCGAGGTCGTCGAACGCGCTGCGGCTGATGCCCGGGTCGTTCATGTCGACCCAGAACGCCGAGACGCCGCGCGCCCCCGGACCGCCGGTGCGGGCGAGGACGACGGCCCGGTCGGAGGCCATCCCCAGCGTGATCGAGGTCTTCTCGCCGCCGAGCACCCAGGCGTCGTCGCCGTCCGGGACGGCGCGCAGCTCGAGGCTCGCGGCATCCGTGCCGTGGCCGGGCTCGGTGATCATGATGCAGGGGACGGTCTCGCCCGACGCGATGCCCGGCAGCCACGCGGCCTTCTGCTCGGCCGAGGCGTTGCGGACGATGATGTCGCTGATCAGGGCGGTGTTGATGATCAGGTAGCCGGCGTTGAAGTCGGCGCGGCCGACCTCCTCGGCGGCGATGCCCGCGATCACGGCGGTGGCGTCCTGGCCGCCGTACTCCTCGGGGATGCGGAGCCCGGTCAGGCCCATGCCCGCCATGTCGAGGGCGAGCTGGTGGCGGAACTCCGCCGTCCGGTCGTCGGCCTGGTAGTGCGGGGCCAGCACCTTCTCGGCCCAGCGCCGCATCTCGGCGCGGAAGGCGTCCTGGTCCTCGTCGAATGCGTAGTGCATGTCAGTGCCAGTTCACGTGCGGCGCGAAGTCGGCCGGGCGCTTGGCGGCGAACGCGGTGGCGCCCTCCATGCCCTCGGGCGAGACGCCGAAGATGTCGAGCGCGGTCATCGCCATGTTCGAGAATCCGGCCTGGTGGTCGGTGTCGGCGTTGAACGACTGCTTGAGGAACCGGATGGCGGTCGGGCTGAGCGCGGCGACCTCGGCCACCCAGGACTTGGCCTCGGCGAGCAGCTGGTCGGCCGGGACGACCTTGTTGACCAGGCCCATGTCGAGCGCTTCGGCGGCGGTGTACTGGCGGCACCAGAACCAGATCTCCCGGGCCTTCTTCTCGCCGACCACACGGGAGAGGTACGCCGAGCCGAAGCCGGCGTCGAAGGAACCGACCCGAGGCCCCGCCTGGCCGAAGCGCGCGGTCTCGCTGGCGATCGAGACGTCGGAGATCACGTGCAGCACGTGGCCGCCGCCGATCGCGATGCCGTTGACGGCAGCGATGACCGGCTTGGGGATGTCGCGCATCAGCTTGTGGAGGTCGCCGATCCGGAAGCGGCCGAGCTCACTCGGGCCGTAGTCGCCGGTCTCGGCGCGCTGCTTGACGTCGCCGCCGGTGCAGAACGCCTTCTCGCCGGAGCCGGTGAGGATCACCGCACGCACCCGCTGGTCGGACCAGGCCAGGTTGAAGGCGGTGATCAGCTCGTCGACGGTCTGCGACCGGAAGGCGTTGTAGCGCTCGGGGCGGTTGATCGTGACGATCGCCGCCGCGTCCTCGACGACATAGGTGATGTCGTCGAACTTCTGCTCCATCAGGTCGTTCATGTCGAACCGCTCCTCGATGTGTGAATGGATGTTCATCTGCGATGAACGTAGATTCATTTTCGGGGAGTGTCAACAGTCACCCCACATCGGGACGTGGTTGAATGAACCTCTGTTCACCCCCGACCGACAGGAGGCTGCCGCGATGACCAACGCCGTCGACGCCGACGTCGCGGCCCGCGAGGCCCGCGCCCACCAGCGCAGCGAGCAGCTGCTCGACGCGGCCGCGCGCCTGATGGAGCGCGAGGGATCCCACGCCGTCTCGATGCAGGCGCTCGCCGCCGAGGCGGGCGTGAGCGTGGGCCTGATCTACCGGTACTTCGGCAGCAAGGACGAGATCCTGCTGGCGGTGATCGTCCACGTCCTCGACGACTTCGCGACCGCCGTACCCGCGGCGATCGCGGAGGTCGGCGACGACCCGGTCGAGCGGCTCGCCGCCGCCTTCCGCGGCTACTGCGAGGTCATCGACCGCCATCGGCACGCGGCGGTGCTCACCTACCGCGAGGGCAAGTCCCTCAGCGAGGAGGGCCGCCAGCGGATCAAGGACCTCGAGGTCGAGACCACCGAGCCGCTGCGCCGCGCCATCGCCGACGGCATCGAGGCGGGCGCGCTGCGCGAGGTCGAGCCCGAGCTCGTCTCCGCGAACCTGGTGCTCCTGGCCCACGCCTGGGCCCTCAAGCACTGGTACTTCGAGCGCACCCTCAGCTTCGACGAATACGTGCGGCAGCAGTTCGCGCTCGCCCTGCACGGGATCGTCAACCCGAAGCAGAAGCGGCGCTACGCGGCGCTGCTGGAGGGCTGACCGAGCACCTGCCGTCCGCCGGGCGTCACGACGCTCGGGACGACCGGGCCTCGAGCCGCACGATCACGCCCTTCGACGTGGGCGTGTTGCTGATCTCCGCGACGCTGTCGAGCGGCACCAGCACGTTGGTCTCCGGGTAGTACGACGCGGCCGAGCCGCGCACCGCCGGGTAGCCGACGACCCGGAAGCCCTCGGCGCGCCGCTCGCTGCCGTCGGTCCAGACGCTCACCAGGTCGACCAGCTCGCCGTCGGGGATGCCGAGGTCGGCGAGGTCGTCGGGGTTGACCATGACGATGCGACGGGCGTCGTGGATGCCTCGATAGCGGTCGTTCATGGCGTACGGGATGGTGTTCCACTGGTCGTGGGAGCGCAGCGACTGCAGGATCAGGTGGCCGGGCGGCGCCTGGAGCCAGTCCGGCGCGTTGGTCGTGAAGACCGCCTTGCCGCTCGGCGTGGGGAAGGTGTGGGAGTTGACGGGGTTCGGCAGGCGGAAGCCGCCGGGCGCCGCGACCCGCTCGTTGAAGTCCTCGAAGCCCGGGACGACGCGGGCGATCCGGTCGCGGATGAGCGCGTAGTCGCGCTCGAAGTCCTCCCACGGCACGCCGTTCCCGGCGCCCAGGGTACGGCGGGCGAGCCGGCTGATGATCGCGACCTCGCTCAGCAGGTGCGGGGAGGCGGGGGCGAGCCGGCCGCGCGACTGGTGGACCTCGCTCATCGAGTCCTCGACGGTCACGAACTGCTCGCCGGCCGCCTGGACGTCGCGGTCGCTGCGGCCGAGCGTCGGCAGGATCAGCGCGGTGTCGCCGCAGACCGTGTGCGAGCGGTTGAGCTTGGTGGAGATCTGAACGGTCAGCGCGCAGGAGCGCAGCGCCGCCTCGGTCACGTCGCTGTCGGACATGGCGCGGACGAAGTTGCCGGCCACGCCGACGAAGACCTTGGCCCGACCGTCGCGCATCGCCCGCACGCCGTCCACCGAGTCGTAGCCGTGCGCGCGCGGCGGCTCGAAACCGAACTCGGCGCCGAGCGCGTCGAGGAACCAGTCCGGGGAGCGCTCCCAGATGCCCATCGTGCGGTCGCCCTGGACGTTGCTGTGGCCGCGCACCGGGCACACCCCGGCGCCGGGCCGGCCGATATTGCCGCGCAGGAGCAGGAAGCTGACCACCTCGCGGATGGTCGGGACGCCGTGCCGCTGCTGGGTGAGGCCCATCGCCCAGCAGACGATGACGCTCCGGCTCGCCAGCACCCGGTCGCGAACCTCCTCGATCTCCGCGCGGGTGAGACCGGTCGCGTCGAGCACGTAGTCCCAGGAGATGGTGCGGGCGTGCGCGGCGAAGTCGTCGTACCCGGTGGTGTGGGCGGCGATGAACTCGTGGTCGACCACGGTGCCCGGCGCGGCGTCGTCCGCCTCGAGGAGCAGCCGGTTGAGCGCCTGGAAGAGGGCGAGATCGCCGCCCGGACGGATCTTGAGGAACTGATCGGCGAGAGCCGTGCCCCTGCCGACGATCCCGCGCGCCTTCTGAGGGTTCTTGAACCTCATCAGGCCGGCCTCGGGCAGCGGGTTGATCGCGATGATCCGTCCGCCGTTGCGCTTGGTCTGCTCCAACGCCGACAGCATCCGCGGGTGGTTCGTGCCCGGGTTCTGGCCCACCACGAACACCAGGTCGGACGTGTGGATGTCGTCGAGCGACACCGATCCCTTGCCGATGCCGAGCGTCTCCCCGAGCCCTGAGCCGCTCGACTCATGGCACATGTTCGAGCAGTCGGGGAGGTTGTTGGTGCCGTAGGACCGCGAGAACAGCTGCAGCAGGAAGGCGGCCTCGTTGCTCAGCCGCCCCGACGTGTAGAACATCGCCTCGTCCGGCGAGTCGAGCGCCGTGAGGTGCTCGGCGACGACGCCGAACGCGTCGTCCCACCCGATCGGCTCGTAGTGCGTGGCTCCGGGCCACTTCACCATCGGCTCGGTCAGCCGGCCCTGCTGGTTGAGCCACATGTCCGACCTGCCGTCGAGCTCGGCCACCGCATGCCGTGCGAAGAAGTCGCGCGTCACCCGCCGCGTCGTCGCCTCGTCGCTGACGTGCTTGGCGCCGTTCTCGCAGTACTCGTTGGCATGGCGGTGCTTCGGGTCCGGCCAGGCGCAGCCGGGGCAGTCGATGCCGTCGGTCTGGTTGAGGTTGAGCAGGGTGAGGGCCGTCCGCTGGGCGCCCGCCTGCGCGAAGGAGTACTCCAGCGCGTGGCGCACGCCCGGCAGGCCGGCGGCGTAGGTCTTCGGTGGATCGACCTTCAGGTCGTCCTCGGGGTCGGCGTCCCACCTGCTCATGGGCGCAGGGTCTCGTGGCCGGAGGCCAAGCGTCAAAGATCAAATGCGCATGGGCTGATCACCTTTGCTTATCATGCGACGCGGTAGAGCCACGGGCACGCGTCACGGACTTCTCGGGTCCTCGGCGGTGAGAGACGGCCCCTTCCCTCGCTGGCCGCCCGGCCGACCTACGACAGAGCCGGCTCCCTCGGTGACACATCGGCGGCAGCAAGGCCGACGAGCTCAGCCAACAGCATCCGGTGGCGCCCCGACGGGCCGAGCGCGATCTGGTTCGACTTGGCTCGCTTGAGCGCGTAGTGGAGCGGGTGCTCCCACGTCATCGCGATGCCCCCGTGCAGCTGGAGGCACTCCTCGACGAGCTGCACCACCACGTCGGAGGCGTAGGCAGCGACCAGCGAGGCGCGGTACTCCAACGGATCGGTGGCGGCCAGGACGCCGTACCGGGCCACGGCGCGCAGCCCCTCGAGATCGACCCAGAGGTCGGCGACCCGGTGCTTCAGGGCCTGGAACGAGCCCAGCTCGCGGCCGAACTGGCGCCGGGTCCGCAGGTAGTCGACGGTCGACCTCAGCACCTCGTCGGCGAGGCCCAGCTGCTCCGATCCGAGCAGGATCGTGCCAACCGCGAGACCGCGGCGCAACGCGGCGTCCACGACGACACCCCGCCCCACCCGCACCGACGCGACGCCGCTCAGGGTGACGGTCGCGAGCGGGCGCGTCATGTCGAGCGCCGTCACCAGCCGGCGCTCGACGCCGAGCGCATCGGCCGCGACCAGATGCAGCTCGAGCACGCCGTCAGCGCCGATGGCCGGCACCAGCAGCCCGTCGGCCTCCAGGACGCCGACGACGTGCGACGCGATCCCCGTCAGCGTGCCGTCGGCGTCGATGCGCGCGACCGGACGTACGTCGTCGTACGCGCTCGACCAGGGGACGGGCACGGCGAGCGTCCGGCCGGCCGCCACCTCGTCGACGAGGGACTGGTCAGCGACCGCCGACACCACGGTGGCCGCGATCGCGGCGCTCGTCAGGAACGGCGCCGGTGCGACCTGGCGGCCGAGCTCCTCGGCCACGACCCCCGCGAAGGCGAGAGCGTCCTCGTCGAGCAGCAACCCGCCCAGACCGAGCTGATCGCGCAGGGCGTCCCGCACCCGGTCCAGCAGCGACCGGTCGCCGGCGAAGGCCGTGGACAGCGCCTCGGGGGTGCACACGCTCACCAGCATGCTGCGGACCGCCTCACGCAGCGCGGTCTCATCCTCGTCATACGCGAACTGCACGTCGGTCATCGACGCGTCTCCTTCCAGGGAACTCCCTTGTCGGGGCGGGCTTCCGCAGGCAGTCCGAGCACCCGCTCCGCGATGATGTTGCGCAGCACCTCCGAGGTGCCGCCCTCGATCGAGTTGCCCTTGGCCCGCAGATAGCGATAGCCCGCGTCACGACCGAGCAGGTCGACGGCGTTCGGCCGGGCCATCGCCCACTCGCCGTACTCGAGACCCTCCGCCGCGAGCAGCTCGACCTCCAGCGCCGAGATGCGCTGCGCGTCGCGCGCGAACGCCAGCTTGAGGCCCGAACCGGCGGCACCTGCCGTCGCGACCTGCGTCGTACGACGTGCGTCGAGCCGGCTCACCTCGGCCCGGACCCACAGGTCCATCAACCGGTCGTGGAGGTCCGGGCGGCGCAGCTCCGGGCGCGACCGCCAGGTCTGGGCGAGCCGGCCGATCATCCCACCTTCGCGGGGCGTCGGGCGTCCACCGATCGCGACCCGCTCGTTGCCGAGGGTGTAGGTCGCGACCGCCCAACCCGCGCCGACGTCGCCGACCCGGTCGGAGTCCGGCACCCGCACGCCGCTGAGGAACACCTCGTTGAACTCCGCCTCGCCGGTGAGCTGGCGCAAGGGGCGCACCTCGACGCCGGGGTCGGTCATGTCGACCACGAAGTACGACAGCCCCGCATGCTTGGGGACGTCCGGGTCGGTCCGGGCGAGCAGGATCGCCCGCCGGGCCAGGTGTGCGCTCGACGTCCACACCTTCTGGCCGTCGATCACCCAGCCGTCGCCGTCGCGCCGCGCGCGCGTGGCGACCGCGGCGAGGTCGGAGCCGGCGCCGGGCTCGCTGAAGAGCTGGCACCACACCTCCTCCCCCGTCCAGAGCGGACGGAGGAGGCGGAGCTGCTGCTCGTCGGTGCCGTGCCGCAGGATCGTCGGCGCCGCCATGCCCAGGCCGATCCGGTTCCGCTCGGGTGCATTGGTCGGGGCACCCGCGGCGCGTAGTCGCGCGGTCACCGCCGGCTGCTCCGCCCGGGACAGGCCGAGACCACCGAGGCCGACGGGGTGGTGCACCCAGGCCAAGCCCGCGTCGTACTGCGCGCGCAGGAAGTCGAGCCGCTCGGTCATCGCGGGCGGATGCTCGGCGAGCAGACGGTCGAGCGCCGCCACGACGACCCGGTTCGGGCCGCTCACGCGTCGCCCCTGTCGAGGTACAGCAGGGAGACCGAGCGCGCCACGCACGCCGGCCGCTCGTCCCCCTCGCGCTCGACCGTGGTCTCGACCACCGCGCGCACCCGGTCGCCCCCGCGCTCGGCAGCGACGAGCCGGACTGCGGCGCGTACCCGGCTCCCGGCCGGCACGGGTGCGGGGAACCGCACCCGGTCGAGCCCGTAGTTGACTGCCTTGCGCACGCCCTCCACGCGGTAGACCTCGCCGACCAGGGACGGCAGCAGCGAAAGCGTGAGATAGCCGTGCGCGATCGTGGTGCCGAGCTCGGTGCCGGCGGCACGCTCCCGGTCGACGTGGATCCACTGGTCGTCGCCGGTGACGGCGGCGAAGGCGTCGATCCGCCCCTGGTCGATGCGCTGCCAGCCCGAGCGGCCGAGCAGCTCGCCGACGGACGCGACATACTCGTCCGGCGCCAACACCCGTGGCGTCACCGCGATCTCAGCCACGCCGCGCGCCGTCCACGTAGAGGACCTGGCCGGAGACATAGCCCGACTCGTCGCTGGTCAGGAAGTGGACGACGGCCGCGATGTCCTCGGGCTGACCGCCCCGGCCGACCGGGATCTTCGCGATCGCGCGGGCGGTGAACTCCTCGAACGTCAGGCCGAGCCGCTCGGCCGTCGCGGCCGTCATCTCGGTCTGGACGAAGCCGGGCGCGACCGCGTTGGCGGTGACACCGAACGGCCCGAGCTCGACCGCGAGCGTCCGGGTCAGACCCTGGATGCCGGCCTTGGCCGCCGCGTAGTTCGCCTGGCCCCGGTTGCCGAGCGCCGACGTGCTCGACAGGTTGACGATCCGTCCGAAGCGCTGGGCGACCATGTGCCGCTGCGCCGCCCGGGTCATCAGGAAGGCGCCCCGCAGGTGCACCTGCACGACGGCATCCCAGTCGTCGACCGACATCTTGAAGAGCAGGTTGTCGCGGGTGATGCCCGCGTTGTTGACCAGGATCGTCGGTGCACCGAGACCCTCGACGATCTCCTCGACCGCCCGGTCGACGGCGGTCTCGTCCGTGACGTCCGCGCTGACCGCGAGCGCCGTGCCGCCGGCCGCGACGATCTCGTCGCGGACGACCGCGCACGCGTCGAGGTCGAGGTCGAGCACGGCCACGGCGCGTCCACCGGCCGCCAGCCTGCGGGCGGTCGCCGCGCCGATCCCCCGGGCCGCGCCCGTGACGATCGCGACCCGCGCCGCCGATCCGTGCGGGTATTCCTGCAGCTGTCCTTGCATGGATGAAGCTCCTTGGTTCGAGGGCTGGGCTCGTGGCGAGCTCAGCGGAGGGTGACGCCGCCGTCGACCTCGACGGTGCGTCCGGTGATCCACGACGCCTGGGCGGAGAGCAGGAAGAGCACGGCGTCCGCGATGTCCGCGGGCGTGCCGAGCCGCTTCAGCGGGTAGCTCGCCGCCACCTCGTCCTCACGGTTCTCATAGAGCGACGCGGCGAAGCGGGTCTTGACGACACCGGGCGCGACGCCGTTGACGCGCACCTCCGGTCCGACCTCGATCGCGAGGACCTTGGTCAGGTACGCCAGGGCGGCCTTGCTGGTGCCGTACATGCCGAGCTCCGGCACGGGCCGGACGCCGGAGGTGGAGCCCACGTTGACGATCGCGCCGCGGTGGGCGCGGATGCCGGCGCGCAGGGCGAGCTGAGACCACGCGAGCGGGGCCAGCAGGTTGACCTCGAGGATCTTGCGGGCCAGGCCCAGGTCGATCTCGGCGATCCCGCCGTCGGCCGGATTGATGCCGGCATTGTTGACCAGGTGGTCGATCCGGCCGAACCGGTCGACGACCCGGCCGATGGCCTGCATACGGTGCTCGGGATCGTCGACCTTGCCGGCGACGCCGAGCGCGACGTCGTCGCCGCCCAGCTCGGCGACGGACGCGGCGAGCGCCTCCGGGTCGCGGCCCGTGATGCAGACTCGCGCGCCCTCGCCGATGAGCGCCGCAGCGACGCCGTACCCGATGCCGCGGCTGGCTCCCGTCACCAGGGCGACCTGTCCCGCGAACCTACCCGCCGCGCTCACGACAGCCTCTGCACGATCATCGCCATGCCCTGCCCGCCGGCGACGCACATCGTCTCGAGGCCGATCTCCCGGTCGCGCGCCTCCAGGCTGTGGAGCAGCGTCGTCGTCAGACGGGCACCTGTCATGCCGAACGGGTGGCCGATCGCGATCGCGCCACCATGGACGTTGAGGCGGGGGTTCCCGCGAGCGTGCCGCGCAGGTGCAGCTCGTCGCGATCCTTGAAGCTGGTGGCGAAGCCGAAGGCGTGCGCGAAGACCTCGGCGCCGTCGAGGTCCGGCTTCTCGAACTCGAGCCAGGCCAGGTCGCGCACCTTGATGACGGGGTTCTTGGCCCGACCGGGGTGCTCTCCGGCCAGCGCTCCCTGCTCGCTGTGCAGGTCGTTGTGCGTGTGGTGGGTAGACATGGCCTCTCCTCTTGACTGACGTAATCGTCAACCAACAGTCGAGCGCTGGTCAAGGCTTTCTGACGAAATCGTCACCTTTGCCGATCTGCACTAGATTGGGTGCGCGGAACCGGCGAACGAGGAGGCAGCGGATGTCGGAGGCGATGTCCAAGGCGGCGAGCACACGGGGCGCGCGGCGCCGGGCCCAGACCAGGGCCGCCCTCATCAAGGCGGCCCAGCAGCTCATCGCCGATAACCGCACCAACGTCGCGATCCTCGAGATCACCCAGCTGGCCGACGTGGGCATGGGGTCGTTCTACAACCACTTCGAGAGCCGCGAGCAGCTGTTCGAGGCCGCCGTCGACGACGCCCTCGAGCTGCAGGGCGCCTTCCTCGACCAGGTCACGACCGACCTCGAGGACCCCGCCGAGGCGTTCGCGCGCAGCTTCCGCCTGGTCGGCCGCCTGCACCGGCACTTCCCCGAGCTGAGCAAGGTCATCCTGTCGCAGGGGGCCACGCTGGTCACGTCCGACCACGGCCTCGCCCCCCGCGCCCTCCGCGACATCCGCACCGCCGTCGAGGCCGGCCGCTTCTCCACCGGCGACCCGACCGCGGCCCTCCTCATCGCCGGCGGCGCCGCCCTCGCCATCGCCCAGCACCTCCACGAGCACCCCGACGTCGACGACGCCGCCCTCACTGACAGCGTGACCGAGTCGCTGCTGGTCATGCTGGGCCTCAGCGCAGCGGATGCCCGCGAGATCGTCGCGCACGAGCTCCCCGACGTCGGCGGGCCGCTCGAGGACTTCTGGACGACCTCGTCCGGCGAGTCCGCCTGACCGCCGGGCTCGCGTGTGTGGACGTCGACCAGGAGTTGCGGCCGGGCGATGACGAGCCGAACCGCTTGCGGTCGAGCGTCTTGAAGTAGCCCTTCTTCAGCGCCCGAGCCGCGCCGTCTTTCGGGGTAGAGAAGAAGTCGCTCGCGGAGGAGGACAGGCCAACGGTCTCGATCTTCTGTCGTACGCGCGCCAGTGTGCAGCACAGGTCTGCGACCTGGAACAGGCTGTAGTCCGACGGCACCACCTTGCGAACCGCTACGTTCGACAGGAGCGCGTTGAAGACGCTGTTGACGCGGGTCGTTATCTCCTTCTGACCGTTGTCGTCGTAGATGACGATTCGGTCCCAGCCAGCGAAGTAGGCGACGTGTTCGCGCATCAGCGCGCCGAGCTCCCGCGACATCCTGCTGACGAGCTGGTCGTAGTCGAGCTCCCGCTTACGGAAGACCCAGCTGTGATGGGTCAGCGCGCGCACTGGTACAGGAAGTCGACGAGCAGACGGAAGACAGCGCGGCGCTCCGGCAGCTCCCATCCAGCGGTACTCCTGCTCCCGGCGGACGAGGGGGCCGGCGTGCACGGCGTGATCGGCCGACAGACCCCGCGTTCGCAACCCGGCATGGATCTTGTCGAGGTGGCCAGTGATGTCATCGCCCTGGTCGTGGAAGACGAGGCTGAGGACGTAGGACGGCGAGTGCTTTTCGAAGGGTCCGAAGTCGCCAGACTCGTCGATGAAGATGCTGAGCTCGCGCAACCTGACGTCCCCGGAAAAGACTTGAGGCGGGGATACCCCCGCCTCAAGATTTGTGGCGGGGGTATCCCCGCCTCAAGGGTGGACCATGGCCTTTCGGCCAGCCCAGGGCGCAAAGTCCAACACCGCATGCGGCCCATCGCACGGAGACCGCGCACGCGCAGCCAAGGCATCCGCCCCGCGCACACGCTCGTCGGTCTCGCCGTTGATCCGACTCTCGTCGGCTTCTCCCGGACTCTGCGGGCCAGGCGCGGACTTCTCGGCCCTGCACGCCGCCTGACCGTCGCAGACGTAGCAAATCAGTAGTACCAGGGGGACGATTCGAGGGGTTCTTGGGCCTTGGTGACTGACACTGGACATGACTGGAAACTCTGTCTGACCTGCGCAAACACGCCCGCCCGTTCGTTGATCGTCGATGGCCAGAAGTGGTCGTTCCGGGACCTTCTGCGGACTATCTGCGGACCGCAGGCGGCTGGTCGTCGTCGCGCCCTCGTTAGTACCAATGCCGCGGAACGAAGCAGTGAGAACACCTTTGGGCGAGGTCACCAGACTTCCGGAACGTGGGACTACGCGGGTCCTTCTGATCCGCATGGCTCTGCTGGAGCGTCCGGCGCCGACGACCATCATATGCGTTTCACCTGACCACCGAAGGTCAGGGACGTCCCCAGAACTGGTCCTCGGCTACGCCGTTCTCGGAGAACAGGTGCACCTCGACGATCTTGCCGTCACGGACAGTAAGCAGGTCCACTCCGGTCATGTCCATCGACGCCCCATCGCGGCGGCTGGTGAAGCGCACAGGCACAGCAACCAGCTCGCCGTTGACCATGGCCGGGCCCGTCACCGCGAGCTGGAAGCTCCTCTGGCTGGACGACGGGCCGCTTCGGTTCGGCGCGCTCCGCGAGAGAGTCGACGGCATCAGCGGCAAGGTCCTCACCGAGACCCTGCGCGGCCTCGAGCGCGACGGGACCTCACCCGCACTATGTACAACGAGATGCCACCCCGCGTGGAGTACGAACTCACCGCCCTCGGCCAGACCCTGCGCAAGCCCCTCGCCGCGCTCGGGCAATGGGCCGAAGAGCACATCGAGACAGTCCTACGCGCCCGCGACGAATACGACAGCCGCTGAAGACTGCAATCTGTGCGCCGCGGTGAGCACGCCCTCGATCCAGCGATTCAGTGTCCTCACGAGATAGCCATAGGCGGAGACAATCAGGCCCGGCTCGAGCTAAGTCATCCTCCAGCGAGAAGCGAGACGGCCTTGTCGGGGGACAATTCGAGGGCCTTCTGGGGCTTGACGACTGCCGCCGACGGTGATTGGAAAACACGGCCGGACCTGCGCGAACACTGCATGCCGGCCGATGATGGTTGATGGTGAAAATTCGTGGTCCCGTGACGACTATCTGCCGACTGCCGGCTCGCCCCGGTCGCGTGTCGGCGCCGCCCGCCGGGAGCGATTTCCGCTCCCGGCGACCCGCCTCTCCGACTCCGGGTGGGCCGGCCAGGCCAATGCGACGCCAGGAAGGAGCGCTCTACCTTCTGAGGCGAGCACGAGCTCGGTTGCCACTGCCTCTGTCGTGGGCGACGCCACAGGCGTCCGCCCACGACGACCACCATGTTGCTTGGCGGCACTCGTGGACCCGCAGGGTCCGCCATTCAGCCGGCGAAGGAGGCGCGGCCCTGCATGGCGGAAGTGCCGAGGTCACTCTTGGGCAGCGCGGCTCCAGCGGCGACGGCCTCCGCCCAGGCTTTGGTGCTGGCGACCGCTGCGAAGTTGGATTGCAGCAGCACGAGCAGGGCCTGGTGCAGCTCGTCGGCGGAGACCTTGCCCGCCTCGTTGGCCAGGTGGATCGCACCGCTCGCATCAGAGAGGATCTCCGCAGCCAGGCCGAGCTCCTCGGCGCCCACCGCTGTGGCGATGTCGCAGTTGTTGGTCATAAAGCCGACGATGGTGATGGTGTCGACCTCCTGCTCGAGCAGCCAAGCGGCGACGTCGGTGCCAGCGAAGACGCTGCCCTTGTCCTTGGTCACCCGCTTCCAGGAGGGCTTCAGGCGCCGCTCGATCTCGGGGCGCAACGACCAGCTGTGGCTTCCGACGGCGAAGACCGGCGCGCCCTCGGGCAGCTCGTGCTGGACGATGACCACGGGCATGTCCTGGCGCTCCGCGGTATCGAGCGCGGCCAGGATGTTGGCAAGAGACTGCTCGCGTGACGGGGACTGGATCTGGAGGATGCCGTCGAAGTACTCCTGCTGGACGTCGACGACGATCAGCGCGCGGCGGGGCGTGGACACAGAGACTCTCCTGCTTTAGGTGGGTGGGGCCTTCCCCTCCACTCTGGTCGCTGCGAGGCGGTACCGTGAGTGGCACGAAAGACGACCTTCGATGAGATCGGGCCACAATGCGCATCGTCGTGCACGCCTTCGACGGCATAACCATGTTCCACCTTGCCGCTCCGCTGCTGGTTTTCGGCGAGGTCAGCCGCCTCGGTCTGGCCGAAGGATGGACTCCCGTCGTGTGGACCGAGGACGGGCACGGCATCCGGACCGCCGAGGGGCTCCGCGTCGAAGCCGTCGCAGGACCCGACGTCGTCGAGGACGCCGACCTCGTGGTGATGCCGTCGTGGCCGAGCGACCTCCCGCCAACCGACGCGGTCCTGGCCGACAGGATCCGCGCCGCGCAGGCGCGGGGCAGCCACATCGCAGGGCTGTGCCTCGGAGCCTTCCCCGTCGTGGACAGCGGGGTCCTCGACGGAAGGGATGTCGTCACCCACTGGGGCGCGGTCGAAGAGCTCGCCAAGCGACGCCCGGATGTGACCGTCACGCCGGCAGCGCTCTATCGGGACCACGGCGACGTCCTCACATCCGCCGGCACGGCGTCGGCAATCGACGCGTGTTTGTCGATCGTGCGCTCGCAGCTCGGATCGACCGCGGCAGCCACCGTCGCTCGCCATCTCGTCGTCGCGCCCCACCGCGAAGGCGACCAGGCTCAGTACGTCGACCGCCCCATACCGGCGGCGGGGGGCGTGGGCGACCTCGGAACCACAATCGACTGGGCCCTCGCCCACCTCGATGAGCGACTCTCGGTCGACGACCTGGCAGCCCACGCCCGGATGAGCCGGCGCAACTTCACGCGCCGATTCGCGGAGGTCACCGGCACAACACCAGCACGATGGGTCCTCACTCGTCGTCTCGACGAAGCTCGCCGCCTCCTCGAGACGACGACCTGGCCGATCTCCCGCATCGCAGAAGAGTGCGGCTTCAGCAGCGTCGTGACCTTCCGGCAGAACTTCACTACGGCGTTCGCGACGACGCCGACTTCCTATCGACGGCGATTCGCGCCAGCTGGACCATAGGCGTCACCGGTTGCGAGCCGCGCCAGTCCTCCGCGAGGCAGCACGTCGAAGTCTCCGATCAGCAGCCCGACCAGAGCAGGAGTCGCGCGACGATCTCGTCCAACGAGACCTGGCATGGCCGGTCTACGACGTCTCCATCAGAGGCGCCGCGCGGAGCCGAGGATGACTCATCCTCCGATTTGACGACGGGCGCACGGCGTCGCCTCCAGGTCATCGAGCCCGAGCCATCAAGCTCACCGACTCACGCTCTCGTTCGCGATGCAGCAACACGCCATGAACGATCCCCATCGTCGTCCACAGGGCGGCCGTCTGCACCAGCGATCCGACACGGAAGTCCCAGACGAGATCAGCAGGAATTACCGAAGGCACTCGCTCCTCGACGTGCGGCACCGAAAAGACGACCAAGGCGCCGATCGCGACCGCCGCTGCAGTCAGGAGCCAGCGCCCCTCCGGCGCGATGCCCCTGTCGACCGCTGCCCGATGGAGCGCGAATACGACTCCGACGAAGAGCACGCCGACCAAGATGATCAACAGATATATCAGCGTCCGCCGGCCCACGGTGTCCGAGCTGCCGATCCCGGGCGGATTAGCCGGCACCATCACGCTCGGCACGGCAGCGACGACGGTGAACGCCAGCGCCGCGAGGCTCAGCGCCCTTCCCTGATCCGTCTCCTCAGAGAAGCGGTGCTGCACACGCGCGTAGATCACGGCGAATGCAAGTCCGAGGAGCACGCCAACGACGAGAACGGTGATCGTGCCCCCGATCTGCTGCTGCAGGCGCGTCACCGTGGCGCCGTGTTCGTGAGCACCCCCGGCCTCGTGCCGGCCGTGCATCTCCTCCTCGAGCAGGATGGCTCGGCCGATGACCGGTTCGACCATCAGCCAGAGCACCACGACAGACGCTAGGCCGCCCGCTGCTCCCGCGACCGCACCACACCTGAGGCGCAGCCCCCAGGACGTCGCAGCCACGGTGTCAGTCGCACGGCACGCCGAGTGCATGCCGTCCATCGTGCGTGACCTCGTGCAGCCACGAGCCCATCTCGGCAGAGAGGAGAGAGTCGTTCCCCTGGAGGATCAAGAACACGGCAAGCAGCGCCACGGCCGCGAGTGCCGAGGCCCAGAGCGGCACGGCCGACGGGGTGGGACGATGGGCGAGGGGGGTGGATTCGATGTTCACGGTGCCTCCGGGATCGACGTCGTCCTCGCGGGGTCGACGGCGATCGGCTCGTAATGCGGTTCGTGATGGTTGCGGTTCTTGGGGGTGGCGAGGACGTCGCACGTCCGTCGATCCACAGCGTTCCGGTCGACGGCCCCTCGCCCGGCCAGCACTGACTCGAGCGCCCGGACCCAGTGCTGGTAGTACGACCACGACGCATCGGTGTCGTCGGCGGATTCCTCCCACTCCCGAATGGACGCGATGAGCTCCTGCTGGAACTCGGCCCAGGCATACCCACCCGCCTCATGCGCGGCGACCACGAGCGCGAAGGCACGCAGCTCCCACGGCTCGTCGAACGCAAGATCGTTGGACCGGCCGGGGAGATCCCCGATCAGCTCGTCCACGCTGCGCCGCTCTCCGGCCGTCGACTCCGACCCCACGGCTGACGTCGTCATGACACTGCCTCGATGGGAGCGACGCCGATCATCGAGTCGCGGGTGACCAACCCGGCGAGCTGTTCCTCCGACCACCCCTCGGTACCCGGCGGACGCTGGGGCAGCACCCAGTAGCGGATCTCGGAGCTGGAGTCCCAGACGCGGATCTCCCTGGTTTCTGGGATCTCGTATCCGAAGTCCTCGGCCAGCACCTGTCGCGGCGCTCGGACCATGCGCGAGCGATACTGCGGCTCCTTATACCAGTTGGGCGGCAGGCCAAGGACGGGCCACGGGTAGCAGGAGCACAGCGTGCAGACGATGGCGTG
Source organism: Nocardioides ginsengisoli (assembly GCF_039537225.1). Taxonomy (NCBI): domain Bacteria; kingdom Bacillati; phylum Actinomycetota; class Actinomycetes; order Propionibacteriales; family Nocardioidaceae; genus Nocardioides; species Nocardioides ginsengisoli. The sequence goes on from NZ_BAABAC010000023.1 coordinate 120,824, forward strand.
GTGCACCTCATCGGTGTCCTCGAGCACCACCATGTGCTCGCCCTGCCCCCCACCGATGCCCAGCTCGGCGCAGGCCGCAGTCCCGTCCTCAAGGAGCCGCTCCTTGAACTCCGGATCGGCCCAGGCCTTCGCCACCGCCTTCGCGCCGAGTTGCGGGCCGACCTCGTTCTCGTAGATGTCGACGTAGCGGTCGATCATCTCGGTGGTCAGCAGGCCCTGCTCGATCAGCATCGACTCCAGGGCCTTCACCCGCGCCGCGATCGCCTCCGACGTGCGGTCGGCTTCGCTCATGTTCCCGCTCCTTCGCTCTCTCGCACCAGCTCGATGTAGGGTTCCCAGACGTCGAACGTCGAGGAGGTCCGGGGATCGGCGTATTCCTCGCCCCATAGCTCGGTGCCCTCGAGCCGGATCGTGTAGAGGTGGTGCGGATCCTCACCACGGTCGTTGCCGGCCGAGTCTGGGAACACGAACGAGCCGCGGTACGCAACGACCGTCCCGACCTTGCCGCGGACGTAGCGGGCCAGGCGCGTGTGGCCCAGGGGTGCGACGCCACGGACCCGGACGACGTCGCCCACCGCAAAGCCGATCGGCGCCTCGGTCGGTCGCGACGCCGGGGCACCGTGCGTCGAGAGCGCATCGACGATCTCGATCAGCTGCGGCTTCGGCTCATGGACCGGGAGCGCCGCGTCCGGGTGGTCCAGGAAGTACTGCGTCCGACGGTCCAGCTCGTCGGGGTCGATGTGACCCTTGGCGATGCCGTGATGCTCAAACGAATGGAGCCAGTGCTCGTAGTACGACGAGCTGAGATAGGTCACGGGGTCCATCAGCTCGATGCCGTGCCGGAAGGAGTCCAGCCCGAACCAGCCTCCGATCATGCAGGACAGCTGCATCGTGAAGACCGTCCGCTCCCAGTCCTGGAAGAACGGCGGCTCCGCGGGGGGCGCCTCGATCGGCCCGAGGCCGTCGGTCCCGCCCAGGTCGAACACTCCGTTCATGAGTGAACCTCCGGTCGGCCGGGGCGCGGGAAGCCGCCCACCTCGGTCTCGAACGCATGGGCGACGCGCAGCACGGTGGCGTCCTCGAACCGCTTCCCGACGATCATCATCCCGACCGGCAGCCCCCCGGCCACGCCGGCGGGAACCGAGCAGGCCGGGTGCCCGGTGATGTCGAAAGGGGCGGTGTTGGTGAGCATCTCGGTGCCACGGGCGAGGACCTCGAGCACGCCCGCATCTGGCTCCGGAAGCGGGGTCGCCCGCATCGGCGTCGTGGGCATCACCAGGACGTCGTAGTGGCGCAACGCCTCGTCGTAGGCAGCGGTGAGGTGGCGCTCCAGATTGCGTGCCATCGCGTAGTGCCGGCCGTGGCCGGTGTCGTGGGCATGGCGTCCGGCCAGCATCGTCATCTGGAGGGACTCCGAGAACGCGGACGGATCCGTCAGTCGGCGAGCACCGTAGTGCGCCATCAGCTCCGGGTCATAGCGGCCCTTCCACCCGAAGCCGAACGTGTTGCCCTCGACGAGCTGGGCGAGCCCCCCCTCGAATGCAATTACGCTGAACAGGGCGGGTGCGTTGGCGTGCCACGCGACCGACACCTCCTCTGCGACCATGCCGGCCGACCGGAGACTCTCGACGGCAGCGCGGACCGTGTCGTCGACCTCGCCTTCGGAGTTGGCGTGACCGAATCCCTCGGTGACCACACCGACTCGCAGGCCGGCCGCACCTCGTCCGAGCAGCGCCGCGTAGTCGACCATCTCCATCGAAGACGGCTGACGGGGGTCGAGCCCGTCCGGTCCGGCGATGACCGTGAGCATCTGCGCGGCCTCGGTCACCGTTCGTGCGGTGGGCCCGAGGTGGTCCAGGCTCGGCTCGACCGGAACCGCGCCGGTGTAGGGCACCAGACCCCAGGTTGGCTTGTGACCGACGATGCCCAGCCAGGAAGCCGGGATGCGGATGGAGCCGCCTTGGTCGCCCGACAGGGCCAGGTCGACCTCACCGGTGGCCACGAGCACGCCGCTGCCGCTCGAGGAGCCGCCGGCCGCCCGGCTCGGGTCCCATGGATTGCGCACGGGCCCGGGCCCGCTCTTGCTGGTGTGGGATCCCCCCGACATGCAGAGGTCCTCGCACACGGACTTCCCGACGACCACGGCACCAGCCGCCAGCAACCGGGACACCACGGTCGCGTCCTCGCGAGGGATGAAGCCCTCGAGCATCCTCGAGCCGTCCATCATCGGCACACCGGCGACACTGGTGTTGTCCTTGATGGCGACCCGCCGGCCGGCCAGTGGGCCATCGTCGCAATCCTGGACCTCGGTCCGGACGTACCAGGCGCCCCATGCATTGTCCGAGTCGTCGGGCCGCGACCACGCGCGCTCGGGAATCGCCGACACCTGCTCCGCGTAGAGTGACTCGACCAGATCCCAGGCGGCCATGGAGTCCTCCGCCGCGGTGCGAAAGTTCTCCAGGTCCGCCGGGGAGATCTCGAGGCCGTAACCTGCGGCGATCCGCTCGAGAGCCGAAGCGGTGGGTCGATCGATGGGCACGTGCCCTCCCTCTCTCGTCCGGCTCTCTTGTCCGGCCCGTATCGGTCGATAGTCGCGTGGCCGCCGAGACCCGGGCAACAGATGGAGCGCAGCGTCGAACCGGAATCCTTGTCGGATTCCTCAAGCCACGTGTGGGCGTCGCCTGCGATGGACGCAGCACGGTCAAAGACCGAGGTCGCGCCCGATCAGCTCCTTCATGATCTCGTTAGAGCCGGCCCAGATCTTCGTGATCCGAGCGTCCCGCCAAGCGCGACCCACGCGATACTCATTCATGAACCCGTAGCCGCCGTGCAGCTGTACGCAGCGGTCGAGCACCTCCGACTGTGCCTGGGCTGCCCACCACTTGGCCTTCGCGGCATCGATGGCGGTGAGCTCTCCCCGCACGTGGGCCATGACGCACTTGTCGACGTATGCCTCCGCGACCTCGATCTGGGTGAAGAGCTCGGCGAGCAGGAACTTGTTGTGCTGGAAGGTTCCGACAGGTTGCCCGAACGCCTCGCGCTCCTTGGTGTAGACCAGCGTCTCCTCGAGGATCTGCTTGGCATGAGCGACATTGCTGATGGCGGACCCGAGGCGCTCCTGCGGGAGCCACTGCATCATGTGGATGAAGCCGTGGTCGAGCTCGCCGATGAGCTCCGCATCCGTGACCCGCACGTTGTCGAAGAACAGCTCTGCCGTGTCCGACTCCTCCTGGCCGACCTTATCGAGCTTGCGGCCGCGGGAGAAGCCCTCCTTGGTGGTCTCGACCGCGAAGAGCGAGATCCCGCGCGCCTTCTTGTCGGGGCTGGTCTTGGCCGCGACCAGGACCAGGTCGGCGGAGTAGCCGTTGGTGATGAACGTCTTGGAGCCGTTGATCACCCACTCGTCCCCGTCACGGACCGCGGTGGTCTTCAACGCGGCCAGGTCCGATCCCCCGCTCGGCTCCGTCATCCCGATCGCACACAGGATCTCGCCCGACGCGATACCTGGCAGCCAGCGCTTCTTCTGCTCCTCGGTGCCCAGCTCGACGAAGTAGGGCACCACCGTGTCCGAGTGGATGCCCCAGCAGCTGTTGAGGGCCGCGACGACCTTCGAGGTCTCCTCCCCCAGCACCGCCGCGAACCGGAAGTCCTCGGCGCCGCTGCCGCCGTACTCCTCCGGGATGCCGAGGCCCAGCAACCCCTGCTCGCCCGCTGCAAGCCATAGCTCGCGCGGGAAGGCCTTGTTCTCCACGTAGGAGTCAAGATTCGGAATGACCGAGCGCTCCATGAATTCCCGGACGGACTTCCGGAACGCCTCGTGGTCACTGTCGTAGATCTCGCGTCTCACGTGCTGCTGCCTTGCCTTTCGTGATGTGGTGAGTCGGCGTTTCCGCACACTCAGCGGACGATCCGGATCATCTTCCGGTTCAGGAACTCCTCGATGCCGAGCCGGCCAAGCTCACGGCCGAAGCCCGATCGCTTGACACCACCGAAGGGCATCTCGGGTCCCATCGCGTTGACCCCGTTGACGAAGACCATGCCGGCGTCCAGCCGGGTCGCGACCCGACGCGCCTGCTCGGCGTCCGTGGTGAAGATGTAGGAGCCGAGTCCGTAGTCGGTGTCGTTCGCGACCCGGATCGCCTCCGCCTCGTCTCGAACCTTGAACACCATTGCGACCGGCCCGAACAGCTCTTCGCGAGCGACGGCGCTGCTCTCGACGCCCGTGAGCACACCGGGGGCGAACCAGGCACCTCCCTGCTCCTCGGCGCCGGCGAGGGTCGCGCCGTCAGCGACGGCCTGCGACACCTGCTCCTCCAACCGCTCCGCCGCAGCACCGGACGACAACGGCGCCGCGGGCATCGCCGTCAGCCGTGCACTGAACTTCGTCACAAAGTCGTCGTACAGGTCCTCGTGGACGATCATGCGCTTGCCTGCGTTGCACGCCTGGCCGCCGTTGGCCACACGTGCCATCACGGCCGCGTCCACGGTTGCGTCCATGTCATCGGTGCTGAGCACGATGAACGGGTCGGAACCACCGAGCTCGAGGACGACCTTCTTCAGGTGCCGGCCGGCGATCTCGGCGACTGCCGCGCCGGCCCGCTCGGATCCGGTCAGCGACACACCCTGGACGCGGCGGTCGGCGATCACGGCCTCGATCTGGGCGTTCGTCGCGTAGATGTTGTTGTACGCGCCGGCCGGGAAGCCGGCGTCGGCGAAGAGCTGGGCCAGCGCGGCGGCGGACTCCGGGCACTGTGGGGCGTGCTTGAGGACGATCGTGTTGCCGGCCACCAGGTTCGGCGCGGCGAAGCGGGCGACCTGATAGACGGGAAAGTTCCACGGCATGATGCCGAGCAGCACTCCGAGCGGCTGCCGCTGGATGAGGGCGGAGCCGCCGCCCCACTGGACCGGGATCTCCTCGTCGGCGAGGAAGGCCTCTGCGTTCGCCGCGTAGTAGGCGAAGATGCTGGCGCTGAAGTCGACCTCCATGAGCGCCTGGTCGAGCGGCTTTCCCATCTCGCGGCTGATGATGGCCGCGAGCTCGTCCCGCCGCTCCGTGTGGAGCTCGGCGGCGCGCCGCGTGCACTTCGCCCGGTCGCTGACGGCGGCGTCGCGCGCCCAGGTCTCGTAGGCCTCGGACGCGTTCGCCACGGCCGCCATCACGTCGTCGTCGGTGGCCGTCGGATAGGCGCGGACCTCCTCGCCCGTTGCGGGGTCGACCACGGCATAGCGTTGCTCAGACATCCATCTCTCCGTTCATGAGGGCCGACGAGTCGCTGCCGTCAGCGGGTCGCGCTCGGCGCGGGCGTCGAGGGCGACTCGATCTGGTCGCACGCCCTCAAATGATAGTGCGCTATCACCGTAGCGGTCACTGTGAAGTGCCGGCAAGGGGATCGGGGAGATTTGTCCTTCGAGAGGACCAGGTGATCAGAGCTGCCAGGAGCGCAGCGCCCGCGTCACGCTCTCGGGCGGCGTCACCGACCGCTGCGCGCGGGCGTCGAAGAACACCAGGGTGGAGCTTCCCCTGGCCACGATCGTGGCGCCGCTTGCCACCACCGAGTCGATGGCCATCGAGCGGTTGCCGATCCGGGACACCCAGCTCCACATCTCCACGGACTCCCAGTGCTCGGGAGCGGGGCGGTGGAAATGGACGTCCTTCTGGGCGACCACGGTGGAGGTCGGCTCGAGGTCCATCTCCGCCATCAGCGCGATCCGCGCCTCCTGAAGGAACTCGAAGACCGCGGTATCCGCCACGTCCCCCCGCGGCGACAGGTCCGCCACACGGACGGCGACCCGCAGGTGATGACCGCGTTCGACCACGATCGGGGCCACCGAGGGCCGCTCCCCCTGGCTCCGTGATGGCGGGGAACCCAGGACGGCTCTCGACCTGGCATGCACACGCGGGCTCCCGGTCCCTTCCTCGCACAGCTCGGCCAGGACGACCGGTTCCTGAGGGCTCGGGTCGACCCAGGCGCGGGTCGCGATGGTCGCGCCGGTGCCGAACATGAGGGGCCTGAGATAGGTGACGGCCTGCCGCGTCACCGCCAGGCCATCCTCGAGGAAGGCGCGATGCGCGTCCTCGAAGTAGGCGGCGTACGCGACGTTGTTGACATGCCCCAGCGCGTCGACGTCGGCCCACCGGAGCTGCACCGCCCGCCGCACCGCGTCCGACCGTTCAGGACCATCCGGCACCGTCGGTGCGGCTCCTTGCAACGACATCCACATCACCTCTCGCCTCGCACCGCGGCGTCGTGCCGGATGTTCCTCCTGGCAGCCCCCGCGACATGGCACCTCCGCGTGTTCACGGCGCCGACCCGGGCGACACGCCCTAGACTGCGCCGCAGACCGAAGGAGAGGTGCGCGTGGCATCGGACAGTCCCCCGCAGTTGGGCCTGCGGGAGCGCAAGAAGCAGGAAGCCATGGGCCGGATGCTCGCCGCGGCCCGCGACCTGATGTGGGATCGCGGGTTCGACGCTGTCACGACCAAGGAGATTGCTGCGCGCGCTGACGTCGGGGAGGCCACTCTCTTCCGCTATTTCCCATCGAAGCTCGACTTGTTCCTGATGGTCTACGGCGAGGAGTTCGAGCGGGTCGTCGACGCGTGCGCCGAGCAGGAGGCCGACAACCACGCGACCGTGTCGCGCGATGCCGAGGCCTATGTCGATCGCATCCTGGCCAGCTACCGCATGTTCGCCGAGCTCTATGTGAGATATCCCGACCTGGCCTTCACCTACGTGAAGGAATCGTTCGGCGCCCACACGGACGTGGCACAGAGCGGGCTCGCCTACGCGAACCGGTGGTTCGAACTGCTCGAGGCGATCGTGGTGCAGGCCCAGACGGCACGCGCGTTCGCGAGCATCGACGCGGCGGTCGTCGTCCAGAACTGTCACGCGCTCTACGTCCACGAGGTGCTCCGCTCCCATGCACGGGGCCTGCCGTCGGCGAAGCTGCCGGATCGCCTGACGCATCGCCTCGAGGTTCTGCTGCGCCCGCTCCAGATCCTCCCTAAGGCGAAGTGGCTCGAGCAGCTGGCCTCGATCTGAGGACCGCACCCCGACCGCTTCGGGCTCAACTCAGACTGTCGTCGGCCCGGACCGCTCTCGCCCCGGGGTGGGTTGCCGATAGCCGCTTGTTCCCCGGTCCTGCGACGTACTCCCGCAGGGTCTCGCCCTCGTAGTCCTTCCAGACCCGTCCGCGCTTCTGCAGTTCGGGAACGACCGTGTCGACGAACGCTTCGATGTCGTACGGCGTGACGGCGTACGACAGGTTGATCCCGTCGAGATCGCCCTCGTCGATCCAGCGCTCGATCTCGTCCGCGACGGTCTCGGCGCTGCCGACGAGGACCGGCTCGACCCCTCCGATGCTCATGTGGTCACCGATGTCGGCCGGCGTCCACTCCCGCGTCGGGTCCAGCTTGGTGAACAGATCCAGGACCGTCTGGATGGCATTGGTGTCACCGGCGGCCAGCGGGCTGTCCCGGTCGAAGCGCGCGAGGTCGACCCCGGAGAAGCCGCCGAACAGCGCCATCGCTCCCTCGGGCGACGCGTACTGCTGGTACTGCTTGTACCGGCGCTCAGCCTCCGCATCGGAGTCGGCGACCACCGCCGTGAGAATGGTGTAGATCTTGACGTCATCCCGCTTGCGGCCGGCGGCCTCGACCTGGTCGCGGATGTCCTTGGTGATCACCCGGCTCAGTCGGGAGTTGAGGACGTTCACGAAGAGGCCTTCGCCATGCTCCGCAGCGAAGGAGCGGCCGCGGGACGAGGCGCCCGCCTGGAAGATCACCGGGGTCTTCTGCGGCGAGGACTCGGCCATGTTGAAGCCGTCGACCTCGAAGTAGCGGCCCTTGTGGCGAATGGGGTGGACCTTCTCCGGGTTGACGTAGATGCCGCGCTCGCGGTCGAGCTCTACGGCGTCGTCGTCCCACGACCTCTCCCACAGCTTGTACATGACCGACATGAACTCCTCGGCCATCTCATAGCGCTCGTCGTGCGGCAGGGGCTTCGTGCCGAAGTTCCGCGATGCGCTGGGGAGGTACGACGTGACGACGTTCCAGCCCACCCTGCCCTTGGTCAGGTGGTCCAGGGTGCTGAAGCGCCGCGCCAGCGGGTAAGGGTGCTCGAACGTGGCCGACGCCGTGAGAGCGAAGCCCAGCCGCTCGGTCACCGACGCCATCGCCGAGACGTACTGGAAGGGGTCGTTCGCGGGGATCTGCATCCCGTTGCGCAGCGCTGGGTCGACCGAGCCCTCGTAGATGTCGTAGGGGCCCAGGACGTCGGCGAGGAAGATGGCGTCGAACCGTCCACGCTCGAGAGTGCGCGCCAGGTCCAGCCAATGGTCCAGGTCCTTATAGCGATGGGCCTGGCTCTGCGGGTGCCGCCACAGGCCCGAGCTCTGGTGCCCTGCGGCCGTCATGTTGAAGGCGTTGAGGGCGATGCGCTTGCTCACTCGTGCTCCTGAACTTGTCGAGATGAACTACACTTCGATCGAAGTATACTCTCACTTTCTCATGCCCAAGCCCGAAGCGGAAGTGTCCGCAGCAGGTGCGGCGCGGATGCTGCGGCAGGGGCGGCCTCAGCCGCCTTGGGCCCCAACCGTGGCGGTGACGTCCTCGACACCGTGGATGATGTGGGTGATCGCGCCGCTCTCGTCGAACACGGGCTGGTTGACCGGCCTCCAGTACCGGGCCTGGAAGACGCCGTCGGCGTCCGCGATGTCGTACCGCGTCACCGGCATCGCGTGGCCGGCCTTCTCGTCCAACACCCGCTGGAGAGCCGCGAGCATCGTCGCGGTGCCCGAGGCCTCGGGATCGTCGGGGTTGTCCGGGAACACCTCGAACTGGCTCCGCCCGACGACCTCGTCACGAGCCCGCCCGTCCAGACAGGTGTCCGTGACGGCCACGATTTGCCAGTCGAGGTCGAGCACTAGGTAGTTGGCAGGGATCGCGTTGAAGAGGCGCTCGAAGTCGAGTGTGTTCATGGGTGAGGCTCCTGGCTGGGGTCGACGGGTGCTGACAGCAGTCGAGCATGTGACCGAACCTGCTGACGAGTACGAACTTCGGACCCATCACCCGAGACACCTCGCGGCCGCACATGAGCCCTTGGCGATAATGCAAGGTCCGCCGCCAAAAGGCTGCGCACTCCCTATAGCGGGGTGTACACGGAGCCTCCAAGATCACGTCTGCCACAGGTTCCGCAGACATCTCAGGGACGTGGCTGTCGCGCGACGGAGGAGAGCTCACATGGTCAATGCGGTGCAGAACATCTGGCGTCATGCAGATGCGAATCCCGACCACGTCGCCCTGCGGGTCGACCGGCGCTCGTGGAGCTACGGCGAACTGCGGGCCCACGCCCGCAACGCCGCGCGTGAGCTGGCCGGGCGCGGCGTGACCCGTGGCGACCGCGTCCTCATCATGCTTCCGACGAGCGCGGAGTTCGTCTTCGTCTACCACGGCGTGCTGGCGCTCGGTGCCGTCGCCGTCACGGTCAACACTCTGTGCACGCCCCGCGAGATCGACTACTTCCACTCCGACGCCGAGTGCGTGCTGGCCGTCGGTTGCCCTGACACTCGAGACGCCCTTCTCGCGTCGTCCGACAGGCCGGCCTGGATCGTCGAGCCCGACTCGCTCGTGGCGGCTAGGACACCGGTCGACAACGCGATGACCTACGTGGAGGCGGATCCGGTCGATGCCGCCGTCCTGCTCTACACGTCTGGAACCACCGGGAGCCCCAAGGGCGCGGTCCTGACGCACGGCAACCTCCTGGCCTGCGGCCGGTCGTTGTCACAGATCCAGGGGCTCGAGCCGGAGGACCGGGTGGGCACGGCGCTTCCACTCTTCCACGTCTTCGGCCAGGCCTCGGTGATGGCCTCGGTGCAGCACGCCGGTGCCGCGCTGTCGCTGCTTCGGCCATTCGATGCCGTGCAGATGCTCGACATGGCTGTCTCCCACCGACTGACCATGATGGCCGGCGTACCGACCATGTGGAACGAGATGCTTCATGCCGACACCCCCATCACGGCCGACGACCTTCCCGACCTTCGCTACTTCCTCACAGGCGGCGCACCGCTTCCCCACGCGGTCAGGATCGAGTTTGAGACCCGGTTCGGCGCGCGCGTACTCGACGGCTACGGGCTGAGCGAGACGACTGGAGCCGCCACCGGCCAACCCCTCGCCGAGGAACCCAAGGAGGGCAGCGTCGGTCGCGCCGTCCCTGGCTGCCAGCTTGCCATCCTCGGGGCAGATCATCAGCCGGTGCCCGCCGGTGAGATCGGCGAAGTCGCCGTCCAGGGACCCAACGTCATGCGGGAGTACTGGAACCGGCCGGATGCCACCGCCGCCGTACAGAGCGGCCCCTGGTTCCTCACCGGCGATCTCGGCCGGATGGACGAAGACGGGGACCTGTGGATCGTCGGCCGGCTCAAGGAGCTGATCATCCGCGGGGGGTACAACGTCTACCCCGCTGAGGTCGAGGACGTCCTCTACCGCCACCCGGCAGTCGTGGAATGCGCGGTGATCGGCATCCCCGACGAACGCCTGGGCGAGGAGGTTGCCGCCGTCCTGGTCCTCCAACCGGGTCACGACCTCGACGTGGCCCAGGTGCGCACCTGGCTGGGTGAGCGACTCGCCTCGTACAAGGTCCCGCGCGTCTACCACCTCCGCGATGCCCTCCCGAAGGGCTCGACGGGCAAGATCCTCAAGCGCGCGATCGACGTCGACGACGTCGCACAGCACGGCATCAGGACCCGCCGCAGCGACAGCACGAAAGCGACCGCCTGAATCGACCAGGTTGCAAACGGTCGTCATCCCCCGTCGCAGCGCGTCGGGTCGTCACAGGTAGTACAGCCGCGAGAGCGCGACCTTGTCGACCGGTCGACTCGTGAGGGCGTGCCCGTCGAGGGTGACCGAGGTGGTGTCGGGATCGACCTCGACCACGCCCGTGCGTCCGTGGTGAACCATCGCGGACAGGTCGACGGTGCGGGTGTCCCGCACGGCGACGCGGAGTCGCCGGGTCGGTGCCGTGTCCTTGCCGGAGTCGAGGCTGGCCTGGCTCACGTAGAGGACGGAGAGCTCCATCGCGGCGGCTCCATGGCCGCCCAGGTGGGGCCCGAGGACGATGGGCTCGGCGAGCGGGACGGAGGCGTTGGGATCGCCCGTCGTGCCCCAGGCCGGGAACCCGGACTTCAGAACCATCTCGGGAGTCGTCCCGAAACGGGCGGGTGACCACAGGACGAGGTCGGCTCGGAGACCGGGTGCGACGCGGCCGATGTCATGGCTCAGGCCGTGTGCGATCGCAGGGTTCGTGGTGAGCTTGGCCAGGTAGCGCAGCACACGGGCGTTGTCGTGCCGCTCGTGATCGGCCCCTCGCTCAGCCTTCATCTTGCCCGCGAGGGCGAAAGTACGACGAACCGTCTCCCCGGCCCTGCCCATGCCGAGTGCGTCGGAGGAAGTGATGGGGATGACACCGAGGTCGTGGAGGACGTCCTCGGCCGCCATGGTGGAGGCGCGGATCCGGTCGCGTGCTCGTCGCGTCGCATCGGCCATGTCGCCCGAATGACCGTGCACCGCCAAGATCATGGGCACGTGCTCGGCGATCGCATCCCGACCGAAGGGGAGTGTCGGGTTGGTCGAGGACGCGATCACGTTGGGGACGCCAGCGAGCCGCAGCACGTCCGGGACGTGTCCTCCACCGCAGCCTTCGACGTGGAAGGCGTGCACGGTCCGTCCACCGATCACGGCCAACGTGTCGGCGACCGAACCTGACTCGTTGAGCCCGTCGGTGTGCAGCGCGACCTGGACGTCGTACTCGTCGGCGACGTTGAGAGCAGTGTCCAGGGCGCGGGGATGAGCCCCCAGGTCCTCGTGGACCTTGAAGCCGCACACGCCGCCATCGACGACTGCTTCGACCAGCGCGTGCGGAGTGGAGGACGACCCACGGCCGAGGATGCCGACATTGACCGGCCAGTCGTCGAATGCCGACTGTGCCGCGCGCAGAGCCCACGGCGAGTTGACGCCGACTCCCCACACGCGTCCGAACTCCTGACAGATGACGGTCGTCACGCCGCTGGACAGTGCTTCCTCGAGGACGCGCGGCGTCAGGAGGTGGACATGGGTGTCGATCACCCCGGCGGTGAGCAGCATGCCGTCGGCGTCGATGATGGTCGTGCCGGTTCCGACCACGACATCGACGCCGTCGAGTGTGTCGGGATTGCCGGCGCGACCGATGGCCGAGATCCGCCCTGACCGGACGCCGATCGAAGTGCGCACGACGCCGAGCTCGGGGTCCAGGACAAGCGCATTGACGATGGCGATGTCACACGTCTCCCCTGCCCTCGCTGCCTTGAGATGGAGGCCGTCCCTCGCGGTCTGAGCGAAGCCCACGGTGAACTCTTCGGTGGGCTTCTCCGCGTCGTGCTCGACCTCGACGACCAGTCCGCTGTCGCCCAGCACCACGCGATCGCCTTGATGGAAGCGCGTCATGACTGGGCTGCCCCGTCGCTGCTGGGCCAGCAGCTCGCGTACGGAACGCCAGACGTGCCGAGAAGACCAGCCTCTCGGGCACGACGGAAGGCCGCGTCACGCACGGCAGGGTCGTCGAGCTGACCGTCGACATAGCCGGAGAAGCCCACGACCACACGATCACCCCCGATGGGTACGAGCTCGACATCCTTCGCCACACCTGGGTCGAAGCGGATGTTGGAGCCGCCCGCCAAGGCCAGCCGCCGTCCGTAGGCGGACGCACGATCGAAGCGCAGCAGCGGATTGACCTCGAAGAAGTGGAAATGGGAGGTGACGGTGATCGGCACGGCTCCCGTGTTGGTCACCACGAGCCTGACGACACTCGCCGGATCGAACGCGGCGCCCCGGGACGCGGTGGCCGCCATCTCACCTCGGAGCACCGTGCCGGGAGGCAACCTGCCCGCCTCGGCTGCGCTCAGCGTCGGGTCCGGTGGGGGTGAGCTGGCGGGGCCGAACGGTTCCGTCACGACAACGAGGCGGGCCCCGTCGTCGAAGGTCGCCTCCACGGCCACCGCGCCGACGATCTCCGGCACACCGGGCAACAGTCTGGGCGCGGGATAGCGCGTGTTGGCCGGCGACCAGCGCCTCCGTGTGCCTGAGGCCGTCCCTCGCGGCTTCGACCACCGCGTCGGCGACGATCGCCGTGGCCTCCGGGGCGTTGAGGAGAACGCCTCGCTGCAGCCTGCGGCGCGCGAGCTCGGCGACGAGGAAGATCTGGAGGTGGTCGTTCTCCGTCGGAGTCAGGTGCATCGGGGCTTCTTCGTGGGCGACATCGTGGCGCGTTCGGTCAACCGTGCTGGGGTACCCGGCTCAGGTTCTTCGCCGCGACCTCGATCGCGGCACCTTGGTGCGGCAGCAGACCGAGCCCCTCGGTCGTCGCGTACCCCTGGTAGGGGTCGACGACCTCCGTCGCGATGCCAGACAGTTCCTCGAGGACCGCGAGTCCGTAGTAGGGCACGGTCCAGCGGGAGTAGCCGCCCTCATGCAAGAACACCAGGCGACCGTCACACAACTGGTCTGCGGCCACCAGCAGCTTCTGCGTGAGCTCGCGATACCCGCTCGAATGCATGAGCATCCTCCCCATCGGGTCCATGTGACCGGCATCGAAGCCACAGGGGACGATGATGAGGTCGGGACGGAACCTCTCCAGCGCGGGAAGCACGATGGTGTCGAAGACTTCGTTGTACGCCGCCGCCGAGCAGCCGGGAGGCAGCGGAACGTTCAGGTTCGTTCCCGCCGCCGGCCCCTCGCCGACCTGGTCAACGAAGCCGTCGTCCGGTGGGAAGAGGCGGTCCTGGTGAATCGAGATCGTGAGCGCCCGAGGCTCGTCGTACAGCGCGGCCTGGGTCCCGTTGCCGTGATGCACGTCCCAGTCGACGAGAGCAACTCGGTCCAGCCCGCCCTGTTCCAGAGCATGCCGCGCAGCGATCGCCGCGTTGGAGAAGATGCAGAAGCCCATCGAACGATCCGGCTCAGCGTGGTGTCCCGCAGGCCGGAGGAGGGCATAGGCATTGTCCGCCTCGCCCTTGACGACCGCGTCGACCGCAGCGATGGCTCCGCCCGCAGCGAGGGAGGCGATCTCGTACGCGCCGCGGGGAACGGGTGCGAACACCCCGATCTCACCACCCATGGGCAGGTCGGAGAGGTCCTTCACCGACTGGATGAAGGCGGCGGGGTGGACGAGGGCGAGCTCAGCCTCCGACGCCTTGCGAGGCTCGACCCGGGTCAACTGGTCGAGCAAGCCGCTCACCTCGACCAGGCTGCGGAAACGCCGTACGACCTCATGGTCATAGACATGTCGATCGGGTTGGATGCTCAAGCCGTCCGGGTGGACGAGGCCCGCGTCTTGGCCCAGGTCGAACCATGCGTACTTCTCGTGCCAGACGAATCCGGTGCGTCGTGTCATCGGTGTTCCTTTCCCCTACGCCTTGCCTGAGCGTCGTTGGGAGATTGCAGTGGACACGGCGACAGCCACGAGGAGTGCGACGCCGTTGAATGTGGGCTCGACCCAGTCCGCCGCGCCGGCGAGCACCAGGCCGTTGACGCTGAAGGCCACGAAAAGGACTCCGAGGAGCGTGCCGACAACATTGAAGGTTCCAGGCTTGATCGCGGTAGCGCCCAGGAACGCCGCGGACAAGGCGGGAAGGGTGAATCCCGGACCGACCAGCGGATTGGCCGTTCCGGCACGAGCCAGCAACAACACGCCCGCTATGCCGCACAGCACACCGGAGAGCACGAAGCTGGAGAGGACCATGCGGGAGACGTCGAGTCCCACCAGACGTGCTGACGTCGGGCTCGAACCCACCGACGCGAGGTAGCGCCCATAGGGCGTGTGTCGGAGCAGGTAGTAGACCAGCACCGAGATGAACACAAGCGCCCACAGGGTGCGCGGAACTCCCAGCCACTGCCCGGATCCGACGTTGGTCAGGGCTTCGGGAATCCCGGTACTGAGCACCTGGTTCTCCGTGTACAGGCTGATCAGTCCCGCAACAACGGTCGAGGTACCAAGAGTTGCGATGAGGGCGTTCACGTCGCGATAGGCGACCAACCAGCCATTCAGCAGTCCGACTACAGCTCCCGAGAGAACTCCCAGGGAGACAGCGACGGCAAGGGGCAGTTCGTGCGTTGCAGCCGCGCTACCCGTGACGATGGACGACAGGCCGATCATGGCACCCACCGACAGGTCGAACTTGCCACACGTGAGGGGAAGAATGGAGGCAAGGGCTGCCACGGCGATGACCGACTGACTGCCGAGCACGTTCCTGAAATTCGCAAGGGTCGGGAACGTCTCCGCCGTCTGCCCATAGACCGCGAAGAACAGGCACAGCGCCGCGAACAGGACGGCGAGCGCGTACTTCTCGAGCTGGGCAAGCAGTTCTGGACCTCTGCGCAAAGTCGCAGGCGCCGCGGAGCCAACAGTCGCTTCACGGTTGGTTGCCATGGTCACGCCACGTTCTCCTCGGACAGGTATGAAAGCTCAGTGAGACGATGGGGCTCGATGTCAGCGCCGGTCACCTCTGCGCAGACTCGTCCCTCCCGCAGGACCAGGACCCGGTCGGCCGCGAGGGCGAGTTCCTCGAAGTCGGAGGTGACGAGCAGAACGGCAGTCCCCGCTTCGACGGAGCGTCGGACATGGGCGTAGATGTCTGCGCGCGCCTGGACATCGACGCCCTGGGTCGGCTCGTCCAGCATCAGGACGAGCGGATCGCGCCGCAGCCACCTGGCGAGCACGACCTTCTGCTGGTTGCCGCCGGAGAGGGTTCCCGCCAGAGCAGTGTCGCTGGCGGGCTTCACGCCAAAGCTTGCGATCAGACCCCGCGCATCGGCGCGCTCCCTGCGATGCTGCAGTCGACCCGCTGACCAGTAGCGGGGAACGACAGCAGCCGACAGATTCTCCCGCACCGACTGAGAGGGGAACAACGCCTCGTCACCGCGGTCCTCCGGCACCAGTCCGAAGCCCGCCCGGATCGCCGCGGCCGGACGGGAGGGCATGTAGGGAGCCCCGTTCAGGCGAATCTCGCCCTCCGTGGCGGGCAGGTCGCCGAACAGTGCCCTCAACAGTGCACTGCGGCCTGACCCCAACAGGCCTGCGATGCCCAGGATCTCGCCCCGATGCAGGTCCAGGTCCACTCCCCGGAGCGGACCGGCGACAAGTCCCCGTACCGACAAGACGCGCTCCTTATCGATCTCGCCCACCCGAGCAGGAATCACCCGGTCGAGGCTGCGGCCTGCGATCAGCTCGACCAACTGCCCTTCGGTCATGCCGGCCACCTCGCGGGTCACCACCTGGGCGCCGTCTCGCAGCACCGTGACGCGGTCGGCGATCTCGAGGATCTCTGAGAGACGATGACTCACGTAGACGATCGTTTGGCCGGCCGCTGCGAACTTGCGCAGAGCGCCCAGGAGGATGTCGACCTCCCAGTCCGGCAGCGAGGCGGTCGGCTCGTCCAGGACGAGCACCCCGTCATGAGCACCATCTTGGTCCTGGAGTGCCCGTGCGATCGCCAGCATCGTGCGCTCTGCTGGGCGCAGGGTTGATACCTGTGAGTCGGGTGAGATGTCCAGGGAGAACCGCTTCAGCACGTCGGCCGCGTGTCGCCGGGTCGTGCCCCAGTCGATGCGACCACCCGTCGCTCGGGCGAAGCCGCGGCCGATCGCGAGGTTCTCGGCCACGGTCAGCGCACCGAAAACAGCCGGGTCCTGGTGCACGAAAAGCAGTCCAGCGGACCGAGCCAGCGTGGGAGACCACTCATCGGCATCCGCGGAGACGCCTTGGACCTCGATCGTCCCGCCCGGATCGGCGTCGTAGACCCCGGCCAGCAGCTTGATGAGTGTGGACTTGCCCGAGCCGTTGCCCCCCAGCAGCGCGTGCACCTCCCCGCGACGCACCACCAGGCGGGCGTCGCGAAGGACCGCGGTACCGGCGAAGGTCTTGCTGAGCCCCTTGGTCCGCAGCACGATGTCGTCGACGCCAGCAGGAACACCGGTCATGAAATGCCCCAGATCTTCCGGTAATTGGCCTCGTAGTCCTGTTTGGGGGTGCCGTCCGCGTCCACGTTCCCGTCGTAGTACGTCGTCTCGCTCGGGAAGGGCCCCTCGCCGTCGATCGTCTGGTAGCCGATCCCAGAGTCCACCTGGGGCTCCCCCTGCAACAGGCGGTTCATGCCGTCGATAGCAGCCCAACCCACCCAGCGCGCCGGCGTACCCGCAATGAAGTCCTGGCCCTTGTCGTCCCGCACGAAGCCGACGTTGGGAGTCAAACCCTCACCACCGACGACCAACACATCGTCGTTGCGTCCTGAGGCCACCACGGCCTGGGCAATGCCTGCAGTCAACGCTGCGTCGTAGGGCACGTAGACCACATCGGCCTGTGGGTTCTGCGTCAGTGCGGCCTCGGTCTTGCCCTGGAGCTTCCCCGTCACGAGGTCAGTCAGGGTGAAGGGCACCTTCTTCACGATCTCGCACCCGCCGCAGTTGGCGATGCGCTTCTCGAAGCCCAAGTTCAGGTGCTGAGCGATTAGGATGTCCGTCTCGGTGAACTCGATGATCTTCGCCCCACCGTCCGTGCTGGCGATCGCGTAGTCGGCCTGGCTGCGGGAGTAGCGCTCCTCGCTGAACTCCTGATACGTGATGCCGCCCGCTAGGAGAAGTTGGGCGTCGAACAGGGGGGCGCCACCCGAGGCGAGCATCGGGTCGTCGCAGTCGAAGGCGTAGAAGGCGAACGTCTTGACTCCCGCCTGCTTGGCATTCTCCAACGCGCTCTTGGCATTGACGCAGTCGACGTTCGCGAGGATGATCCCGTCCGCCCTGGCCGCAATGGCGGAGTTGATCCCGTTGGCATACTCCTCAGGGCTGCCTTTGCCGTCGACGATCGTGACGTCCCAACCGACGGCTTCACCAGCCTCCTTGGCTCCCTCGGCAGGCACCGAGCAGCCCTCGGCCGCCATGGTCGAGCAGATCACCCAGATGTTCTGGCCGGCCTGTGGCGCCGGCCCACTGGTGGGCAGCGGGCCGTCCTGGCCCTCTCGATTCGCTCGCACTGCCGCTGTGGCCTCTGTGAGGACGTCCTCAGAGGTTTCGCCACCGCTGCCGGAATCGGCGCCAGAACCTCCGCACGCGGAAAGAAACAGCAGACCTGCGGTCAGCGATGCCATCAACAACTGATGCCGAAGCTTCCGAGGGGCGCATCCACGCGTACCGGTGATCTGTGTCATGCCACTCCACTCCAATCGATCGCGGGTACCGCCGAGCCGTGAGGTAAGTCACGCGGTGGCGATCAGTGTGGGAGGGCCGCGAGCCGGCCGGGTACAGAGGAAGTCCAGCGTTTCCCGCGTCTGTGTCGCAGAATGCGCAACGCCCTGCGAGTGAAGGCGTGCTCGATTAGGACAGAGCCCCGCCGCAGTGGTGGGCTTTGAGGTGATCCTCGGTGCCTACTCGCCGCTGTTGATCGCGGCGATGGGTCCGGTATCGCTGTCGGGGTAGAGCAGCGCCATGGATGCCTCGGACAGGTAGCGGCGGTCGCCTGCTTGCCACTCGTCGTGCATGTCGGCCAGGACGGCGCCGACGAGGCAGATCACGGCGGCGGGGTTGGGGAAGATCCCGACCACCCGGGCGCGGCGCTTGAACTCGTTGTTGACCCGCTCGGGTTGGTCGACCAGCTCTTCTGCGAGTGCGCGCGGGAGAACGCGGCGGAAGCGAGGACGTTCGCCTTGGCCTCGTCCATCAGTGGCCCGATCTTGGGGAACGACTTCGCGAGCGGTCACGAACCTCGTCCCCATGCCGTGACGACCGCGTCAGCGTCGGGTTGCGCGAAGGCGGTACGGAACGCCGCGGCGGCCGTGCTTCCACGACGGCGGGGTTCGAGGATGACGGGCAGGAACGAGCCCTTGCGGAGCTTGGGGATGCGCAGCTCGACGTCGCCGGCCTTGGTCGTGAGCATCCGCGGGCGGTGGCCGTTGCGGTCAGTGACGCGCTCAGGGGTGCGTTCGTAGGGTGCGGCGCCGATACGTTCGGTCGCCTCGATCTCGATCAGTTCCTGCAGTGTGTCCAGACTCGTGATAGCGAGGGTTACCTGACCGTCGATTCAGGCGGAATAGAAGAGTCGCGAGAACTGGTCTGCCAGCCACGGACGAGGGCCCGAGGCCGCAACCCCGTCGGCGAGGACGCGCGTATCGGCGCTGAGACGACCGTAGCTGAGCAAGAGCCACGTCACGGGGTCTGCGTGAACTGGACGTCGACCGGGCCGGGGCTGTCGGGGTCGACCGTCAGAGTTCCGTCGTGGAACTGGTAGATGTGGCTGATGCCCAGACCGCGGAGCTGGAGCCGGTACACAGCACTGAGTCCCGCCGCGGCGACCGGATTGACCCATCCAGGCATGACCTGGTGCGTTCCTTGCAGAATCAGCGGGACGTGCGCCGGATCGATCGGCCAGTCCTCGCCGACAGTGTCCGCGATGTCGTATCCGTGGACGACGAACTCTCCGAGGAGAGTTCCCAGTGAGCGGTCGGCGCGGATGCGCTGGTTCCCATCGAAGTTCATGAGGCGGGGTTCGCCGTCGAACGAATCGATGAGCTCCACGAACTGACGGGTGTCGGTCGTCAGCCTCACCGCCAGCTGCTGGGCGTCGCGCGTGGGGAGGGTGCGAACCTGCTCGGCGTTGTAGGCAGGCAGCTCCGACGAGCAGGCCGGCCACGTGCCGCCACCTAGCGCAAGGGCGTGGTAGCGCGATGGCTCCATCGCCACGTGGCCGAACGCGTCGAGGATCGACCAGCCAGGCGTCGCGGCCACCGCCCGATCCGGATCGGCGGCGTTCGAGGCGAGCTGCGCGAACCGCTGAGCCATGGTGAGCACCGCCGTCGCGCGCGTGGCCGACACCATCCGTACGCCGTCGATGTAGCTCATGTTCGCCTTTCGTAGCGGCCGATCCCCACCAGCCGAGTGCGACTCGGCCGCTCCGTGAGAGTACACTCCGAAATTTCTGTTCGCGAGGGTCCAAGCTCTACTCCCTGTGGGTGGTCATGCTCAGTCGGCGCCTGGGAGGCCAAAACGGACCGGGCTTGCCTACGGCCATCGGCACACGAGGGGCGAGGGAGGAGAGGCGCCCCGCATGCCGCCCGACTGGGCAGCCACGGGGCGGCCTTCCCCACCACGGACCTCGATGCCTCCCTCGCGGAAGCCGCTCCGCATACCAGCGAGCTACCCGCTGCCCAGCAGATCAGGAAACGAGCAACGACAACGTTTCCACGACGCAGACCGGTTTGCCGCCCTCACGGCGCTCGACCGTGACCCGCGAGGAGACGAGGTCACCGTGGACTCCCGGCGTCACTGACACCAGCTCGACGCCAGCCCTGACCGCCGAGTCGACCGGCAACGGCGCCGGGAAGCGCAGCCGGTCGGCGCCGTAGTTGACACCCATGCGAAGACCCACGACCTCGTAGATCTGCCACACGAGCTTCGGAACGAGAGCGAGAGTCAGATAGCCGTGCGCCACTGTCGTACCGAAGGGCCCCTGGGCTGCCGCTGCACGATCCACGTGGATCCACTGGTGATCGCCGGTGGCGTCGGCGAACTGGTCGATCTGACCTTGCGTCACGACATGCCAGTCGGAGTACCCGAGATGGGTCCCGACCGCCGATCGCAGATCCTCGACGCCATCGAAGGTCCTCATCCGCGTGGCCCTCCTGCCACATACAGGACCTGGCCGGAGACGAAGCCTGCCTCAGGGCTGACGAAGAACGAGACGCAGTGTGCGATGTCGCCAGGATGGCCGACTCGTCCGACTGGGATCTCCTCAGCTGCACGAGCGGTGAACTCCGCGAACGGGACACCGACCCTCTCAGCGGTCTCGGCAGTCATCTCCGTCTCGATGAACCCCGGGGCCACGGCGTTCGCCGTCACTCCGAACCTCCCCAGCTCCAGGGCCAGGGTCTTGGTGAATCCCTGCAAGCCCGCCTTTGCGGCGGAGTAGTTCGCCTGTCCACGGTTGCCCAGTGCGGAGCCGCTCGACAGGTTCACGATCCGACCGAAGCTCGCCGCGACCATGTGGCTCTGCACCGCCCTGCTCATCAGGAAGGCCCCGCGCAGGTGCACCTCCATGACGCTGTCCCAGTCCGCAACACTCATCCGGAACAGCAGATGGTCCCGGATGATCCCGGCGTTGTTGACGAGCACCGTCGGCGGGCCGAGGTCGTCGGTGACCCGCGCCACGGCGCTCTCGACCGCCGCCTCGTCGGCGACATCGGCGCTCACCGCGACGGCTCGGCCGCCCGCCGCCCGGATGTCCTCCACCACGGGCTCACAGGCTGCGGCGTCCAGGTCGACGAGGCCGACTGCCAGACCGTCCGTAGCTAGCCGGCGGGCGACTGCTGCACCGATTCCTCGTGCGGCGCCCGTCACGATGGCGACACGGGCGTTCACCGTCGGCTGCGATGTCACGAGAGGCGCTCCAGAACCATGGCCATGCCCTGTCCGCCGCCGACGCACATCGTCTCGAGCCCGAACTGCTTGTCGTGCCATTGAAGAGAGTTGATAAGCGTGCTCGTGATCCGGGCTCCGGTCATGCCGAACGGGTGACCCACTGCGATCGCGCCGCCGTTGACGTTGAGGCGATCCTCCTCGATCCCGAGCTCGCGTGCGGAGGCGATGACCTGGGCGGCGAAGGCCTCGTTGATCTCGACCAGGTCGATGTCACCGATACTCAGGCCGGCCAGGTCCAGGGCACGACGAGACGCATCGACGGGCCCCAAGCCCATGATCTCAGGCGAGAGACCGCTGATGCCGGTGCTGACGATCCGAGCCAGGGGCGTCAGACCGAGCTCCTTGGCCTTGATGTCCGACATGATCACCAACGCCGCCGCCCCGTCGTTGAGGGGACAGCAGTTGCCGGCCGTGACCGTCCCGTCGGGGCGAAAGACCGGCTTCAGGGAGGAGACGCTCTCGATCGTCACGCCGGCTCGCGGGCCGTCGTCAGCGCTGACGACCGTGCCGTCGGGCAGGGTCACCGGAGTGATCTCACGAGCCCAGAATCCCTTCGCGATGGCCTCCTGAGCCAGGTTCTGACTGCGGACGGCGAACGCATCCTGGTCGGCGCGGCTGACACCCTTCGCCTGGGCCACGTTCTCCGCCGTGTGACCCATCGAGATGTAGACGTCCGGCAGGTCCCCGGCGATCCGGGGGTCCGCCCAGGTCTGCCCGCCACCTGCGAACTTCTCGGTCCGGGCCCGGGCCTCGGCGAACAGCGGGTTCTCGGTGCCGGGAGGCCCGTCGGCGCCACCGTTCGTGTAGCGGCTCACGGTCTCCACGCCACCGGAGATGAACACCTGGCCCTCGCCCGACCGGATCCCGTGCAGTGCCATCCGAGTCGTCTGCAGGCTCGCCGAGCAGTACCGGTTCACCGTGACGCCGGGCAGGTGGTCCATTCCTGCGAGGACCGCGACGGTCCGTCCGATGTTGAAGCCGGCCTCTCCTGCGGGCTGACCGACGCCGAGCATCAGGTCCTCGATGTCCCGGCGGTCCAGCTCGGGGACCTTCGAGAGAGCCGCCTCGACCATCTGGACGGCCAGGTCGTCGGGGCGCATCTCCCGGAGCGATCCCTTGGACGCTCGGCCGATCGGCGAACGGGCGGTGCTGACGATGACGGCTTCTGGCATGACATGCTCCTTGGATCTTGATCGACCGGGATGATGGGCGCCCGGCTCGTGTTGACTTCCGACCTCGCCGAACCTGCGTGACGAAACGGTGCGGACCACACAAGGCTGGAGGCACAGGTCAGGACCGGCGTACGGGAATGGCGAAGAGTTTCGGACGGGGTCCTCTCGATTACGTCAATCGCCGACCGGCAGTTGTGACGTGGACCGCATCAGGCCGGGCTACGCAACGACCGCGACGACCCGGGAGGCCGCCGCCGCCGCTCGAATCAGGGCCGCCGCGCGCTGCTCCACGTCCGCAGGCGACGTCAGGCCGGGCCGCCCCCACAGCGTCAGCATGTACGCAATCCGCCCGTCAGGGCCGAAGACCGGAGCGCTGAGCGAGCGCAGCTCGACGTCACCATCGGGGTCCTCGACCCGGTTGTACCCCGGAAGTGCGGAGAAGAGCGCTTCGCGCAGGTCCTCCGGCGACGTCGCAGGGTCACCGGCATTGACCCGCGTCGCCACGGACTCGAGGTGAGCGCCTTCGCGGTGACCCACGGCGATGGCATAGCCGCGCTGACGGACCAACGCTGGGACGCGCCGGAGGGCGGCCAGCTCGTCGGCATCCATCCCGTCGGCCACGCGCGCTATCCACCGCTCGCACAGCTCGTCGTCGCCCCAGGCAGCGAAGCAGCTGCCGATCGGAGCCATGAAGGGCAGGCGTTGACCGACGCGCGTGGGCGACACAGCGATGTCGGTGTGTCCCGCGGCTGCGGCAAGCACCATCTCGTTCCCGACGAGGGCGATCGCCGTCACCTCGGTGTCCAGGTCAGCGGCCAGCGACTCCATCTGCGGACGAGCCAGGTCGATCAGGCCGAGGTGCGCCAGCAGATCGGAGTCACCCGAGACCAGGGACGAAGGTCGGAACGAGCCGTATCCTCCGCGGAAGAAGAGCAGCGGCTCGCCGGGCGAGCCGAAGTCGAGATCGACCACGCGACCCACCACGATGTCGTGATCCCCACCGTCATGGATCTCGTCGGTGACGCAGTCGATCCACACCACCGCGTCTCCCAGGACCGGGTTTCCGCCCGGTGAGCGGCGCCATTCGAAGCCGGCGAACTTGTCGCTCTTGCGCATGGCCACGGCACGACACAGCTCCTCCTGGTCCGCGCGGAGCACGTTGATACAGAACCGGTCACCCGTCGCCCGCAGAGCGGCCCACGACGACGACGTCTTGCTCGGCAGGAATGCCACGAGAGGCGGGTCGAGTGACACCGAGGTGAACGAGCCGACCGTCATCCCGACCGGCTCGCCGCTGGCGTCCGAAGCGGTGACGACGACCACGCCCGTGGGGTACTGGCCCAGAACCTCTCGGAAGTGCCGAGCCTCGATCCGGGTCCTGACGTGATCCCCGTCTGACATGAAGCCTCCGTCTCCTCTGCGCTCGCACATGTATTTAGTGCACTTTGTTTGATAGTGCACTCTCATTAGAGCATCGGCGCCGCGGGGATCGCAAGGGCGTACGTTCAGATCCCGGACTACCTGATGATCAGCTCCCGCGGCACCGCAGTGATGGGGGCGGGCCCGTTCGCGGTGACCTCCACGGTCTCCCCCAGCACCATCGAGAGGCCGGTCCGTCGGTCCAGCAGGATCATGTGGGTGAACACGGCCATCTGCTCCTGCAGCACCAGCGGAACACCTGCGGCGATCATCGGCGGCTCCATCCAGGTGGTCTCCCAGACGGCGCCCATCGAGTAGCCACAGGCCTTGAGCGCAGCATCCTCGAAGCCGTGCTCGGCGAAGGTGGCTCGGTGCACCTCGTACAGGTCGCCGAACGTGTTGCCCGGCCTGATCATCTCCTGCACGCGAGCGAGTGCGTCGACGCAAGCGGCATGCATCGCGAGATGGCGCGGATCGACCGAGGGACCGGTGAGGACGGAGAACATCGTCGTCGCGCAGTAGTGCCGATAGGCCACGCCTGGCTCGAAGAGGACCTGGTCGCTCTCGCCGACGTGACCACGGCCGGCCACGGGCCGCACCAGCAGCGCGCGAGGACCTGCCCCGAGTGGGAACCCGGCGAAGGCCTCCCCGTCGGAGGAGAAGACGGTCTGTTGGAAGGCAGCCATGATGTCGCCCTCGAACGCTCCCGGCTTGACGACGTCGATGGCGCTCGCCGAGGCCTGATGGAGGATCTCGCCGGCACGGCGAAGGTAGGCCAGCTCCTCCTGGCTCTTGACCCGGCGGATGTCGCGGACCAGGGCAGAGGTGTCGGTCGTCCGGCACCAGCCGGTCAAGGCGGCCTGCAGCTCGTGGTGGAGCGCGAGCGACATCCCGACGCTGTCGGTCTCGACCCCGACCACCCGTCCGGCCATCCCCAGACTGGCCAGCACGTCCTTAATGGCCTCGCCCTTCGAGCTGCCGTGGGCGTCATCGAACACGAGGACGTTGCGGCACTGGGACGTGTAGGCGATGTTGCTGAGGTCGGCCGAACGCGACAGGTGCAGCAGCTGGCCATCGACGGTGAAGAAGAGGACGTGGAAGACCGATGCGGCTCCAGAGTCGAACCCGCACAGCCAGTATTGGTCCTCGAGGCGCGTGATCAGCAGACAGTCCACGCCGCGGGCGGCCATCGCGTCCTGGACAGCATGGCGCCGGCGAGCGAACTCTGCCGGTGAGAAATGGGCCTGCGCGGGCGAGCTGGTCGCGATGTCCTCGACGGGCCGGACGGAGGGTGATCTCACAGTGATTCCTTCGGGAGGGGGACGGATTGGGGGTGATGGGCTCAGGCGTGCCGGTTCATGCGCCTCTCGACGCCGATGCTGAGCCACGTGGTCGGGATCGAGATGGCGGCGTAGAGGAGGCCGGCCGCGACGAGCGCGTTGAGATAGCGGAAGTTGGAGGAGCCGATCGAGTACGCCTGGCTCATCAGCTCCGGCACCGCTACCGAGTAGGCCAGTGACGTCGCCTGGAAGAGCATCACCGCGAAGCCCATCAGCGACGGGAGCGCGATCCTCAGGCCCTGGGGTACGACGACGAAGCGGAGTGTGTCGCGGCGGTTCATCCCGAGCGCCTGACAGCCCTCGATCTCGCGGTTGGGTACGGCGGCAAGGCCGCTGCGGATGTACTCCGCGCCGTAGGCCGCGGTCGTCCAGCTGAGCGCCGTAATCGCCGACAGCACCGCCGGAAGGACGATCCCTGCATTCGGCAGGCCGAAGTAGGCCAGTTGCAGCAGGACCAGCGCGGGAGCGCCGCGTCCGACCTCGACGAAGACGACGGCACCGGCCTGCAGCCACCGCACTGACGACATCTGCGCCAGAGCGGCCGCCAGGGCGAGCGGCAGTCCGAGAGTCAGGCCACCGCCGGTCAACAGGGCGCTGACTTGTAGGCCGTCGAGCAGTCGCGGCAGGCTGGAGCCGAAATCCTCGATGAAGGAAGTCATCAACGGAGTGGTCACACCGCCACCGCCTCGTGCAGCCGGCGATGGAGTCTCCGGGACCCGGATGCGACCAGGATCGACAGCACGACGTACACGGCCCCGGCCAGCACGAACACGAAGATCCCCAGGTCCGAGGTCCGAGAGAGCTGTCCGGATCGGCTGACGATCTCAGCGACACCCACGATGGAGACGATCGAGGAGTCCTTGAGCAGCGCGATGGCGTAGTTGGTGTAGGCGGGCAGCGCGGTGCGCCAAGCCTGGGGGCCGATCACGTCGACCCAAGCCGCCCCCCGGCTCAGACCGAGTGCGGTTGCCGCCTCGGCCTGGCCGAAGTGGATCGACTTCAGCGATCCCCGGAAGATCTCGGCGAGATAGGCCGACGCCACGAGTCCGAGCGCGCCGATGCCCGCCGACAGCGCAGACAGTCGCACCGCGCCGACCGATACTCCGTAGAACAGGATGAAGAGCCACGCCACGGGCGGCACGCCGCGCACCAGGTCGACGATCACGCGGCACAGGAACCACACGGGGCCACGACGCAGCTCGAGGCCCAAGGTGAGGGGTAGGGCGAGCGCCGTGCCGATGAGGAGGGCACCGGCCGTGACGCCGAGCGTCATCGGCAGGCCGAGCAGGACGGTACGGAGAGCTTCCATGGCTAGCGGTCCAGGACTGCTTTGAGGAACCGCTGCGTGCGCGGGTGTTGGGGGTCGCTCATGATCTGGTGCGGGTCGCCGCACTCGATGATCTGCCCGTCCGCCATCACGACGAGCTGGTCCGAAACGTTCGCCGCGAATCGCATCTCGTGGGTGACGACCACCATCGTCATGCCTTCCGACGCCAGCTCGCGCATCACCTCGAGCACTTCGGCGCCCACCTCGGGATCCAGTGCCGAGGTCGGCTCGTCGAACAGCATCACCTCCGGCTCCAGCGCGAGCGCGCGGGCGATGGCGATCCGCTGCTGCTGCCCGCCCGAGCAGCGGTTCGGGTATTGCGATGACTTGTCCCGCAGACCCATCCGCTCGAGCAGGCGATGGGACACCTCGTCCGCCTCCGCCCTGCTGCGGCCGAGCACGCGCTGCTGAGGGAGCGACACGTTGCGCAGCACGCTCATGTGCGGGAAGAGGTTGAAGCTCTGGAAGACCATGCCAGCGCTGCGACGGAGCTCGGCCAGGTTGGCCGGCAGGATCCCCTTCTCCACGTCGATCGAGTGTCGACCGATCTGGATCAGACCCGAATCGGGCCGTTCCAGAAGGTTCAGACAGCGCAGCACCGTTGACTTGCCGGCGCCGCTGGGCCCGATCATCGCCGTGACCGAACCGGCCTCGACCCCCAGACTGACATCGCTGAGGACGACGTTCGTGCCGAAGGCCTTCGCGAGGCCGCGCACGCGCACCATGCTGGCGTCGGGTGCTCCTGTGGGGAGGATCACGGGGCCGGCTTGGGTCGACAGTGCGGGGTTGCTGGCGACGTTGACCATGGCTGAGACTCCTGTGCCGGTCGTAGGGATGGGAACACCGCGAGTCCGGATCGATCAGTTGAGGAGCCGCGGCTCGCCGACGTCGAGGATGTCGGTGGGGGCGCCGTACTTCTCGAGGATCTCGACCAACGTGCCGTCGGCCTGCCAGCCCTGGATCGCGTCGTTCAACGCGGTCTCCAGCGACGTGTTGCCGCGAGTGAATGGGAAGCCGATCTGTGCAGGCTCCTTGGTCGACGCGATGCGGTCGTCAGGCTCGAGAACCTCGATATTCAGATCCTTCTCGTCACCGAAGACGAACTTCGCCCCTCCGAAGGAGTCGAGCGCCACGTCGATGCGGCCAGCCTCGAGGTCGGCCTTCATCTCGACGTTCGACGGGTAGACCGAGAGGTCCGAGCCGAAGACCTTCTTCGCATCAGCGGTCCACAGGTAGCCGTCGACGGTGCCGACCTTGTGACCGTCGATCTGGTTCACGCTCGACAGGCCGTCCTCCGAGATGGCGCCGAGCCGATCAACGTAGACCGGGCCGGAGAGCCCGACGACCTCGGCGCGCTCGGCCGTGCGGTAGAAGCCGCCGATGGCGATATCTGCACGTCCGGAGTCGACGGCCGGGATCGCACCGGCGAAGTCGACCTTGACCACCTTGACCTCGAGGCAGTTCTGCTTGGCGAAGTCCTTAACCATGTCGGCCTCGGTGCCCTTGAAGGGACCGTCGCTGGTGACGGAGACAGGGAAGTAGTCGACCGCCGCGACCGCGAGGACGCCCTCCTTGACGGTGTCGACGTCGTGGGCCGGCGTGCAGTCGCTGGCCACCTTGTTGACGGTCTCGCTGCTGGTGCAGGCGCTGAGCGCGAGGACAGTGGCCAGGACAGTGGTGCTGCCCGC
Source organism: Nocardioides ginsengisoli (assembly GCF_039537225.1). Taxonomy (NCBI): domain Bacteria; kingdom Bacillati; phylum Actinomycetota; class Actinomycetes; order Propionibacteriales; family Nocardioidaceae; genus Nocardioides; species Nocardioides ginsengisoli. The sequence continues at coordinate 149,260 of NZ_BAABAC010000023.1, forward strand.
CAGGGCTCGGCGGTGGTGTCGGTTCATGGGTAGCTCCTTGATGCGAAGGTGGGAGAGGAGTGCGGGGGCGGTCACGGACGATCCCCGCCGATGGGACCGTCGTTCGTTCGGAGCCAGTCGACGAGCTCGCACAGGCGCCCGACGATGTGGTCGTGGAACTGCTGGCCCTTCTCGGGCTGTACGCCGAGTGACGAGCTGAGGCTGCCGGTGGGGGCGAACCGACGCTGCTCGGCACTCGACCAGACGATGTCGACTCCGTCGGGGGCAGGGCCGAAGAGGTCGTCCCCGACGAATCCCCCAAAGATCTGGCCGAACGCCGCGCCCTCGGACGTGAGCCGGTCCATTCGGATCAGCCCCGGATGGCGGTAGGCGACCTGCGAGAGCTCCAGCTCCCCGCCGTGGTGCTCGTTGACCTCCTTGATGGTCGGTGCGACCGAGCGGGCGAGGTGGAGCGGATCGGCGACGGCGAAGACCACGTCGGGATGCGAGCTCTCGTGCAGTGCCCGCACCGCGGATCCGAGCGCGGGCAGGTTGGACCCCTTGTGTCCGTTGACGAGGACGATCTTGTCGAACCCGTGGGAGGCGAGGCTGCGGCACACGTCCGTGACGAGTGCCATCAGGGTCTCGGTCCGCAGGCTGATCGTGCCGGCGAAGGCCATGTGATGGGGCGAGTCACCGAACCACAGGGGCGGAGCGCAGAGCGCCCCCATCCGCTGGGCCACGTCCTCGACGATGCCGGTCGCAACGTAGGTGTCGACTCCCAGGACGCCGGCAGGTCCGTGCTGCTCGGTACTGCCACAGGGCACGAGTACGACGCGATCACTCTCGAGGTGCTGTTCGACCTCCTGCCAGGTGAGGTCCTGGAGCCACACGCTCGGTCCGTTGGGGTGGTTCATCGCTCGCTCCACTTCGTGCCGGTCTCAGACAGCAGTGCGGCGGAGGCGAGTGCTTCTGCGTGCGCGACGGCGCTGTCGATGATCGGGATGGGACTGTCATCCGGGCCAATCAGCAGGCCGATCTCGGTGCAGGCCAGCACCACTGCCTGCGCCCCACGGTCGGCGAGATCGCGGATTACCTCGACGTACTTCCTGCGCGACTCCTCGCGGACCACGCCCTGGGTCAACTCGTCCCAAATGATCCCGTCGACCACTTGGCGGGCATCGGGATCGGGCATCACGGTGTCGATCCCGCGCTCCTTGAGCCGGGACTCGTAGAACGACTCGTCCATGACCCACTGCGTGGCCAGGACGCCGAGGGTTCTCCATCCGTTCCGGCTCGCCTGCGCCGCCACGGCGTCACCGATGTGCAGGAGCGGGACGTCGATGGCGTCCTCCACCTGAGGGGCGACCTTGTGCATCAGGTTCGTGCAGATGGCCAGGATCTCGGCGCCACCCGCGACGCACCGCTGCGCGGCCTCGGCGAGCAGCTCGGCCGCGCGGTCCCAGTCCTCGCGCACCTGGCAGTCACGGATCTCGGCGAAGTTCACCGACTGCAGGGCGATGCTGGCCGATGCGTGCCCGCCGACCACCGTGGCCACGGCCTCGTTGATCATGCGGTAGTAGGTCACGGTCGAGTGCCAGCTCATCCCGCCGACCAGGCCGATCGTTCGGAGCCGCGGGGAGATCGTGTTCATGACCGCGACTATCGCGTGACCTGGACCACCCCCGGTAGACACCAATTTCTGACCGGGCCCATTAGTTGAAGTGATGGCTTGAAGGTCGATCATCGGGCGCGGGGCGCGCCCGGGCGCAAGGGCTCACGGAGCGCGAGAGAGGTCGCTGCCTTCAACTGTTCTAGGAGTGCTCGGGTGGCCGGGACCTGCTCTGCACCCGGACGGTAGACGGCAGAGACGGTTCGCTCGCCGAAGTCACCGGCCAGGCGGGCCTCGACGCTTGGATGGCGGAAGGTGGTCAGGGCGAGCCGAGGTAGCACGGCCACGCCCAGACCGTGAGCAACCAGCGACTGGAGCACCACGTAGTCATCGCTCTCGTGCATTACGCGGGGCACGAAGCCGGCGGACCGGCACCGTTCGACCAGGTGCTGGCGACAGTCCTGGCACCCTGCGATCCAGTCCTGTTCAGACAGCCACTCCTGGGCGATCGGCCTGTCGTCGGGGGCGCTTTCCTGCGAATGGACCAGGAACATCGACTCCACCCCGAGCGACTCCGACTCGAGAGCCAGCTCGTCGGCCGGTACGTCGTCGTAGTCGAAGACGATGGCGATCTCCGCCTCGCCCGCCTGGATCGCCGCCTTGGCAGCAGGGGGCTCTGCCTCGACGAAGCGGACCTCGATCCCCGGCGCGCGTCGACGCAGCCGTTGGATCGCCACCGGCACCACACTCGAGGCCGCGGACGGGAAGGCGATGAGCCGTACCTTGCCGGCATGGAGGTTGGCCAGGGAGGCGAGCTCCTCGGTCGCCATGCTCAGCTCACCCGAGATCGCGTCGGCACGCCGCAGAAGCAGGACTCCCGCCTCGGTGAGATCGATCCCACGGGTGCTTCGCACCAGGAGTGGACTGCCGGCCTCGCGCTCCAGCAGCCGGAGCTGCTGACTCACCGCGGACTGGGTCAGCCGCAGCTGGCGTGCGGCGGAACTCATGGAGCCACACCGTGCGACCGTTCGGAACAGGAGAATCCTCTTCGCGTCCACGGTGCGCCCCTTCCTCACACGGCGTCGGATCTCCCGGTGGCCGCCACAGGCAGCGTCAGACAGCCACGGCCGTCCGACGAGCTAGGTTCTCCAGCGCTGCGTCCTTCCACTTCTTCGACTCCTGCATCGCTGCCACGACCCGCGGGTCGTCCAACCTCTCGCCCAAACCCCGGACCGGGTTCAGCCGGGTCTGCTGGGACCACGTGCGGACCTCGGGCACGCCGTTGCGCCGAGAGGCGCTCTCCAGGTAGGTGCTCGTGAACGACATCAGGTCGTCGATGTGGCCGGTGTAGACCACCGGAAGCGACAGGTGCTCCTTGACCGCATCGTCATCGAGAACCGCCTCGACCACCCCGAGCGTCGCTGCGCTCAAACAGGCGAACCCGGGCGTCACATACTGCAGCGTGATGCGTCCGCTCTCAAAAACCGGCCGCGGCTCGATCGTGCGCAGCCCGGTGGCAGTGCAGTCCACGTAGACCTGGTCGAGGGGCTGGTCGACGTGCTGACCGTTCTCGAAGTCCATCCGGCCACGCGCCACGCGGCGGACTCGGCCGGCACGGACGACGTTGCGGATGCTCCGCAGCCCCTCGACCTCGGCGGGACTGATCGTGGCACCCCGGTATGCGGTGGGTGGGACATCCTGGTCGAGACGGAGGAAGAGGCCAGCCTCCTCGAGCCGGAGGGCCATCTCAGCGCCACTACTGGACTCCGCCGCGGCCCGCATCCAGGTCCCGCCGTAGCGGACCTGGGTGTGCACGAGGTCGAGCGGCTGGGTCCACTCCCGGTTGACCGACCACACGTCGCGTGAGCGGACCCAGGTGATGGCGTTCGGATCGACCCCGTGCTCGAGCAGCCACGTGCACACGTCCATGGCGGTCTTCCCGGCCCCGAGGACCGTGAAGCCCGCAGCTGCGGAGCCGAGGTTGACCAGGTCGTTGGGAGGGACGACGAGGACACCGGCCTCGATCTCGTACGGCGGCCGACGAGTCGCCGGAATCTCGGGCTCGATGTACGTGGCGTCGACCAGACGCTTGCGAACCTTGACCTGCATCTCCTCGCCAGTGAGCAGCGACACGATCCGGTGATCGCCCGGCGCCACCTCCCGGTATTCCGACATGCCCAGGAATCTCACCTGCCCGCTGGGCAGCAGCACCCGGTCCATCACCTCGGAGAAGTAGCTGCAGATCTCGGCCGCGGACGACAGCTCGTACATCCCGGCGTTGACACCGGCGGTGTCGATCCGGTCACCGCCGAGCATGGTGGAGGAAACCCCGTAGGCGGCCGCGGGTTGGTGGAGGCGGACGAACGGATAGGCGTCGTGCCAGTGCCCACCGGGCTTGTGCCGGCGGTCGACCATGATCACGTCGGCATCGGAGTGCGCGATGAGCGCGTCGACGAACGCCATCCCGGATGCACCGGCTCCCACGACGAGGTAGTCGGTCTCGAGCTGCATGTTGTTCATCCGTTCCTGAAGAGGAGGTGGTGTGCTGAAGCGCCTGACGTCTGCGTTACCTGACCGGGGTCGGCGGCTGCTCCGTTGTCCGCGTGGCGCTGGGGCCCCGCGAGCGCCTCCGCATCAGTGCCCCGACCACGAAGCACAGCGGCGTGGCCCCGATCATCAGCGCATTCGGGAACGTGTCGGTGTAGCCACTGAGATAGCTGAAGTTGGAGATCATCAGGTACAGCGCTGCGGCGAGGCCGAGGAAGCCGAGCGCCGGCGCCACCAGGACGCGCAGGGCTCCGTGACCACGACGATCCCTCAGGAAGAAGGCCACCACCGCGAGAGCACATATCGCCTGGGCTGCGACCACTCCGATCACCCCAGAGGCGTAGAGCCAGGTGCCGAGCTCGAGGTAGGGGTCGAGGCCGGCGATGATCGCGCACACCACGGTGACGTAGGTGATGACCGTCAGCGTGAGACTTGCGATGTGGGGCGAGGCCATCCGCGGATGGGTCCTTCCCAGGCCGCGGGGCAGCATGCGGTCACGACCGAGCGAGAACATGTAGCGGGTGCACGCGTTGTGGAAGGCGATGACGGTGGCCAGGAAGCTCGTCACGATCAGGATCCGCAGCGCGGTGACGAGACCGCCGCCGACGTACTGATCGGCCTGGGCGAAGACCATGTTCAAGAAGTCGTCGCCTTGAGCCGCTGCGAGCGCGTCGTCGATGCCGTAGCCGTAGACCACGACCCAGAAGCTGAGCGTGTAGAAGAGGGCAAGGAATCCGACAGCGAGATAGGTCGCCCGCGGGACAGACCGCTCGGGGCTCTTGGCCTCCTCCGCATAGATGGCCGTTCCCTCGAACCCGATGAACGCGCCGAACGCGAGGAGGAACAAGGTGCCGGATCCGTCGGCGAAGAGGACGTTGTCGGGGGACAGGGGAGCGACGGAGGGGGTCTCCGGGCCGCCTTGGAAGAGGACCGCCACGAGCAATACCACGATGACGCCGACTTCCAGGGTCAGCAGGACTCCCAGCACCTTGGCTCCCACGTCGACCTGGCAGTAGCCGACGATTCCGACGATTCCGGCGAACAGGAGTGACCAGACCTGCCACGGCAGGTCGAGGTTCAAGATGTCGGCGGCCGACTGGTCCGCGAAGACACCGAGGTAGCCGATGAAGCCGATGACGCACAGCCCGTAGGCAGCCATCGTCATCAGCGCGGTGCCCGCCCCGGGGCGCGGACCCAGCCCCTCGCCGACGTACGCGTAGAACGCGCCGGCGTCACGGACGTACTTCGACATCGCGGTGAACCCGCACGCGAACAGCGTCAGCACCAGCCCGGTCGCCAGCATGGCGCCGGGTGCGCCGATCCCGCCGAAGCGGAGCGAGAAGGGACCCGTGCTGAGCACGACGGTCAGCGGCGACGCGGCCGCGATGACGAAGAAGACGATCTGGAGTGTCCCGAGCCGCCCCCCGGCCAGGCGACCATCCGCGATGTCGGCGCTCTGCTGCGCCGCATCGTCGTTGACGGATCCGGTTGTCATGAGAGAACTCCTTGAGCGCCAGCAGGGACGTGATCCGTGACTCGTGCCACAGTTGACGATGATGGTGAACCCCCCGGAACGGGGCGGGCCATGGGGAAGTCCCAGACTTTTCCGCGATTGCTCGCGGTTCCCCCGAGGATTGCGGATCGTCGCATACCTGCCTCCTGATCTTGTCGGGTTGACCGTCGCGCTTGAGTCCATCGCCCACGTAGGGTCGCCCGACAGTGAGCGCCGTGCGTCAGGACACGGGCAGCGGTGATGCGGCTCGGACGCCCGAGTGGAGGTGCTGAAGGATGTCTCCAGTGACGGAGGTCGCCGGGTACGACGAGGTCTCCACCGCGGTCCGCCTGCTCGGCGACCGGTGGTCGCTCCTCATCGTGCGCGAGATGTGGGCCGGCAACAATCGGTTCACAGAGATCGTCGAGGCCCTCCCCGGTCTGTCGAGAAGTCTCCTCTCGAGTCGCCTGCGCTATCTCGAGCGCCACGGCATCGTCGAACGACGCGACTCGGCCGACGAGGACCGCCGACGCAAGCAACACTACGCGCTGACCGAGATCGGTGCGGGCCTGGCTCCGTCCCTGCGAGCCCTGGGAGAGTGGGCGACCATCTGGGACGCACACTTCCGCGGTGACGACGCACATCTCGCCTTGGACGTCGTGGATGCGATGAAGGAGAACATCGAGGTCACCGCCCTGCCCAGGGACCGGATGATCATCCAGCTCTTCCTCGCCGACACGGCCGAGGGCGCGGCCTACCTCCGCGCGAGCAGAGGTCTCATCCGCGGCCGGCTGGGCCATGCCGAAGAGAACCCCGACCTGGTGGTCAGGACGACCCCGGCGACGCTGAGCGCCCTCCACTGGGGCCACATCAGCTGTGCCCAGGCCATCTCGCGACGCGACATCGTCTTCGAGGGTCCTACGGCGAACATCCGGGCCTTCCCGGACTGGTTCCCGAACCGGCCGGCACTCACGGCACACCGGCGGGATGCCTGAACCGAGGAATGCGCAGGTGCCCGCGGGCATGGCCCACGGACACCTGCTCACGGCGAACCCACGCCGCTGGTTCACACGGGCTGGGCCTGTACGTCCCTGATGGTGCTGAGAATCCGACCGCGCAGATCGGCGAAGACGCTCACCTCACGGGTGTGGATCTGGTCGCGCTCCGCGCCAAGTGGGACGTCGACGACCTCGACCAGCCGCGCCGGGTTCTTCGACAGGACGGCGATCCGGTCGGAGAGGTAGACCGCTTCGTCGATGTCGTGGGTAACCAGGACGATCGTCATCCGGTGGTCCTGCTGGAGACGGCGGGTGAGGTCCTCAAGATCCATCCGGGTCTGCGCGTCCACCGAGGCGAAGGGCTCGTCCATGACGAGGACCTCCGGCTCGGTCACCAGGGCCCGCGCGATCGCCACGCGCTGCTGCATGCCGCCCGAGAGCTGCCATGGGTACTTGGCCTCGACTCCTGACAGGCCGACCTCGGCCAGCACCTTCGCGACGCGGCTCGTGCGCTCGGCGCGGGGGACGCCGCGCGCACGCAGAGGGAGCGCGACGTTCTTTCCGATCGAGGCCCACGGCATCAGCGAGCGGGTGTACTCCTGGAACACCAGGGACATCTTCGGGCTCGGCTCCGAGAGCGGTATGCCGTCGAGGGTCACCTGGCCATCGGTGGGGCGCATCAGCCCGGTCAGGCAACGCAGCAGGGTGGTCTTACCGGCGCCCGAGGGTCCGACGATCGAGAAGAACTCGCCTGCGCCGACGGTGAGGCTGATCCCGTCCAGGACGGGCGTCGACCCGTCGTACGTCTTCGAGAGGTCGGTCAGCGCGAGCCGAGGCTGGGAGGTGTCTGACATGGGGTTCCTTAGGAAGAGGCGCGCGAGACGCGCATGCCGGTGTGCCAGGAGAGAACACGGTTGCGAATGGCCACGAACACGGCGTTCGCTGTGAAGCCGAGAAGGGCGAGCAGCAGGGTGCCGGCCCACATCGTCACCGAGTCGAAGGTGACCTGCGCCTGCATCGTTAGATACCCGATGCCACGGTAGGCGGCGAGCATCTCACTGGCGACCATGAGGACGAAGGCGGCCTGCAGTCCGATCTGGATCCCGCCGAGGATCGCGGGAGAGCCCGCGCGCAGATAGATGTCGACCATGGTCTTGAGCGGTCCGAGCCTCATCGCTCGGGCCGCGTCGACGAGGGTCGGGTCGGCCTGCCTCATGCCGTCGGCGGTCGCCACGCAGACCGGGAAGAAGCTGCCGACCGCGATGATCGTGACCTTGGCGGAGTCCTCGATCCCCAGGATCAGCACCAGCGGTGGGATCAGCATGATCGGAGGAACCGATCGCCAGAAGTCGAGGAGCGGGCCGAACATCTCCCCCATCCATCGGATCCTGCCGAGGATCGCTCCGCAGGGAATGCCAGCGATGACCGCCAGGAGGAGGCCCAGGCCGAGATTCTTCAGGCTCGGCAGGACGTCGCTGGCAACGAGGTCGAACAGCCACAGCTCACGGAAGCGCGTCAGGATGACGTCCAGAGGGGGGAAGTACGGGCTGGCCGCGTTCGCCGACCACAGGGCGTAGGACACGACGATCGCAACCGGAACCACCAGGCCCAGTGCGACGCGGGAGCGGAGGGACATCTCACCGACCCCCTCGGTGCTGGCGCAGGAGTGCCTCACCGGCGGTGAGGATCGAGTTGAAGGTCAGCCCGAGGAGGCCGGACCACAGCACGAGACCGAAGACACGGGCCGGATCGCCGGTCTGCTGGGCGACCAGGATCAGCTGGCCGAGGCCGGGTGCTCCGCCGAGGATGCCGGCACCGATGACGAGCATCAGGATGAAGGCGGCCGAGATGCGGATCCCGGTCGCGAAGTAGGGCACGGCGCTCGGCAGCACGATCGTCGACAGGGTCAGCCGCCGGGGCAGGCACATCGCCCGGCTGGTCTCCAGAATCACCGGGTCGATGTCACGCACACCGACCTGTGCCTGCACGAGCACCGCCCAGACGCCACCCAGGAAGCCCATCGCGATGCCGAGCTCCGGGGCCGGTCCCAGCACCATCAGCAGCAGGGGCAGCCAGACCACGGCCGGGATCGGACGAAGGACCTGCGAGATCGGGTCCAGCAGGGCGCTCACGACCGGCGAGAATCCCATGGCCACGCCCGCCGCGATGCCGGCAACCACGGCGAAGGCGAGCGCGATCGCGACCAGCCACAGCGTCGTACCGAGGCTGGACCACAGCTGCGAGCTGCCGGCGAGCTCGAGCGTCGAGGAGAGTGTCTGGGACGCCGTGGGCAGCCCGTCGGTGTCGGCCATCGGTCCGGTCGTCGTCATCCACTGCCAGAGCCCGAGCCAGACGACGAACCCGGCGGCTGCCAGCCCGACCTGGCGGAGCTTGACGCCACCGGTCGGGCGCCACAGCAGCGTGCTCGTCGCCTCGCTCATCCAGCCTGTCCTTCGAGGACGGGCGCGGCCATCAGTTCCTCGGCCGTGCGCTTCTTCTTGAGCAGGCCGAACTCGAGCATGACGTCCTGGACCCGGTCGAGGCTCTGGAAGTCCGGCTTCTCAAAGAACCACGACACCTTCTGCGCTGCGTAAGTCGCCGGGTCCACGCCCTGCGCGCGGGCGATCGCCGTACGGACCTCGTCCGGGTGCTGGTTGGCGTAGCGATCGGACTCGGCGATGGCGCAGGCGAATCGGGCGACGACATCAGGGTGGGCATCGATGTACTTGTTGCTGGCCGCCATGTAGGACATCGGGCCGTCGTGGAAGACGTCGACCTCCAGCCAGGAGAGGTTGCGCAGGCCCTTCTTCTCGAAGCCGGACATCAGCGGCTCGAAGCTGTAGGCCGCGTCCACCTTGCCCGCCTGGAGCGCGGGGTAGGCGTCGACGGCCGGCATCAGCACGTAGTTGACCTTGTCGGGGTCGCCGCCGTCGTGCTTGATGACCCACTGGACCATGAGCTTGCTGAACGCCGGGTCCTGGACGGCGACGGTCTTGCCCTCGAGATCCTTCGGAGAATCGATGCCGCTGTCGTCGCGCACCAGCAGGCCGTTGATGCCGGTCGTGTAGCCCTTCTCGCCGGCCTGCATCTTCTCGTAGTAGCCCGGCTCGATGCCCGCGAAGGGAGCCACCCCACGGATCGCCTGGCCCTGGTCGATCGCGCTGAGCATGTTCGGTGTCGTGACGAAGGCGAAGTCGACATTTCCTCCGACGAGCGAGGCGATCGCACCCTGGGCGTTGGGGACCAGCTCGATCTCGGGGTCGAGTCCGTTCTTCTCGAAGAAGCCTTGGTCCAGGCCGGCATACAGGGCGCCGTTGGTCAGGATCGGCAGCCCGGCGACACTGATCTTGGTCGTCGAGTCGGCGTCGGGCTTGCTGCAGTCGTACGTCGACGACGCGGTGCCGCCGCTCGACCCACTCCCGCCGCTGCATCCGCTGAGGGCAGCGGCGGCGAGGCAGGACGCAAGGAGGGCGGATGTCAGCTTCAAGTTCATGCGAGGCTCCTCAAGCAGGGGGAGATCCGGGGAGGGAAGGGATGGATCCCGAGATGGTCGTGCCGGCTCGTCCTCTTGGAGCTCACGCGTCGGCCGAGGTGGCGGTCGGATCGAAGACCTCGACGACTTTGCCGTAGTTCGTCATCGGCACGCCCAGGCTGCGGCCGAGCCGGTAGGGCTCGAGGAACATCGTGCGCCACTCGGTCGGCTTGCCCGCGAGGAAGTCGTACATGAGCGAGGTCTTGTAGTTCGGGTCGATGCTTCGCGCGAGCTTCAGATTCTCCGCGAGGACGTCGAAGTCGGCCGGGAACGGGCAGCCGGCCGCCTCGGCCACGGCGATGATCTCGCGGGTGAGCGTCTGGCTGAACTCGAACTTGACCGGGTCGTCGAGGATCTCGGCGTTGCTGGCTCGGAAGTAGACCATGCCGGCCGACCCGACCGAGACCCGTGCGAACTTCAACAGGGCTGCCTGCAGCATGTCCTCGGCGATCTCCGCCGTGGCCCCCATGTCCTCCAGGTCCTGTCGGATCGCCGGCGCCAGCTCGATCGCAGGACCCCCGGGACGAGCACCGAGGACGATGCGGAAGAACGCCTCCTTGTGCTTGCACCTGCCCGGCGCGACGAGCTCGCACGCGACGTATGCGACGCCCTGGGCGACCGTGGCCGGCTGCGTCATCGCGTCAGCGATCTCGTTGCCGATCGTCAGTGCGTTCATCAAGGGCAGGATCACGGTCTCCGGGGTTGAGATCCGGTCCAGGAGCGGGTAGATCGACTCCAGGGAGTAGGCCTTGGTCGCGATGATCACGACGTCCGGCTTCTCGTCGTACTCCTCCTCGCTGGCCACGGCGACGGGGACCTGGTCGGTCTTGTCGTCGGGGGCGTAGTGGACCTCGAGCGCACCGTTGGCGCGGATCGTCTCCAGGTGCTTGCCGCGGGTGAGCAGAGTGACGTCCTTGCCGGCACGCGCCATGTAGGCCGCGATCACCGATCCCATGGCGCCACCGCCAACAACCAGGTACTTCACGTCTCATTTCCTTTCGGGATGACTGCGTCTCGCTGTGATCGCAGGTCAGTTGACGAGGAGGGTCTCCGACTTCGCGTAGGCCTCGGGGGTGAGGTCCTGACCGATCCCCGGGAGATCCGGCACGGCGTAGTAGCCGTCGACCGGCTGGTAGTCGTAGAGGCAGGACGCGACGTTGTCCGGCATCAGACTCGTGTTGTTGTGCTCATGGATGACGAAGTTCGCAAGCACGGCCTCCAACTGGAGGGCGGCCGCGGTGGAGATCGGGCTGCCGATCAGGTGCAGTTGCACGCCGATGTCGTAGACGGCTGCCATGTCGGCGATCTTCTTCGTCTCGGTGAAGCCGCCGCTCGTGCCCAGATCGGGCTGAGCGATGTCGACGACCTGGTTCGCGATGAAGGGACGGAATCCGAACGCCGTGTAGAGCCGCTCGCCGGTCGCGATCGGGATCGACAGCTCGCGCTTGACCTTGGCCATCGCCTTCCAGTTGAGCGGCGCGGTCGGCTCCTCGTAGTAGAGGATGCGGAACCGCTCGAGCTCGCGGCCGAGCTGGACCGCCGTGCCGGCGTCGGTGTGGCAGTGCAGCTCGATGATGATGTCGAGGTCGTCGCCGCCCGCCTCGCGCACCGCCGCGATCCGGTCGACGGCCGTGCGGACCTGCTCGGCGGTCAGGACGCCCCGGGTGTTCCATCCCATCCACGTCCCGGCCAGGTCGAAGCCGATCGGGTTGACCTTCACGCAGTCGAAGCCGTCGGCGAGGGCCTTGCGGGTGGCCTCGGCGTACTCCTCGGGCTTGACCATCGCGCCCATGCGGGGCGACCAGTCGAACTGGATCTGCGAGGCGTAGCTGCGCAGGCGGGTGTTGGTCTGCCCGCCGAGGAGGCGATGGACCGGTACGTCGAGTGCCTTGCCCTTGATGTCCCACAGCGCGATGTCGATCGCGCTCATCACGGCGAAGATGAGGGTGCCACCGCCCATTCCCCAGAAGGTGGACCGATAGAGCCTCTCCCACACGGCGGTCGTGTCGAACGGATCCATCCCGAGGACGAGGGCACAGAAGTCGCGGGCCAGGCCGACCTGGCCGTGCGCGACGTTGCCCATCGGCAGGCCGATCTCGCCCACCCCATGGATGCCCTCGTCGGTCTCGACGCGCAACACGGTCGGACTCCAGGCGATCCCGAACTCGCCGGCGCCGGTGTCCAGTCGAACGATCTTCACAGCAGTGATGCGCATGGTCTCCCTTACCTGTCGGACAACTGACAACCTATGACCTACATTCAGCCTGTGTCAACGGTCACAGCCGAGATCCGACGCTGGATCCGCCTCCGGACGGGCCTGCTTGAGCTGCTGCTCCAACGCAGACCCGTCCGGTCCCGGCTAGCGGCGCCCGGCCGTCGGGTCCGCGGCACCCAGAAGGTGGACGGTGTTGCCGAAGACCTCCTCGCCGCGGCCCATCTGCGCGTGCGAACGAGGGATGTCGGTGAACGGGAGGACGCGTCCGACTACCGGATCGACGCTCCCCGCCCGCACCAGCTCGTTATAGGCGTAGGCCTGCGCGTCGTTCGTGCCGTGCGAGCCCTGGAGTCGCTTCTGGCGCGTCCAGTGGTAGCGCAGGTCGACCATGGCGTCGAAGCCCGTGGTGCCGGCGCAGATGACCACCATGCCGCCGGGCTCACAGAGGAAGATCGACGTCGGGATCGTCGCAGCCCCGGGGTGCTCGAAGACGATGGCGGGGTCCACCCGTCCTCCGGCGACCGCCCACAGGTCCTTGCCGAACGCGCGGACGCCGGCCGTCCAGGCCTTCTGGCCGGCCGCGTCGTCGACGAGCGGAGGGATGCCCCAGTGGTCGTACTTGCGGCGGTCGAGGTAGCCGATGGCGCCGTGCTTCATGGCGTACTCGCCGCGATCGTCGCCGGAGACGACGGCGACCGCTCGGCCTCCCGCCGCCCGGACGAGCTGGCAGGCCTGGGTGCCGAGTCCGCCCGAACCACCCCAGACGAGCACGAGGTCGCCCTCCTGCACGGTGTTGCCCTGCCAGCCGTGGAGCATGCGGTAGGCCGTCGTACCGACGAGCGTGGGAGCCGCCGACTCGGCCCAGGAGAGGTGCTCGGCCTTGGGCATCAGCTGGTGCGACTGGACCCGGGCGAACTGGCCGAAGGACCCGTAGTTCGTGTCGTAGCCCCAGATGCGGGCGCTGGGCGCGATCATCTGGTCCTTGCCGGCGGCGATCCAAGGGTCGTCCCGGTCCCACACGCCCGGGTGCACGACGACCTCGTCACCGACCTGCCAGTCGGTGACGTCCGCCCCGACGGCGTAGACGATGCCCGACGCGTCGGAGCCGCCGACGTGGAAGTCCTCCGGCTCGCCGCGCTTCTGGCGGGTCGCGACCTGGTCCACGGGATAGCCGCGCGCCGCCCAGACGTTGTTGTAGTTCACGCCGGCAGCCATCACGGCGACCAGCACCTCGTCCGGGCCGATCCGGGGCGTGGGCACCATCTCCGGGACGAACGCCGTCGCGGGATCGCCGAAGCGGTCCTGCCGCACGACCTGCGCGTGCATGCGCTCCGGTACGACGCCCAGCGGCGGAAGGGAGCCGATCTCGACCGGCGCGGCACCCGGGGTGACCACGGAGACGCGCTCCTCGTCGCCAACCATCATTCGAACCTCTCCTCTCAGTTCCTGCACGCGTCGCGCAGGAGGCGGAGACCGCGGCCCGGCAGGGGACGCGGTCGTCCACCGAGAGTGCCGAGCCCGACGCGGTGACCTCTATGGGAAGAGAGAGGACTTATCGCGAGACTGGTTGGGGTGTTCCTGAACCTCCCGCGTCAGGCGGCCAGCGCACGGGAGCCGGCCCTTCGTCGGTCGGCGGCGATCATCGCGAGGATCCCCACGGCGGGACCGAGCGCCAGCGCGACGAGCGCGGCGCGCCACGAGACGTGCTCGACCAACTGCGGGACGAGCCACAGCGACACCATCGTGGTGACATAGCCGAAGGCCAGTTGGAGGGACAGCGCTCCGCCGACGTAGTCGGGGTCCGCCGTCTCGGTGACCAGTGCCGAGAACTGGGCCGAGTCGGCGATCACCCAGAACCCCCAGAACGCGCAGAGCAGGACGGTGACGGTCAGCGGGAACGCGTCGTACGTCGCGGCGAGCACCAGCGCCGTGCCTCCCGAGCAGATCAGCGCGGTCAGCGCCGCGCGAGGACGACCCCACCGGTCCCCCAGCACGCCGCCGACGAGACAGCCCGCGGCTCCGGTCCCGATGCACACGAACGCGAGCAGCGCGGCGAGATTGTCGCCGTTCGGACGCTGGGCGACGGACGGCAGCGCGGCGATGAAGACGCCCACTCCGGCCCACATCGCGTAGAGCTCCCACATGTGACCGACATAGCCGAGGTTGGCCAGCACCACGTCCCGGTTGCGCATCGACCTGAAGCCTGCCGCGAGGCTGACCGGACGTCGAGGGAACGGGTGCGCGCCCTCACCCCGGACGACGCAGACGACGAGGCCACCGGCTGCCGAGAGCACGCTCGTGGTCGCGATGACCACGCGCCAGTCCACGCCGCCGACGGCGCCGACGAGGTGCGGGAGTGCCGAGCCGATCGTGAGCGCCCCGATCATGACGCCGAGGGCCTTGCCGCGGCTGCGCAGATACCACGTCGAGACCTCCTTGAGCGCAGGGGCATAGACGCCGGCGAGGAAGATCCCGGTGAGGATCCGCAGCGGGAGGGCCCCTCCCACGCCGTCGCAGAGGAGCAGTCCCGCATTGCATGCCGCGGCCCCCAGTCCGCCGATGCACATGAGCATCCGCCCCGGCACGGCGTCGACGAGGCCGGTCGCTGCGGAGAGCAGAGCTCCGACCACGAAGCCGAGCTGGACGGCGATCGTCAGTGCGGAGGTTTCCGCGGCCCCGAGTCCCCACTCGACCCGGAGCTGAGGCACCACGAAGGTCGCCGAGAACCAGGCGCTCATCGAGAGCAGGGTGCTGGCCGCGATCAGGCCCACGGCCACGACCGGTCGCATGGAGATCCCGGGGGCTCGGGACATCCTCAGCTCTGCCCGGAGAGGTGAGCCGCGACGACGGCGTCCAGGCGGTCCTGGAGGTCTCGCGGATGGTCCGGGTAGGTCGCGGGGCGCTTCTCCAGGAAGGCCGCCACTCCTTCCTGGCCGTCGGCGAGCGGTCGGATCGCCGCGGCGAGCGCCGGCTCGAGAGCCATGCCGACGTCGAGACCTTGACTCCGGGTCACCCGCAGCCCGGTCTTCACGGCGCGCACGACCGCCGGGGACGCCGACGCGATCTGCTTGCCCAGCTCGACGGCGCGGTCGACCGTGTCGGCCGGATCGCAGACCGCGGCGACGAACTGGCAGGCGAGTGCCTCGTCGGCGTCCATCGGCACTCCCGTCGCGAGGAGCTTGAACGCCGTCGGATAGGTGAGGACGTCGAGGATCCGGCTCAGCTGGCCGCCGACCGGCACCAGTCCGATCTTGGCGCCGACCGCACAGAAGCGGGCATTGCGACCGGCGATCCGCAAATCGCAGTTCAAGGCGAGGATGAACCCGGCGGCGTACGCATTGCCGTTGATCGCGCCGATGACGGGCGTGCCGAGCTCGGGTGGAGTGGTGAACGCAGCGTTGGCGACCGGGTCGCCCGCGGTCTCGGGATCCTCGAGCACCTCGCGGAGATCGTGACCGGCGGAGAACGAGGAGGTCCCGGCACCGGTCACCACGATGCACCGCACCGCAGGATCGGCGTCCGCCTCGTGCATCAGCTCCTTGAGGCGGGCGGCCATGTCTCCGCTGAAGGCGTTGCGCTTGGGCTCGTTGCAGAGGGTGAGCACGCGAACCGGCCCGTCGTCGTGAGCGTCGACCCTGGGGACGGTGACCGGTTCTACGGTTGTCATGTTCGTGTCTCTCCAGTTGCAGCGCGGCCGATGCCGCTCGGTACTGTCGGCACGTGATCGTGCCTACTTGCCGTTGGCGCCTGCTAGCGCAAGTCCGACAACTTCCGATGCCATCCCTTGCGTACTTCCTGAACTCCCGCCGAGCCGAAGGGGCGTCCGCTCATGGATGAGGGCCACGCCGCGATTCCGCTGCCCACGACCGAGCTGTCCCCTGACGCGCGTCGACTGGTGGAGCGCCTGCTGCTGCGCCGCGAGGAGTTGGCGCGGGCGATCGTGGCCGACGTCCGGCACGAGGTGGTCGACTACAGCGGCCTCGGACGGCTGACGGTCTCCGACGACATCCTGGCGACGGCCCTGCTCACGATCAGCGATCTCCTCGAGGGCCTCTTGGAGGAGGACACCGCGATGCGCGCGAACGTGGAGGCCATCCGGCGCAGCGCGTCCCGACGGGTCCACCAGGAGGTGAGCCTGCCGGCACTGCTCCACAGCTATCGGATCTGGGGTGCGAAGGTCTGGCAGGCGGTGCTCACGGAGGCCGAGGCGGACCCTGCCCTGCAGCAGGGCGCGCTCGAGCTGGTCACACCGATCTTCGCCTACGTCGACCTGCTCTCGATCACGTTGGCGCAGGTCTACGTGGAGGAGTCCGCCGGCGCCTTCCGCGGACGCGACGTGCTGCGCAGCGACGTCCTCGAGAGCCTGCTGCTGGGCAAGGCCCTCTCCGACCGGGCCCGGGTCGAGCTCGCCCGGCTGCACCTCTCGGGGGAGAGCGAGGTCGTCGTGATGCTCGTCCGGCTCACCGATGTCGCGCCGGAACGGCTGCGGGCGGAGTCCCTCGATGTGCTGCAGGCCTGCCGGGACCTCCTCGCCGCCGAGGTGAAGATGCTGCTCGGCGTACGCGACAGCGACGTGCTGTGCCTGGTCCGGCTGGCCAACCGGATGGAGGGCGATCCCCTGGTCGCCGCGGCTCACGAGCTGGCTGCGCGCAACCCGCTCTGGAGGGTCTGCGTCGGACGCCCCCACCAGGGCCTGGACGGCATCCCCCGCTCGTTCCGCGAGGCCCAGGACGCTGCCGCGGTCGCCGCCGCACAGCACCGGCGCGGCCGGGCCGTCCTCTTCTCCGAGGTGATCCTCGACCGGATCCTGGTCCACAGCGAGTACGCCGAGGAGCTGCTCGAGGAGGCGATGCGGCCGTTGGTGGCCTACGACGAGCGGCACTCCGCGGACCTGGTGCCGACGCTGCGCGCCTACGTGACCAACGACCTCAACATGACGCGCACGGCCAAGGACCTCCACGTCAACCCGAACACCGTCGCCTACCGGTTGCGGCGGATCGCGATGCTCACCGGGTACGACCCGACCCACTCGAGCGGAATGGTGACGCTGGCGTTGGCCCTGCGGCTGCTCGACGCCTGAGGGGGCGCGACCACCCGCTGATCAGACGGTCACGGAGATCGTCTCGCCCGGGCGTACCGGCAGGAAGCGATCGCCGAGACCGGCCGCCTCGAAGGCCGCCTGCATCGAGTCGGCACCCTCGGTGAAGTGCCGCCAGCCCTCGGTGTGGCACGGGACGATCCGCTTCGCCTCGACGAGTCGGGCGACCTCGACCATGCCGTCGTTCGGCATCGTGATCATCTCCCCGTCGTTCACCCCGTCGAAGCAGGCGCCACCGCCGTACATCACCACGACGTCGACCGGAGCGATGCGCGCCGCGACCTCCTTGGAGACGTCGAGTGAGTAGTTGTCACCGGTGAGATAGACGGTCGGAGCACCGGGCGCCTCGAGCAGGAAGCCGAGGACCTGTCCCATCACCTGGCACAGGGGCTCGGGACCATGCTGCGCGGGGAGGCCGGTGATCGTCATCGCGCCACCGCCGGGGAGCGGGACCTGCATCGACTCGAACTCGGCGAGCCCGTTGACCTCACCGCCGAGTCGTCCGGCACCGTCCGTGGTGGTGACGACGGTCGCGACGGCGAGCGCGACGGCGCGGCCCGCCGCGTCGAGGTGGTCGATGTGATGGTCGTGGGTGATCAGCACCAGGTCGACGGCGCCGATGTCGCTCGCCGCGATCGCCGGCTTCGTCGTCCTGACCAGTTCGACGCCGTCGTGGTGGTAGGTCTTCGGCGCGTCGAAGGTCGGGTCGACGAGGATGCGCAGTCCGGCGTAGTCGATGACATTGGTCGCTCCGCCGACCAGGGTGTAGGTCAGGTGCACGGTTGTTCCTCCGGTCCGGGGTTCCATCGATGAGGGGATCTGTCAGTTGTCGGACAGCCTACGACTCACCGAACCATGGCCGCACCGGTCTTGTCCAGCGCAGGCGCTACCGGTCGGCGCCCGGCTCCACGAGCGACGGGGGCAGATTGACGATCGAGTGGATCAGCGCGAGGGCGCCCGCCTCGTCACGACGTCGAAGCGCCTGCGCAAAGAGCTGATGGGTCTGGGCGCTCGCCTTGAGCGCGTCCGGGTAGGCCTCGGCCGTCTTGTCGAGATTCGAGCGGATGCGCAGCTTGAACAGGTCGCGGATGCTGCCGTACATCCACTCGTAGAGCGGGTTGTGACTGAGCTTGCACAGCGCCAGGTGGAACTCGTAGTCGTCGTCGAGATAGGTCCCGAGATCGTGCTCGCCCGCGCGAGCCAGCAGACTGTCGGCGAGCTCGACGAAGCGGTCGAGCTCCGCGTCACTCGCCCGCTCGACCGCCAACGACGTCGACGCCCTCTCGATCAGCTCCCGGAACTCGGTGACATGCGGAGTCATGGAGTCGCGCGCGACCAGGGGGCTGACCTCTCGGGAGAGCGACTCGAGCGAGCTGTCGCGCACGAAGGTGCCCTCGCCGACCCGGCTCTCGACCAGACCGAGCGTCGCGAGCTTCTGCAGTGCGGCCCGAACGGACGCGCGGCTGACGCCGTAGCTCTCCGACAGCGCATGCTCGGCCGGCAGCCTCACCCCGGGCTCGAACTCGCCGGCCAGGATGCGCGACATGAGATCGCTGAACACCTGCTGCGCGACGCTGTCGCGATTGATCTTCTCGATCGGGCGTACCACGTTGTGTCTGCTCCTCGGGCGACCGCGCATGTCCGTTGTCCGACAGGAGGGTACGACCTCCGCCGCCCCCAGGGATCGCTGGCTCCCCCGTCGGGCGCCGTGCGATGGTCCAAGTCTAGAACTTTCCGCGCGGACGACGGCGCCGTTGAATGCAGGCATCCATGCCGGACGGTGCGCCGGCCTGCCCTTCGAAGGAGTTCCCATGGACGACATCACCCTCCCCGACACCGCGGTCGACGACTGGGGGGTCCTGAGCGACGGCTACGCACCCTGGCCGCTCGGCGGCCTGGGCGAGACCGGCAGCGTCGCGGCGACGGTCTCCTTCGTCCGCAGCGGCGACCAGCGGATCATCCACGATCCCGGCCTGATCCGGAGCCGCTCGGCCGTCCTCGGCCCGCTCACCGAGCGGGGATTCTCCGCGGCAGAGGTGACCGACGTGGTCATCAGCCATCATCACCCTGACCACGCCCTGAACATCGCCTTGTTCGAGAACGCCCGCACGCATGACGTGTGGGGCATCTACAAGGACGATCAGTGGTACAGCCGGATGGCTGACGGCGCCGAGGTCGCACCCGGGGTGAAGCTCATCCAGACCCCGGGGCACACCGAGCAGGACATCACCACGCTCGTCCTCACCAAGGACGGCCCTGTCGTCTTCACCCACCTGTGGTGGACCGCCACGGTTCCCGAGGAGGATCCGTTCGCGGTCAACGCGGACCTTCTCCACCTCCACCGCGAGCGGATCCTGGGCCTGGACCCGATCCTCATCGTGCCCGGCCACGGCCCGGCGTTTGAGCCCACCAGCAGCACGCCTCGCTGAGCTCATGGCGACGACGCCCGGTCGGCTCCCATCGGGGAGCGACCGGGCGTCGTTGCGACCAGCGGGAGTCAGCCGAGAGCTGCGAGTACCTCGGCCGCCGCGCGCCGTCCGGAGCGGACGGCGCCCTCCATGTAGCCGTTCCAAACCTCGGCAGACTCGGCGCCGGCCCAATGGATCCGGCCCACCGGCTTGGCCAGGGCTTCGCCGAAACTGGTCCACGCACCGGCGCCGAGGCGTCCGCCGTAGCAGCCCCGGGTGAACTCCTCGGCCATCCAGTCCTGCTCGACGTAGTCGATGGGGTCTGCCGCCTCCGGGCCGAAGAATGTGACGAGCGACTCGACAGCCAAGTCCTTGCGCTGCTCCGGCGTCAGGTCGGCGACCGCGCGCGCCTCTGCCCCCTCGAAGAAGCCGACGATCACCCCGCAGGAGCCGTCATGGGGCGAGTTGTCGAGAGTGACGCTGAGCCCGCCGTCGTCGAAGTTGCTGGCGAGGCCGTTCAGGCCCGCCTCACGCCAGAATGGCTTCGGGTAGGCGATCTGCGTCTTGATGACCGAGCCCATCGGCATCTGCTGGGTCAGCGCGTCGCGCTGCGCCGGCAGGGCGGGCTCGTAGTCAATCCGCCCGGCCAGAGCCGGCGGAACCGTCACGATCACCCTTCGAGCAGTCACCTCTGCACCGTCTGCATGCACGTGGACGCCGGTGTCGGTCTGCACGATCCGGGTGACGCGCCTGCCGAGTCGAACCACGTCGCCCAGACCTTCGGCCAGGCGTTCGGAGATCTGGTGAGTGCCGCCGACGACACGCTGCTCCTGCGCGCCGCCCGTCGTACTGATGAGGACCTCCAGGCTGGTGTTCGACTTGACGTAGAACAGGAAGTGGAGGAGGGAGAGCTCCGCCGGCTCTGCGGCGAAGACACCACGCACCAGCGCCTGCCAGTACGCCACCGCCTCAGGCTCGGTGGTGTTCGAGCGGACCCACTCCGCGAAGGTGGTGGCGTCCAGGGTGGCCGCCTCCTCGGTGAGCCACGGGGCTGAGAGCGAGACGGTCTCCGCCAGCTCCGCGAGCAGTCCGGCCATCCGGTCGACCTCCGGGGCGGCCGTGGGCGTGAGGCCAAGCTGACTCAGGTCGGTGGCCCGGGTGACCTGACCGCGGAGGAGGGTGATCGGAACGCCGTCGTCGTACGACGCGAAGGTCTCCAGGCCGAGCTCGCCGACCAGCCCGAGCACCTCGGTGTGGCCCTCAGCGATCCACTGCCCGCCCATCTCGACGGCGACGCCGTTCTTGAGATGGCCGCCCAGGTTACGTCCGGCGACGCGGTCTCTCGCCTCCAGCACGATCACCCTCTGGCCTGCTGCCAGGAGGTCCCGTGCGGCCGTCAGCCCTGCCAGCCCAGCACCTACCACTACGACGTCGCAATCCATCTTGTCCTCAATTTCGGTCGGTTGTCCGACTTACGTTAGGTGGATCACGTTGTCCGTGCAAGAGTTCTCCGGCATTCGAAAAGAGAAGGAGTCCCGTGGCCTACGTCAGAGCAGCCGAGCGCGAGGAGCAGATCGTCGCCGCGACCCTCCGGGTCCTGAGAGCGACCGGCGTCGCGGGCCTGACCCTTCGCGCCGTTGCGACCGAAGCGGGCGTCCCTCTGGGAACGTTGCACTACGTGTTTCCGACGAAGGAGCTGCTCCTGCGGTCCGTGATCGACACCGTGATCCGCGATCTTGCGGCCGTGCTGCGCACGGACGTGGATCTCGATCGCGGCCTCGAGCACGCACTGCGCCAATCGATGATGAACTACTGGCGCCACCTGGTGGAGTCGGATACGAGCGGTCAGATCGTGCAGTACGAGCTCACGACCTACTCCGTGCGTTCAGAGAGCGCCCTGGCTCGCCTGCAGTACGAGTCATACGTGTCGGTCGCGAGCGAGCTGTTTGAGCAAGCAGCGACCGCCGCAGGCGAGGTTTGCGCCATCGCCTTCGATGAGTTGGCCCGGCTCTCCGTGGCGGGCACCGACGGTCTCATTCTCCAGTACCTCGCCGACCCCGCCCACGACCGCGCGATGATCGACTTGGAACGACTTCTCAAGATGTTGCACTCCCTTGCAGCCCCGCAAGCAGGCGGCTGACAAACTGCCAACCGAGATCTGACCTGCCGCGGTCGTCGCGATGCCCGGCATCTCGGCTGCCCGACACGTCCCAAGGCGCTGACGTGCACATGCCCCGCGCCTGAGCACGCACACTCGAAGAGACGTTCAGCTCGGTGCGTTCGTTTCGCTCCTGGCAGTCGCCGCTGTCCGGGAGGACGGCGGCCCGACTTACGTAAGCCATGGCTACTGGCGTTGGAAGTCGAGCAGGTTCTAGATCCCGAGTCTCGTCGTAAGACCTCGGAGCCGTCAGCACGATCACACCAGCACGCTTCGGATCGTTGTCGTCCCGCCCCTCATGACGTCCATTGACGAGTTCACCCACCACTTCCGGCAACGCCCTTCACAACCTCCCCACCGAGCGGCACGCATGCTACGAAGGTTCGTAGTTCGGTCCGTCCCCTTGGGACGGACCGTGCGTCATTTCTGGGGTGATTGACGAGTTGTGACGGGCGGTGACTCGGGCCATGCACGGTGGGGTGAAGTTCTACCGCGGCTGCGCGAAGGCAGCCCGGACCTACGTGGAGGCAGACCGCTCGCGGGCCGATGACTACTACCTGACTGAGGGTTCCGGGGTGGCGCAGCGCTTCGTCGCGACGCGAATTCCTGACGGTGGCACGACCGTCGCCGCGGCCGGCGACCTCGACGGGGACGGGTACGAGGCATGGGTCGCGGGCTACGACACCAACCGGCATCCGAAGGGCCGGCTGCGCACGGACGAGAAGGGGCTGCGGTTCGTCGAAGTCGTTGTCAATGGTCCGAAGACGTGGTCGCTGGCCGCATCGCTGCACCCTGAGATCGGTGACGTGTACGACGCCGTGCAAGAGCGGGCGGCGGTCGAGATCATCGGCTGGCTGGCGGAACACTCGACGACCCGGATCGGACCACGCGGACTGCAGGTCCAGGTCCCCGTCGAGAAGCTCGAGGCCGCGGTCGTGCGGCACTACACCTCCCGTGCTGGCGACCCGCACCGCCATCTGCACCTCCAGATCAACGCCCGAGTGTTCGCCCAAGGACGGTGGCGAGGTCTGCACTCGGTCGGGGTCGTGGACTCGATCGAGGCCATCAACGGCATCGGTCACGCCGCTGTCATGTGCGACCTCGAGTTCCGTCAGGTTCTTGCTGCCTACGGGTACACGCTCGCCCCCGACTCCGGCGAGATCGCGGAACTGGCTCCGTTCGCCGGCGAGTTCAGCCACCGCGCGGCGCAGATCGGCCGGCACGTCGACCGGTACGAGGCCCAGTGGCGCGCCGAGCACCCCGGCCAAGAGCCCGGCACCGGGCTGCGGCGGGCCTGGGACCGGCGGGCGTGGGCCGAGGCGCGGCCGGACAAGGTGGTCCCGACCGACGGCTCCGAGCTGGTCGCCCGGTGGCGCGAGGAGCTCCACGACCTCGGGTTCCGACCGCCCATCGTTGCCGCAAGGTTGTCGGCTGCCTCGGTCGGAGGGATCGATCGCGACGGCGTCACCGATCTGGTGCTCACCCGGCTCGGGTCACGTCGCTCGTCGTGGAACAGCGCGGACGTCCGCGGCGAGGTCGAACGGATCGTCGCGACCGCCGGCGTCGTCGTAGAACCGGTCGTGCGACGCGAGCTGGTCGAAGACCTCACCGCCCGAACCGTCGGCGCCTGTCTTCGGCTGGTGGACCGTGAAGACGTTCCCGATCACATCCGCTCGCTGACCTCCGAGCGGGTGCTCGCGGTCGAGACGGACCTGATCGGCCTCATCGCGCGGCGCGCTGACCAAGGCGGTCAGGATCCGTCGGCGACGCGACCGGTCCGGATCGGTCCCGTCGTCGCCCGGCGGCGCCTCGACGCCGGTCAGCGGCAGGTGGTCGCGACGCTCGTTGGTCGCAGTCCGTTGGTAGTCGTCGAGGGCGCCGCCGGCGCGGGCAAGACCACCACACTTGCGGCGACCGCTGCAGTCCTCGGGATGGAGGAGCGCCGGATGATGGTGGTGACGCCGACCCTGCGCGCCGCGCGAGTCGCCGAGGCCGAGGTCGGCACCCCGGCGTCGTCCGCAGCTTGGCTGGCCCATCAGTACGGCTACCGGTGGGACGCCGATGGCCGCTGGACACGCGAACCATTCGACGCCCGTGCCGGCCGACATCTCCTCGACCCACGAGCACGACTGACGCCCGGCGACCTGCTGCTCGTCGACGAGGCCGGGATGCTCGACCAGGACACCGCCCACGCCCTGTTCACCATCGCCGACGAGACCGGCGCCCGGCTCGCACTCATGGGCGACCGCCACCAGCTCCCCGCCGTCGGCCGCGGAGGCGTGCTCGACCACGCCACCCGCTGGACCCCGACCGATGCCCACGTCGGCCTCGACACCGTCCACCGGTTCACCGATCCCAGCTACGCCGACCTGTCGCTGCTGATGCGCACCGGCAACCGGCCCGTGCACGTCTTCGACCAGCTCCTCGAACGCGGCGCCATCGTCATCCACTCCACCGATGTCGAACGCACTGCCGTCCTCATCGAAGCGGGGGCCGCCGGTGACACCGTCATCAGCGACACCCGCGACCAGGTCGCCGACCTCAACGCCGGCATCCGCGACCGCCGCCACGCCGACCACCGCGCCGGCCACGGTGCCGACTCCAGCGACGTCCCGGTCGGTCGCACCCGGTCCGGCGAACCACTCTGGATCGGCGACCAGGTCACCACCCGACGCAACGACCGCGACCTCGACGTCGCCAACCGCGACCGCTGGACCATTACCGGAACCGATCACCATGGCACCCTCCAGATCCGAGGCGACCGAGGCACCCGAGCCCTCCCCCGCGACTACGCACAGGCCCATGTCGAGCTCGCCTACGCCACCACGGTCCACGGCGCCCAGGGCGACACCGTCGACCACGCCCACTTCGCCCTCAACGAGACCACCGGCGCCGCCGCGACCTACGTCGCCATGACCCGCGGCCGGCACTCCAACACCGCCCATCTCGTCGCCGACAGCGTCGAGGACGCCCGTCAGCAGTGGCTGGCGACGTTTGCCCGTGACAGGGCCGATCTCGGCCCCGCCCGTGCGCGCGAACGCGCCCTGGACGACATCGACCGCTACGGCCCCACCTCCCGCCGACGGAGGCCCGAGCACCAGGTTCCCCCACCCGTCCGGCAGGTTCCCCCCAGCCCGACCATCGGCTTCTGAACCTCCCCGCACCCGTCACCGGCACCGTCACCGGCACCGCGTCAAGGCCATCCGCAAAACGACTTAGGGGAACCTGCTGACCTGCGCAAACACCAGGTTCCCCCCAGGTATCCCCCTCCTCGAGGCGCAAAAGGGGGATACCTGCATCGTCATCATCGGTCCGTCCGGGATCGCACCCGTCGAGATCACTCGTCAGGAACTGATCGCTCCCAGTGCTTCTCCGGACCTAGGTGACTATCCACGACACCGAAGGGACCACCTGATGAACCCGATCGACATCCCCGCCGAGTGGAACGACAGCGCCCTGCTCACCTTCGAGGAGTTCTGCGCCCTCATCCACATCCCCCAACGCACCGTCCGCGACTGGCGCCGACGCGGCGTCGGCCCACGCTTCTGGCGCTTCAACGGCACCGGCCGCCTCTACACCACCGTCGCCGAAGTCCGGCGCTTCACCAACCCCGTCAACGCCGCCCGCTAGGAGCACCCAATGTCCACAGCCCGTCACGACCACGACGACCACGCCGACGACGAGATGCTCACCATCGATGAGGCCGCAGCCTTCCTCCGCGTCCCCGTCGCGACCATGCGCTACTGGCGCTACTGCGGCACCGGCCCGTTCAGCTTCAAGATCCAACGCCACGTCCGCTACTGGCGCACCGACCTCGTCCTCTGGCGAGCCGAGCAGGGTCGCCCACCCGCCGGTTCTCCACAGGCCGGCTCAAGTTCGCGACACGCCGCCGGCGACCACTGACACTGGAAGCAAAGGGAGCAGCCATGGCCGGCAACATCGCCAAACGGCCCGACGGGAGCTGGCGCGCCCGCTACCGCGACGAGCAAGGACGCGAGCGCTCACGCCACTTCGACCGCAAGATCGACGCGCAGCGCTGGCTCAACGAGATCGCGTCCGCCGTCCTGACCGGGACCTACGTCGATCCCGACGCCGGGAAGGTGACGTTCCAGGAGTTCTATGAGCGATGGTCCGTCCGGCAGCTGTGGGTGTCCTCGACGCGGACCAACGCCGACCTCGCCACCCGGTCGGTGCCCTTCGCCGACCTGTCGATGCGAAGCATCCGTCGCTCCCACATCGAGGAGTGGGTGAAGGACCAGAGCAGTCGTCTCGCGGCCACGACCATCAAGACGAGGTTCGTCGTCGTTCGGTCCGTCTTCCGAGCCGCCGTCACCGAGCGGGTGATCACCGCTGATCCATGCGCAGGCGTCGTCCTGCCCCGACGCCGCCGGGCAGACGCCGCAATGAGGATCCCGACGGTCGAGGAGGTAGGACGTCTGCTCGAGCACGCCGACAGTGAGCGGGTCTCGACCCTCAAGGGCTTCCGCGCCTACGTCGCTCTCTGCGCGTTCGCCGGCCTGAGGAAGGCCGAGGCCGCCGCAGTTCAAGTCGGCGATCTCGACCTGGCGGGCGGGCAGCTCGCGGTCACCCGGCAGCTCCAGCGGGAGGGGTCGACGTACGTCCTGCGTGCTCCCAAGTACGGCTCAGAACGAACCGTCTACCTGCCCGACCAACTCGTGGGCATCCTCGCCCGTCACGTCCGCGACCACGTCACGGAGCGCACCACGGAGCACTGGCTGTTCACCGTCGGAGACGAGCCGATGTACGACAACGCCATCCACTGGCGGTGGCGGGCCACCCGCTCTGCCGCCCACCTCACCCGCATCCGCCTCCACGACCTGCGCCACTTCTACGCCTCCGGGCTGATCGCGGCCGGGTGTGACGTCGTCACGGTGCAACGGGCACTCGGCCACTCCAGCGCGACGACCACGCTCAACACCTACAGCCACCTGTGGCCGACGGCCGAAGACCGCACCCGGGCGGCAGCCGCCGACCTGATGCGGCAAGCGCTGGCGACGCCCGCCGGAGGCCCGGAGGGCCCAGCGGAGGGACCTCTCTTGAATTTTGCGGACTTTTTGCGGACTAGAGAGGGTCCGCAACGCTCTGACCTGCGCAAACAGGCCGATTCAGTAGTACCAGGGGTACGGCGACCAGTCCGGCTCCCGCTTCTCCAGGAACTGGTCGCGGCCCTCCTGCGCCTCGTCCGTCATGTACGCCAGCCGCGTGGTCTCGCCCGCGAACAGTTGCTGTCCGACCAGCCCGTCGTCGAGCAGGTTGAACGAGTACTTGAGCATCCGCTGCGCCGTCGGGCTCTTGCCGTTGATCAGCCGGCCCCACTCCAGCGCGGTCGCCTCGAGCTCGGCGTGGGGGACGGAGCGGTTGGCGGCGCCCATCCGGACGGCGTCGTCGGCGTCGTACTCCTGGCCGAGGAAGAAGATCTCCCGCGCGAACTTCTGGCCCACCTGACGCGCCAGGTACGCCGAGCCGTAGCCGCCGTCGAACGACCCCACGTCGGCGTCGGTCTGCTTGAAGCGGGCGTGCTCGCGGGAGGCGAGGGCGAGGTCGCAGGTGACGAACAGGCTGTGGCCGCCGCCGGCCGCCCAGCCGGGGACGACGCAGATGACGATCTTCGGCATGAACCGGATCAGCCGCTGGCACTCGAGGATGTGCAGGCGGGCGAGCTTGGCCTTGTCGATCGGGCTCGGCTCCTCCTTGCCGGTGTCGCCGGCGCCGGCGTCGACGTCTTCGTACTGGTAGCCGGCGCGGCCACGGATCCGCTGGTCGCCGCCGGTGCAGAACGACCACTTGCCGTTCTTCGCGCTCGGGCCGTTGCCGGTCAGCAGTACGCAGCCGACGTCGGCGGACGTGCGCGCGTGCTCGAGGGTGCGGAGCAGCTCGTCGACGGTGTGCGGCCGGAAGGCGTTGAGGACGTCGGGCCGGTCGAAGGCGATCCGGACCGTGCCGTGCGCCTTGGCGCGGTGGTAGGTCAGGTCGGTCAGGTCCTCGAAGCCGGGGACGACGTCCCACTGGCTCGCGTCGAACGTCTCGCTCACGCCCTCGATCGCACTCATGACCCGAACGCTAGGCCATCCGCCTCCGCGGGCTTGACCTTGACCCCAGGGGCAAGGTCTACGGTCGGTCCCGTGCACATCAAGGACCTCGCCGAGCGCTCCGGCGTGAGCGTGAAGGCGGTGCGGTACTACGAGTCCCGCGGGCTGCTCGCGCCGACGCGGGCGGCCAACGGCTATCGCGAGTACGACGACGCCGACGTGGTCGTCGTCCGCGAGATCCGCGCGCTGCTCTCCCTCGGCCTCACCGCCGACGAGACGGTGCCCTTCGTCGAGTGCCTGCGCGCCGGCAACGACCGCGCCGACGTGTGCCCGTCGTCCCTCGACGCCTACCGACTGCGGATCGCCGAGATCGATAAGCGCATCGACGAGCTGAGCCGGCTGCGCGGCGAGCTGTCCGAGCTGCTCACCGACGCCGAGAACTACCCATCCCTCAACGAGGAGAAGCCATGACCCTGCAGGAGATCACCGACGCCGACTTCGAGACCGAGGTGCTGGGAGCCGATGTCCCCGTCCTGGTGGAGTTCTGGGCGCAGTGGTGCGGGCCGTGCCACCAGATCGCACCGGCCCTGGCCAAGATCGCCGACGAGCGCGCGGGCGCGCTGCGCGTGGTGAAGGTCAACAGCGACGAGAACCCGATCACGTCGTCCCGCTATCGCGTGATGGGCCTGCCGACGATGCTGGTGTTCCGCGACGGCGTACCGGTGCACGAGCTGCGCGGCGCGCGCCCCAAGGCCGCGCTCGACCGCGAGCTCGACCACGCGCTCGCGGGCTGAGCTCCTGGAATAGCCACCGCCCGCGTGCTCTTGTGGAAGTCATGACTCTTCTTCAAGGCGAGTACGAGCCGAGCTCCCAGCGGTGGGTCCGCGACCAGGTCGCCGAGTACGAGGCGTCGGGTGGCGAGCGCGCCAACACCCTGCGCGACAGCGGCGACCCGATCGTGGTGATCACGTCGGTCGGCGCCAAGTCCGGCAAGCTGCGCAAGAACCCGGTGATGCGGGTCGAGAAGGACGGCGTCTACGTCGCCATCGCCTCGAAGGGCGGCGCGCCCGACAACCCGAGCTGGTACGCCAACTTCGTCGCGCACCCCGACGTCGACCTGCAGGACGGCCCCGAGCCCCGGCCCTACCGGGCGCGCCTGGTCGAGGGCGAGGAGCGGCAGCAGTGGTGGGACCACGCGGTCGCGACGTGGCCGACCTATGCGTCGTACCAGGAGAAGACCGACCGGGAGATCCCGGTCTTCGTGCTCGAGCCCCGCGAGGCCTGAGCCCCGACCCTCGAGGTCAGGCGTTGGCGATCGTCACGGCGAGGCCGCACAGGTGGCCGAGCCGGGCGATCTCCGACTCCGCGAACTCCGGCCCGCCGCGCCGGCCGATCACGATGATGTCGTTGCCGTCGAGGCGCGCGGCCGCGAAGAGGGTGACCTCGTCGTCGGGAACTTCGAGCCGGGTCGGCGCCTCGATCTCGACGAACTCGAACTCGTCGGGCGCGGCGCTCGTCCCGTAGACGACGCCCTTGGCGCGGTGCACCCGCGCCGCCCAGTCGACCCGGAAGGTCGCGGGCAGCAGGTCGACGAGGGTGTCGAACGCCTTGTCGGGCGCGGCGGTGAGCTCCTCGACCGCCTCGAGGTCCATCATCAGGTTCCCGCCGGCCGGGTAGCGGCTGACGAAGAGCACCTCGACGCCGTCGAGCGCGTTGCACGCCGAGACCACGGAGTCGGGCATCATGCCCTGCTCGAGCTCGAGCAGGACGTCGTCGACGGCCGTGCCGTCGTCGGCGCGATGCTCGACGATCTCGATCGCCTCGATGTCGCCGCCCGCCATACCGATGGCCGTCGCGACGCGGCCCAGCGAACCGGGGACGTCGGGAAGCAGCACTCGCAGCAGGAACGGCATGATCTCGACACTAACCCGAGCAGGTTTCAGATCCGTTGCGGGCCCACCGGTTGAGCAGCGGTTTTCGTCGGCTCAGGCGCCCGGAGGCGCGAGTCGTTGCCGCAGACCGGTCGCCCGCTGCGCCGTCGTCGCCACCGCGGCCCGGACCGCGGCCTCGGAGCCGACGACCAGCAGACTCTCCCGTGCGCGGGTCACCGCGGTGTAGAAGAGCTCGCGGGTCAGCAGTCGCGATCCCTCGTCGGGCAGCAGGACGGCGATCCGCGTCGCCTGGCTGCCCTGGCTCTTGTGGATCGTCATCGCGTGCATGGTCTCGATCGCGTCGAGCCGGGCCGGCGCGAACGGACGCGGCGCCCCCGCACCGGCGATCCACGCGCGCGGGCGGCCGGACGGCTCGGTGACGACCACGCCGGTCTCGCCGTTGTAGATGTCGAGGGCGTAGTCGTTGGTGGTGACGAGGAGCGGGCGCCCGGCGTACCACGCGGTGCCGAGAGGGCCGCCGAGCTCGGCGGCGAGCCACTGCTCCACGTGGCGGTTCCACATCCGGACGCCGTAGGGGCCGTCGCGGTGGGCGCAGAGCAGTCGGAACCGCTCGATCTCGGCGAGCGCCTCGTCGGGGCCGGCGTCGACCGCGGCGGTGCGGACCGCGAGGGCGGCGGCGGTGCACTCCGCGCGGAGCGCCTCGACCGGGTCGTCGGTCTCGACGTAGGTGACCTCGCCGGTGCCGGCGCGCAGCACCTCGAGGACCCGGTCGGCCGCGTCGGTGGAGTCGTCGCGCAGCGCCGCCGCGAGCTGCTTGATCTGCTCGGTGGAGCGGTGGTTCTCGGTGAGCGCGACGACGGGCGAGTCGGGGTGGTCGGCGAAGCCGGCGACCAGGTCGGACAGCACCGCGCCCGCACCGACCGAGGTCAGCTGGCGCGGGTCGCCGACGAGGACCAGCCGCGCCTCCGGCCGGACCGCCTCGAGCAGCCGCGCCATCATCGTCAGGTCGACCATCGACGCCTCGTCGACCACGACCAGGTCGTACTTCAGCCGGTTGTCGCGGCCGTGCCGGAACCGGGTCTGGTTGTCGGGTCGCCAGCCGAGCAGCCGGTGCAGGGTCATCGCCTCCGGCGGCGCGAGCTGGTGCGGCCCGCTGCCGAGCGCGCCCAGTGCCCCGAGCTCGGCGCCGACCGCCTCCTGCAGCCGGGTCGCGGCCTTGCCGGTGGGTGCGGCCAGCGCGATCGACATCCGCCGCGCGTGGGCCACCGCGAACTGGTCGGCCAGCGCCAGCACCAGCCGCGCCACCGTGGTGGTCTTGCCGGTTCCGGGGCCGCCGGTCAGGACCGTCGTACGGTGGCGGGCGGCGTGCTCGACCGCCGCCGCCTGCTCGGCGCTGAGGTGGTGGCCGCTGACCCGCCGCAGGGTCGCGGCGAGGACGGCCGCGTCGACCTCGGGCGGTCCGAGCGCGGTGCGGGACGCGAGGTCGTCGGCGACCTGCCGCTCGAGGCGGTGGTAGCGGTCGAGGTAGACCAGGCCGTGCTCGAGGTGCAGCACGCCGGCCCCGACGAGCGCGGACTCCTCGATCGCGGTGGTCCACGTCTCGGCGTCGGGCCACGCCAGGTGGGCCACGTCGGCGGCGGCGTCAGCGGCGGGCGCGTCGGGGAGCTGCGGCAGGGCATCGAGGTCGAGGCCGACTGAGCCGCTCCGGACCGAGCGGACCGCGAGCGCGGCGGCGAGCCGGACCCGGTCGTCGTCCTCCTGGGCGAGCGCGGCGATCCGCTCGGCCACCCGTACGTCGGCCGCGTCGACCACGCCCGCCGCGTTGAACGCGCCGAGCAGGCCCACGCTCCCGCGCGCGATCCGCGGGTCGTGGGGGCCGGTGGGCTCGAAGATCTCGGTCATCGGGTCGCTCCGTCGAGGAGGTCGGACAGCTCGGCGACCAGGGCCGCGGGCGGCTGCCAGGTGAAGACGCCGCAGGTCTGGCCGTCGACGCGCGGGGTGTCCGGTCCGCACATGCCGCGCAGGTAGAGGTAGACGACGCCCCCGAAGTGTCGCTCGGGGTCGTAGCCCGGCTGCCGCCACCGCAGGAACCGGTGGAGGACGACGGCGTAGAGCAGCGCCTGCAGCGGATAGTCGGAGTGGCCCATCGCCTCGTCGAGCGCCGCGGGACGGTAGGCCGCCGCGCTCAGCGGGCCGTCGAGCTCGTCGGCCGGGGGCCCCAGCCAGTTGGTCTTGTAGTCGACGATCACGTAGCGCGCGTCGCCCGCCCCGTCGCCGGGAGCCTGCAGGCGGAGCACGACATCGACCGAGCCGGTGAGATAGCCACGCAGGACCTGGCCGCCCAGGAGCGGGTTGTCGAGGTGGTCGGCGTAGGCCCGGACCGGGTCGCCGTCGGGCAGATGCTTGCGCAGCAGCGCCCCGATCTCGCCGAGCAGGACCGTCGTCGTGCGCGCCGCCGCCGTGTCTCCGCCGGCCAGCGGCAGCTCGAAGTCGAGCTCGCACAGCCGGTCGCGGACGCCGATCCGGCGCAGGGTGGTGTCGTCGAGCAGCGGCCCCAGCGGCGTGTCGAGGACGGCGAGCAGCGCGTCGGCCAGCACCTCCGGGTCGAGCGGGACCGGCCACCAGGTGAGCTGCTCGTCGATGTGGCCGAGCAGCTCGGCGCGCGGGTCGGCAGCGCCCGGGTCGGCGTGCTCGAGGACGGCGTGGACGAGGGAGCCGAAGGTCGCGCCGACCGGCAGCGCCGCCATCGGCGAGGGCACCGACCGCGCACCGTCGGCGTCGGGGGCGTCGACGGCGAGGGCGTCGGGCAGGTCGGGAAGCAGCTCGTCGTCCTTGGCGGCCACCTCGGGCTCACTGCCGACCGCGGGCTGCGCGTCGGGGGCGCCGAGGTCGACCCGGCTCAGCGCGGAGTAGGACGTCCGTCGCCACTCGGTGTCGACCGCGCGGGTGAACGTCCGGGCGCTGAGCGCGCCCTGCGGCTCGACGGGCAACGCGGCGTCGAGGGGCGCGGGCACCGCGACCTCGGGCATCGGCCCGCCACGGTCGCGCCAGGTGGCGAAGAGGGCGGTGACGGTGTCCTCGTCGGGCAGCGGCGGGAGCGGAGGGACCTCGGCGGCCAGTCCGGATCCGTCGGCGGCGGTCTGGCGCAGCAGCATCCGGTGCAGCGGGGACGCCTCGGCGTTGCGGGTCGGCGCCCACCAGGCGACGACCTGGCTCTGCGCGCGGGTGAGCGCGACGTAGAGCAGCCGCAGCCACTCGCCGGCCTCCTCGTCGGCCCAGCGGCGGCAGTGGTCGGCCCAGTGAGGGCCGGATCCGCCGACGTCGAGGCAGCGCCGTCCGGACTCGTCGTGGAAGAGCGGGCGGTCGGGCTTGCCGACCCAGCGGTCGGCGAGCGCGGGGAGATAGACGATGGGGTACTGCAGGCCCTTGCTCGCGTGGATCGTGACCAGCTGCACGGCGGCGGCGTCGGAGTCGAGCCGGCGGGTCCGCTCGGCGCCGCGGCCGTCGCGGGCCTCGAGCACCTGCTGACGCAGCCAGGCCAGCAGCGCCACCGTGCCGAGCTGGTCGCGCAGCGCGACCTCGTGGAGCACCTCGCCGATGTGGCGGATGTCGGTGAGCGTCCGCTCGCCGCCGATCTGGCCGAGCAGCCGGGCCGGCATGCCGCCCGACGTCGCCGCCTCGAGGACGGCGGCCACCCCGCGCCGCGCCAGCGCCTCGGACCAGGACCGCAGCCGGTCGCCGAGCTCGTCGGACAGGTCGTCACCGCCGTTGTCGAGCGCCGTCGCGTCGTAGCCGAGGAAGCAGGTCAGCGCCGCCGCCCGCACCCGCGGCGTGCGGTGCGGCTGCTCGAGCGCCTCCAGCAGGGACAGCCACTCGGTCGCGGCCGGCGTCGCGAAGACGCTGCCGCCGCCCGCGATCACCGCGGGCACGCCGACCTCGAGCAGTGCCGCGCGCGATGCGGCGAGATCGGCATGGCGGTAGCAGATGACCGCGAGGTCGCTGGGCCGCAGCGGCCGCCCGTCGAAGGTCGGCCCGCTGGCGAGCAGCGCCCGGATGTCGTGGGCCAGGTCGCGGGCGATGTGCGGTCGGACCTTGCCGACCGGCAGCGCCGCCGAGCCCCGCTTGCCGAACGTCTCGCGCCGCACCACCCGCATCCGGAAGGGCGCCGGCTGCGGCGCGCCGACCAGGCGCGACTCCTGATGATGCGCGGTCACGTCGTGGACGACGATCCGCGGGTCGCCGAGCTCGGCGCCGCCGAGCAGCCGCTGGAAGGCGTCGATGAGCCCCGCGTCGCTGCGCCGGTTGACGCCGAGGGTCTGCTTGACCTGGGCGGTCTCCGCCGCCGCGAGGTAGGTCGTCACGTCACCGCCGCGGAAGGCGTAGATCGCCTGCTTGGGGTCGCCGATGAGCACCATCGTCGCGTGGCCGGTGAAGGCGCGGTCGAACACCTGCCACTGCACGGGGTCGGTGTCCTGGAACTCGTCGACCAGCACGATCCGCCACCGCGCCCGCATCCGCGCCCGGGCCGGCGACTCGGGGGGCTCCAGCGCCTCGGCGAGCTGCGAGAGGAGGTCGTCGTAGGACAGCACACCGAGCCGTCGCTTGCGCCGGTCGAGCTCGGCCCGGACCGCCGCGGCGAAGGCCACCTTGCGACCGGCCGGCTGGTCGCGCGGGACGTCGACCGGCTCGAGGTGGGCCTGCGGGTCGGCGACGACGGCGCGCGCGATCGCGAGCGCCTCGGCGTGGGTGAACGTCGGCGCCACGGACGTCTGCGCGAACGCCCGCAGGTAGAGGTCGTCGACGACCTCGACCAGCATGTCGTCGAGGTCCTCGACCAGCCGCGCCCGCGCGTCGGTGTCGCCCGCGACGCCGAGCGAGTCGAGCACCAGCGAGCAGAACTGGTGGATCGTCGCGATCGTCGCCGCGTCGAAGTCGGCCAGCGCCTGCACCACCCGCCGGTGCCGCAGCCGCCGCTCGTCGGGCGTGCCGTCGAGGAGCTGCTCGATGACGTCGGTCGGCGCCTCGTCGGGCGTGCCGGCCAGGGCGCGCTCGGCCTCGACCAGCTGGTGCCGGACCTGCTCGCGCAGCTCCTGGCTCGCCGCGCGGCCGAAGGTGACGACGAGCAGCTGCTCGAGCGGCACTCCCTCCTCGGCGACGTAGCGCGTCACGAGCGCGCCGATGGTCCAGGTCTTGCCGGTGCCGGCGCTCGCCTCGAGCAGGGTGGTGCCGGTGGGCAGCGGGCCGCGGATGTCGAACGGCGTCATCGGGGTGTTCACAGCTGCCCCACCTTCTCGGCGCCGGCGAGCAGGGGCTCCCACAATGTCCATGCGTAGGACGGCAGCCCGGCGTCGATCAGGGCGGTGATCGGCGCGGAATGCCCGTAGATGCGGCGATGTGCGGGCTCGTCGTCCTCGCCCTTGATGCCCCACTGGTTGAACGGGTCGGTCACCCACTCCTTCTCGGCGGCGACGACCGGGTCGATGTCCATGCCGCGCAGCTCCTTGGCGCGCGCGTCGGCCCAGGCGTACGCCGTGCCGAGCGGGATCGGCAGCGGACGGGTCAGCCCGGCGTCGTAGAGCGCGACCAGCGCCTGCAGCCACTCCAGCGCGCGGTGGTCGAGCGGACCGACCAGCCCGCGCTGGGGGCCGGCCTTGGCGCGGGCGACGGCGTGGCCGGTCCAGTTCTGGTCGGGGTGGGTGGCGCTGAGCGCGAGGACGTCGAGCCACGACGCGAGCCGCTGCTTGGGCTTGAGCCGCGAGTAGGACAGCGAGACCACCTGGTTGCCGTAGACCCGCGGCACCGTGCCGGTGAGCCGGCGTCCGTCGCCCAGGTCGACGTCGACGTCGATGGTGCGGGGGGTGCCGGCGCGCAGCGGCGCGCTGCGCGAGAAGAGCGCCTGACACTCGGTGACCACGTCGGTCAGCGCCGCCCGGCCGAGGTCGAAGGGCGGCAGCGAGCCGCGCAGCTGCTCGGCGGTCATCACCGCGGTCGCGGTGGCGGCGGGGTCGTCGGCGGCGAGCACCTCGCGGAGCAGCCGGTCGCCGATCTGCCAGACCTCCAGGCCGTTGAGCGCGACCGGGATCGCGTCGGCGACCTGGTCGGGCTCGAACGGCGTGGCGACGTCGAGCCGGCGGCGCAGGAAGGTGCGGGCCGGGCGGTGCACGAACTCGACCAGCTCGGCGAGCGTCACGTCACCCGCCCCGACCGGCGGCAGCGCGTCGTCGAGGAAGGACGGCGGGACGACCCGCTCGGTCACCGACGCGCGCGCACCGGCCAGCGAGGCCCGGTCGAAGCTGAACGGCCCCGCGGGCGTCAGCACCCCGGACAGGTGGTTGCGCGGGTCGAAGGCCTGGAGCGGGTGCCGGGTGACGACGGCCGCGCGGACCGGCGCCGCGGTGGTGCGGTCGAGCGCGTCGAGCAGCTCGCCCAGCGGTACGGCGGGCGGCCGCTCCTGCCCCGTGTGCTCGGCCGCGCCCGTGTAGGTGACGATCAGCCGCTCGCCCGCGGCCAGGATCGCGTCGAGCAGGAGCTGGCGGTCCTCGCCGCGCAGGTCGCGCTCGCCGACGAGCGGCCGCCGCGCGAGGACGTCGTCGCCGTCGACGCCGCTGGTGCGCGGGAAGACGCCGTCGTCGAGCCCGACCATGCAGACGACCCGGTGCGGCACCGATCGCATCGGCGTCATGGTGCAGACGGTGAGCATGCCGGTGCGGAAGCTGGCGCGCGTCGGCCGGCCCGACAGCCGCGCCTGGAGCAGCGCCCGGACGTCGGCCAGCCGCAGCGGCACGTCGGCGCCGGTCTCGTCGGCGCTCGCGCGCGCCCGGGCCAGCTCGCGCTCGAACTGCGGCAGCTGCCACGCGTCGTCGGCGTCGACCTCGCAGAGGTCGCGCACACCCGTCGCCACCGCGCCGAACCAGTCGTCGGCCGCCTGCGCCCTGCCGAGCGCGTCGAGGCACCCGCCGAGGCGCGCGACCGCCTCGCTGAGCCGGCCGACCAGCTCGATCTCGCCGCTGGCGATGTCGTCGACGGGCAGCCCCCGCCCGACGTGGCGGTGGTCGTCGTCGCTCATCGCGACGCCCAGCAGCAGCCGGTCGAGACCCGCGCGCCAGGTGTTGTGCTCGAAGCCCTCCATCGCGTAGGACGCCCGCTGGCCCGCGTCGACGCCCCACCGGATGCCGGCCTCGGCGACCCACCGCGTCATCCGCGCCAGGTCGTCGTCGGTGAACCCGAACCGCCGCCGGCACACCGCCCGCGACAGCAGGTCGAGCACCTGGGACGCCGTCGCCCGACCGCCCGCGAGCTCGACCAGCGCGACGGCCACGCCGAGCAGCGGGTTGGTGCTGCTGGCGGCCCGGTCGGCGAGCCGGACCCGTAGCCGGTGGGCCGGATGCAGCCCGTCGTCGGCGCTCTCGCCCGCGATCAGCTCACCGAGCCCGAAGCCGGCGGAGATGAGTGGCGCATAGGTCTCGATGTCGGGGCACATGACGAGGATGTCGCGCGGCTCGAGCGTCGGGTCGTCCTGCAGCAGGCCCACGAGCACCTCGCGCAGCACCTCGATCTGGCGCGCCGGCCCGTGACAGGCGTGGACCTGCAGTGAGCGGTCGTCGGCGGCCACCGCCCGCGCGGCCCGCACCTGCGCGGACGGCGCCCGGTTGGCCAGCAGGTCGGCCTGCAGCCACCCGAGCAGGTCGCCCGGCGGCGCCGGATCGGGCGCGGCGCCGGCGTCGTGCGCCTGGCCCGCGCGGACCCGCGCACCCAGCACCGTCGCCAGCTCGCGCGCGTCGCGGCCCAGCGAGGCGAGCAGCGGATGACCGGCCAGCTCGGCCGACAGCGACGCATCGCGCGGGCCGACGTCGACGCCGGCGGCCGCGACGGCGTCCCACAGGGCCGCCGACGGCTGGGCCAGCCACAGGTGGACCTCACGATGCGCGGCCAGCGCGACGAGCAGGTCGATCTCGGTCTCGGGGAGCCGGGTGTGCCCGAACAACGAGAGCCGGTCGGGCAGGTCGAGGCCGTCGACCTCACCGGCCCGCAGCGTCGCGCACACCCGCGCGTGCCGGACGTCGGGCGGCTCGGCATGACCGGCCGCGGCCATCCGCGCCAGCAGCCGGCGCCAGAGCTCGGCCTCCCACCGCAGGTCGTCGGCCAACGGCCCTCCGGCGCCGTCGGAGTCGCGGCCCTCGCGCCAGTCACGGACCAACGCCGGCCGCTGCCCGGCGTAGGACGTGAACAGCTCGGCCAGCCGTCGGGCGACCGACCACCGCCGACTGCGCCGCAGCTCGCCCTCGTCGCCGTCGAGCCCGTGCCCGAGGTGGGCGGCCAGCGTCGCGCACCACGCCTCGCCGAGGGAGTCGTCGATGGTGGCGAGCACCGGCCAGACCAGCCGGTCGGGGTGCCACGGGTCGTCGCGGTCGCGCCCGAGCAGCAGCCCGATCAGGGAGGACGGCTGGAGGAAGCGCACGCCCGCGCAGACCCCGTCGCCGCCGCGCCCGCCCGCCCCCAGCCGGTGCGACAGCCGCTGGGTCAGCCAGCGCTCGACGCCCTTCGCCGGCACCACCACGACCTCGCTCGCGAACGGGTCGTCGAGCGGCACGGCCAACAGCCCGCCGAGCTCATCGGCGAGCAGGTCGGTCCGCGCGGCGCGGTGCAGGTGGAGGGTCATCGTGGCCGAGGCTAGGACATGGGTCCGACTCAATCGCGAGGGCTGTCCCCCGGCAGGCCGAGCACCGCCCGGCCGGCCCGGTGCAGCACGGCCCGCTGCGCCGGCGCCGACAGCGGCAGCCGCCGGCGCATCGCGCTGACGACGGTCTGCGTCGAGCGCACCAGCGCCTGCGCCTCCGCCGTGGTCAGGTCGTCGCGCGCCGCCGCCAGCAGCACCGCCCACTCGTGGACGTAGTCCTGCTGCGCCCGCCGGATCGGCGCCCGCTCCTCCGGCCGGACGTTGCCGATCTCGGTGAACAGCGGCGTCAGCGCGTCGCGCTGCGCGACATTGATCCGCACGAAGGACGCGAGCGCTCCGTCGAGCGCGAGCGCGGGGTCGTCGGTGCCGGCCAGGACCGCCGCGAGGTCGAAGGACATCGCGTCGAGGCAGCGCATGATGACCTCGACCAGGATCGCCGACTTCCCCGGGAAGTGGTGGTAGAGCGTCGGCCCGGTGATGCCGGCGGCGGCGCCGATGTCGTCCATGCCGACCGCCTCGAAGCCGCGCTCCGCGAACAGCCGCACCGCCGCCGAGAGGGCGGCCTGGCGCCGCGACGCCGGCAGCATCCCGGGCGACGCCTCCTCCAGCACCGGCGCGGCGTCGGCGAGGACGGCGGGCAGTGCTGCGACCGCCGAGGCGGCGGCGACCATCAGCCCGCGGGCCCGCGCCGGCTCGACCTTGGCGCGCTCGTAGGCGCGCGCGCTGTCGAGGAGGTCGTGCGCGGCCGCGGCGAGCAGTACGACGTCGGCCTCCCCGAGGTCGGGGCGCGCGGCGCGCAGTGCGTCCCGCAGGGCGGCGGTCGCCACGTCGTACCGCTGCGCGAGGACGACGCGCACCTCGGGCGCGAGGAGCTGCTCGTTGCGCTGCCACAGCGAGGGCGTGCGCCGCGGCCGGAGCAGGACCCCCGCCGCCCGGTCGAGGACGGCGTCGAGCGGACCGCCCGCCGCATAGGCCTCCTCGAGCTGCGCGAGCTCGAGCTCGATGGCCGCGACGAGCAGCTCGGCCTTGCCGGCGAAGTGCCGGTAGAGCGCCGAGGCGGTGATGCCGACCTCCGCCGCGATGTCGGCGACGAAGGCGTCGTGGAAGCCGCGCTGGGCGAAGTGGCGCGCCGCGGCCGCGACGATCTGCTCCTTGCGGTCGCGCGGCCGGCGCTGGGCGGCGACCTCAGCCATCGAGGAACGCGTGCATCACCGCACGCCCCTGCTCGATCGCGGCGTCGATGACGCTGAGGTCGGCGCTCAGCCGGGACACGTCGGGCGAGCCGAGGGGCGGCCGCACCTCCATCAGCGTCGGTACGTCGGCCGACGTGCCGGCCGCGAGCCGCAGGTCGTCGTCGGCGTACGTGCGGTGGCGTCCGATGTGCGCGGCGCCCGCGGCCCGCCCGTGCCGCAGGAAGTACGGCGCCAGCAGCAGCCGCTCCAGCCGCGACGGCGGTACGGCGCGCTGGTCGGCGCGGCGGGTGCGCAGCACCAGCACGTGGGTGGCGCCCTGGGCGAGGGCGGTCCGGAAGGGCACGCCCTCGGAGAGCCCGCCGTCGACGTACGTCCGATCGCCGACGCGCACCGGACGCCCGGCCAGCAGTGGGATGCACGAGCTGGCGCGCAGGGCGGTCTGCGCCCCCAGCCGGTCGGTGACATACGGCGCCAGGTCGGCCGACTCGCCCGTCACGGCGTCGGTCGCGATCGGGTGGAAGCCGATCGGGTTGGCGACGATCGCGTCGAAGTCCATCGGCGTGATCGACTCGTAGACGTGGTGCACCAGCCGGCGCAGGTCGACGATCGGCCCGCCCCGGAACATCCGCCGCGGATCGGTCACCTTGGCGGCCGCCACCTCCGGCCAGGCCCAGCTGCGCAGCCACTGCTGCGCCTCGCCGCTGAGCAGCCAGGCGCCGTTGAGCGCGCCGCCGGACGTGCCGTAGACGTCGTCGAAGGCGTCGGTGAGCCCGGCCTCGTCGAGCGCGAGCGTCATCCCGGCCGAGTACGCCGCGCGGCTGCCGCCGCCCTCGATCGCCAGCGCGATCCGGAGGCCGTCGTCGCGCCGTCCCGGCCGGCTGCCCGTCCGCTGCCGGTCGGCGAGAGCCGTGAGCAGCGGGACGCTCATGCCGGGAGCTCCCGGACGACCCGTGCCGGGCGCCCTGCCGCCAGCACCCCTGCCGGCAGGTCGCGGGTGACGACGGATCCCGCGCCCACCACGGTGTTCGCGCCGATCGTCACGCCCGGACAGACGATGACGCCGCCGCCGAGCCAGACGTTGTCGCCGATCTCGATCGGCAGCGCCGACTCCCACTTGTCGCGGCGCGGACCGGCCTCCAGCGGGTGCAGCGGCGTGAGCAGCTGGACGTTGGGGCCGATCTGGACGTCGTCGCCGATCACGATGGGCGCCACGTCGAGCGCGACCAGCCCGAAGTTTGCGAAGCAGCGCGCGCCGAACCGCAGCTGGCTGCCGTAGTCGACGTGCAGCGGCGGACGGATCGCCGTCTCCTCCCCCACCGCGCCGAGCAGCTCGCCCAGCAGCTGGTGCCGGCGCGACCGCTCGCGCACGCCCGTCGCGT
This sequence comes from Nocardioides ginsengisoli, assembly GCF_039537225.1. Lineage (NCBI taxonomy): Bacteria > Bacillati > Actinomycetota > Actinomycetes > Propionibacteriales > Nocardioidaceae > Nocardioides > Nocardioides ginsengisoli. The sequence continues at coordinate 190,490 of NZ_BAABAC010000023.1, forward strand.
TGTACGCCGACGCCAGCTCCTGCGCGCGCTCGTACGCCTCGATCAGCTCGGGGTCGTCGGCCAGGTAGAGCTCACCGGCGAGCATCCGCTCGCGCATGGTCGGCTCGTCGGGCATCGGCTCAGTCGTCCTCGTGATGCCGGCGCTCGTCGGCCTCGCTGATCTCACCCTCGAGCGCGGCCCGGGCCTCCGGCTTGCCGTGGAAGCGGCGGTAGGAGTAGACGATCAGCGCCAGCGCGATGACGCACGAGAGCAGCAGCGTGACGCCGGTCCAGACGCCGCCCGGGAGCCACCAGTGCTCCGCGATCGGCCACCAGTCCGGGGTGTCGGGGTCGACCAGCCACACCACGCCGAACCCGCCGATGGCCAGCGCGCCGAGCGTCGACATGACCACCCGCGGGAGCGTCTCGACACCCTCGGCCGCGGCCCGCAGCGCGCGCAGCAGCACCGGGTCGAGCAGCCGCTCGGCCCAGGTGTACTGCTGCGACAGCACGGCCAGACCGGCCGCCATCAGCAGCAGTCCGGGCCCCGGCAGCACCAGCGCGGCGATGCCCGCGACCAGCAGGAGCCAGCCGAGGATCTCGAGCAGCAGTCGCTTGGCGGCGCCGGTCACCGGCCATCCCCGTACTTGTCGAGCCAGGCGAGCACGTCGTCGTCGGCGTTGTCGTGCGCGGCCGCGATGCGCGCCCACTTCTGCGCCATCGCGTGGAAGCGCAGCGGGTTGTAGACGTCCTCCTCGCGGGAGAAGAGCCCGTCGCCGGCGTAGGTCATGATGGTGATATTCGGCTCGACGAGCTCGGTGCCGTCGCCCGGGTCGGGCATCGGGTTGAGCACCTCGCACACCAGCCGGCGCGCGTCGGCGTCGACGACCTGCCAGGTGATCGGGAACTCCGGCATCAGCCGCCCCGGGTACGACGTCATGGTGCGCACCGCCCACGCCCGGATCTCGTCACGGCCGTGGAACGTACCCATCGCGTGCTCGACGTACACGGCGTCGGGGGTGAACAGGTCGGCGTAGCCCGACCAGTCGCCACTGGCGGCGAAGCCCGCGACCTTCTCGTGGAACGCGGCATACGCCTCGGTGATCTCAGCCGCGGTCATGAGGTCGATCCAATCAGATGCCGCCCAACGACGCCCTAGGATTCCCGTCATGCCGCGTCGGACTCCCCCAGCCCGGCGCAGCCCCTTCGGCTCGCGGATCCTCGGCCCGCGCGACCAGGCGCCGCGCCGGCTGCGGGTGCGGATCCAGCTGCTGCTCACGCTGATGCTGGTCAGCACCAACCTGATCGGCGCGCTCGTCGTGTTCGTCATCAACACCTGGGCGATCCCGTCGCCGCCGCCGACCGAGCGGATGGTGGTCGCGCTCGCGATCGCCATCCCGACGTACGTCGGCGTGGCCGCGGTGGTCGGCGCGATCTGGGGCACCACGATGTCGCTGCGCGCGCTGCGCTGGGCGACCCAGCCGGACGTCGACCCCGACCGCACGCAGCGGATGCGGGCGCTGCGGGTGCCCTTCCACCTGACCGCGATCCAGTTCGCGATCTGGATGGTCGGCACCGTGCTGTTCACCGCGCTCACCGTGGCGCTCCAGTCCTCGCGCACGGTCGGCACCGCGCTCACGGTCGGCATCGGGGCGGTCGTCGTCGCGGGCATCTCCTACCTGCTCACGGAGTTCTCGCTGCGGCCGATCGCGGCGCGGGCGCTGAGCGACGTCCGCGTCACGCACCGGCTGCGCGGCGTCGGCGTCGGCCCGCGGATGGCGATCTTCTGGACCCTCGGCACCGGCGCGCCCGTCGTCGGCCTGCTCATCACCGGGATCCTCGCGCTGACGCCCCACAGCGATGCGACGCTGCACCAGCTCGCCGTCGTCACGATCATCGTCTGCGGCGCGGTCCTCATCTTCGGCTTCCTGCTCACCGACCTCAACGCGCGGGCCGTCGTCGCGCCGCTGCTGTCGGTGCGCGACGCGATGCGCGCGGTCGAGGCGGGCGACCTCGACACCGACGTCGTCGTCTACGACGGCACCGAGCTCGGGCAGCTGCAGAGCGGCTTCAACGACATGGTCGCCGGGCTCCAGGAGCGCGAGCAGATCCGCGACCTCTTCGGTCGCCACGTCGGCCAGGAGGTGGCGGCCGCGGCCGCCGCGATCGGCGCCGGCGAGATCGAGCTCGGCGGCGAGACCCGCGTCTGCTCGGTGCTCTTCGTCGACCTGGTGGGATCGACGACGTACGCCACCGAGCACGGGCCGACCGAGGTCGTCGGCGTCCTCAACCGGTTCTTCGGCGTGGTCGTCGACGAGGTCGACCGCCACCACGGGCTGGTCAACAAGTTCATCGGCGACGCCGTCCTCGCCATCTTCGGCGCGCCCGTCGAGCACCCCGACCACGCCGCGGCGGCGCTCTCCGCGGCCCGCTCGATGGCGGCCCGACTGGCCGCCGAGGTGCCCGAGGTGGGCGCCGGCATCGGCATCGCGACGGGGCAGGTCGTGGCAGGCAATGTCGGCCACGAGCAGCGCTTCGAGTACACCGTCATCGGCGACGCGGTGAACTCCGCGGCCCGGCTCACCGACCTGGCGAAGGACGCCCCGGGCGGCGTGCTGGCCGCGTGGGCGTCGGTCGAGGCGGCCGATCCGGCCGAGGCCGCGCATTGGCGGCCGCACGGCGAGGTGGTGCTGCGCGGGCGGTCCGCGCCGACCCGGCTGGCGGTTCAGGTGGACGCGCCCGCCTGATCGGCGAGGGTCACGGCGAGCCCGGCGATGAGGGCCTCGACGCCGGCGTCGTACATCTCGAGGTCGCGCAGGTGCCCGATCTCGCTGCCCGCGGCCGGCGCCGGCTGCGCGTCGTCGGGGCGGCTCCGCGCCCACGGAGCGAGGGCGAGGAGCTCGAAGGTGCGCGGCAGTGCGACGGCCAGGTCGCGGTAGGAGCGCAGCACGCGCCGCGCGAGCTGCTGCCAGCGCTCGTCGGTGCGGTGCTCGTCGGTGCGGTGCTCGTCGCGATCCTCGGCTACCGGCAGATCGACATCGGCGCGCGGGTGCTCGCCGTCCTGATGTCGCTGGAGGTGCTGATCCTCGTCGTCCTCGCGGTCGCCGTGCTGCTCCAGGAGGGGACGTCCCACGTCTCCGCGCAGCCCTTCGCGCCGAGCGAGGTGTTCGCCGGCGGGATGTTCGTGCTGGCGCTGGGCGCGTTCATCGGGTTCGAGGGCACGGCCATCTACGCCGAGGAGGCACGCGACCCCGAGCGGACCGTGCCCCGCGCGACGTACGTCGCCGTCGGCTTCCTGGCGCTCTTCTACGGCTTCATCAACTGGGTCGCGGTGGCCGCGCTCGGGGTGTCGGGCGTCTCCGACGTCGCCGCCTCGGACTCGTTCCAGGGCCTGTACTTCCAGCTGGCCGACAGCTACGTCGGCCCCTGGGCGAAGACGACGATGGACCTGCTCATCGTGACCAGCATCCTGGCGGCGACGGTCGCCTTCCACAACGCCACCTCGCGCTACCTGTTCGCGCTGGGCCGGGACCGGGTGCTGCCCGCGGCGCTGGGCGCGTCGCACCCGCGGTTCCGGTCGCCGTCGCGGGCGAGCCTGCTGACCACGGCGTTCTCGATGGTGCTCGTCCTGATCACGGTCGCGCTGGACGGCGACCCGTACCTCCATCGTGACACCCGCGCTGCCACGCCCGGTGACACCGGGTGTGGCAGGCTCCGGGCTGTGACCGAGGGCGCTGTGGACATGGGATTCGAGCCGGACGCGATCGTCGTGGGAGCCGGCCTGGCCGGGCTCGTCGCGACCTACGAGGCGACGCGCGCGGGCAAGCGGGTCCTCGTGCTCGACCAGGAGAATCGCGCCAATCTCGGCGGTCAGGCGTTCTGGTCGCTGGGCGGGCTCTTCCTCGTCGACTCGCCCGAGCAGCGCCGGATGGGCATCAAGGACTCCTTCGAGCTGGCCTGGCAGGACTGGCAGGGCTCGGCCGGCTTCGACCGGCTCGCCGCCGGCGACGACGGCGTGCCCGGGCAGGACCACTGGGCGCGGCAGTGGGCCGAGGCCTACGTCCGCTTCGCCGCGACCGAGAAGCGCTCCTACCTGCGCGAGCTGGGCCTGAAGGTCCTGCCCTTCGTCGGCTGGGCCGAGCGCGGCCGCGGCGACGCGTCGGGGCACGGCAACTCCGTGCCCCGCTTCCACCTGACGTGGGGCACCGGGCCCGAGGTGGTCCGCGTCTTCCTCGAGCCGGTGCTCGAGGCCGAGGCCGTCGGCCTGGTGCGCTTCGGCTTCCGGCACCGCGTCGACTCCCTCGTCACCGACGGCGACGCGGTGGTCGGCGTCCGGGGTGCGGTGCTGGAGCCGTCGCCGGTCGAGCGGGGCTTCGCGTCGTCCCGGGTGGCGGTCGACGCCTTCGCGCTGCGGGCGCCGGCGGTCGTCGTCACGACCGGCGGCATCGGCCACAACCACGACCTGATCCGCGCCAACTGGCCGGTCGACCGGCTCGGACCGGCGCCGAAGCACATGATCAGCGGCGTGCCGGCGTACGTCGACGGGCGCGGGCTCGGCATCGCCGCCGACGCCGGCGCGCGGCTGGTGAACTCCGACCGGATGTGGCACTACACCGAGGGCATCCACAACTGGGACCCGATCTGGCCCGACCACGCGATCCGGATCATCCCCGGCCCGTCGTCCCTCTGGTTCGACGCGACCGGCCGACGCCTGCCCGCCCCGAACTACCCCGGCTTCGACAGCCTCGGCACGCTCGCGACGATCGGCGCGACCGGCTACGACTACACCTGGTTCGTGCTGACGCAGTCGATCATCGAGAAGGAGTTCGCGCTCTCGGGCTCGGAGCAGAACCCCGACATCACCGGCAAGGACCTGCGCGTGATGCTCAAGGCGCGCCTCGCCAAGGGCGCCCCCGCGCCGGTCGAGCGGTTCAAGACCGACGGCCTCGACTTCGTCGTCGCGTCCTCGCTCGAGGAGCTCGTCGACGGGATGAACGACATCGTCACCGGCGACTCCCCCGCCCGCGGCCCGCGGCTCGACGTCGAGGTGCTGCGCCGCCAGATCGCCGCGCGCGACCTCGAGCTCGACAACGGCTTCAGCAAGGACTTCCAGCTGATGGCCGTCAACAACGCCCGCCGCTCCCGCACCGACAAGCTGATCCGCGTGGCGAAGCCGCACAAGATCCTCGACCCCGAGCACGGCCCGCTGATCGCCGTACGGCTGAACATCCTGACGCGCAAGACCCTCGGCGGCATCGCCACCGACCTGTCCTCCCGGGCCGTCTCCGCCACCGGCTCGGTCATCCCCGGGCTGTACGCCGCCGGCGAGGTCGCCGGTTTCGGCGGCGGCGGCGTGCACGGCTACAACGCGCTCGAGGGCACCTTCCTGGGTGGCTGCATCTTCTCGGGGCGGGCCGCGGGGCGGGCGATCGCGCGGGGCTGACGGAGTTCTCCACAGGTTGCCGCACGGCCCTGGGTCGCGCGCCGGATCTGTGTCAGCATCGTGCTCGTCCGACACATCGACCGAGGAGGTGACCACGGTGAGCAACCTGCAGTTCTGGAGCCTGCTGGGCGTCTTCAGCGCCGTGATGTCCACCATGCTCGGCATCACCACGCGTCACATCCTGTCCGCGTTGCGCGCCGAGACTCAGGCCGTCGAGGCGCGGCTGAGCGGGCGGATCGACGCCTCTGACTCCACGTTCGAGGCGAAGTTCGACGCCGTCGACGCCAGGTTCGACGCCGTCGATGCCAAGTTCGAGGCGAGGTTCGACGCCGTCGACGCCAAGATCGACGCCGTCGATGCCAAGTTCGAGGCGAGGTTCGACGCCGTCGACGCCAAGTTCGAGGCGAAGTTCGACGCCGTCGACGCCAAGTTCGACGCCATCGACGCCAAGTTCGAGGCGAGGTTCGACGCCATCGACGCCAAGTTCGAGGCGAAGTTCGACGCCGTCGACTCCAGGTTCGACGCCCTCGGCGCCAAGATCGACGCGATCGATGCGAAGTACGACGCCAAGACCGACCACGTCGCGGCCCTGTGCGGCGTCCGCTTCGACGCCATCGAGCACCGCCTCGGCTCGGTCGAGGACGACGTCAAGATCATCAAGGCCCATCTGCTGCGGCCACCCGCCGCCTGACGCCTGATCTCAGCGCGCCGGATCCACCAGGATCTTCGCGTGCCGCTCCGGATCCCGTAGGTCCTCGAACGCCCCCGCGACGCCGTCCAGCCCCACGGTCCCCGTGATCAGCGGCCGTACGTCGACCTTCCCCGACGCGATCCACTGCAACGTCTGGTGGAACTCGCTCGGGTCGTAGGCGAACGCGAAGCGCAGGTCGATCTCCTTGTTGATCGCCATCGACGGCCGGAAGGCGTCCTCACCCATGCAGACGCCGACCACGACCACGCGCGAGAGCAGCGGGGCCGAGGAGATGATGTGCTCGATGATCCCGGGCACGCCGACGCACTCGAAGACGACCGGGCCGCGCGGCGTCGCGCCGACCTTCTCGGCGGCGCGCATCACGTGCGCCCACGGCAGCAGGGGTACGGCGCGCAGCTTGTCCATCGCGTCGATGCCGAGCTCGGCGAGGGCGATCGCCTCGGTGAGGTAGCGCGAGTCCGCGAAGGACGACCACGGCGAGACGGTGGCCGGGTCGACGACAACGTCGGCGCCCATCCGCTCGGCGAGGGCGCGGCGGCCGGGCGAGAAGTCGCTGGCGATGACGTGACGGACGCCGGTCGCCTTCAGCATCGCGATCACGGCGAGGCCGATCGGGCCGCAGCCGATGACGACGGCGGTGTCGCGCGCCCCGACCTGCCCCCGCCGTACGGCGTGCAGCGCGACGGCCATCGGCTCCGTGAGCGCGGCGGCGTCGGCGTCCAGCCCGTCCGGCACCCGCATCGCCATCGACGCGTTGACCAGCACCTGCTCGGCGTAGCCGCCGGAGGCCTGGGCGGTCAGTCCGGTCAGGTGCACGTCGCGACCGCTCTTGAGCACCGGGAGCGCGACCACGCGGGCGCCGAGCGGGAAGGCCCTGCGCGTCTTCGGCCCGTAGTCGACGACCGTGCCGACGAACTCGTGGCCCATCACCACGCGGTCGGTGGAGCGCATGAACGCGTCGTAGCCCAGCGTCGCCACGTCGTCGGCGAGGTCGTCGCAGTGCACCCGCGCGTGCAGGTCCGAGCCGCAGATGCCGCACCGCTCGACGTCGAGCAGCACCTGCCCCTGGGTGGGCACGAGGTCCGGAAGGTCCTCGACGGTCAGCTGGGCCTGGTGGCAGACGACGGCGCGCATGAGCGCAGCCTAGGGGCCGGCAACGCACAGTGCCCCGGCTCGACGAGCCGGGGCACTGTGGACGTACGGGTGAGGCTCAGGCCTCGTCGAGCGCCTTCGCGACGCGACGGTGCGCCTCCCAGATCTCCTCCGGGAGACCGTCGAACTGCGCGAGGTGCTTCTCGCGGAAGCCCATCTCCTGCTGCCAACGCGGGACGTCGATCGTCAGGAGCGTGTCGAGGTCGGCGAGCGCCTGCTCGTCGAGGCCCTCGAGGTTGAGCTCCTCGCGCTTCGGCAGCACGCCGACGGCGGTCTGGACGCCCTCGACCTCGCCGTTGAGGAACTCCATGAGCCAGTTCAGCGGCCGCAGGTTCTCGCGGTAGCCGGGCCACAGGAAGCGGCCGTCGTCACCGCGCTGGAACCAGTTGACGTGCGCGAAGATCGGCTTCGTCGTCGCCCGGCCGATGACCTCGAGCCAGTGCGCGGCGTAGTCGGCCTCGGAGTACGACATGAACGGACGCATCGACATCGGGTCGTAGCGGAGCACGCCCTCGAGGCCGTCGGCCGCGGCGGTCGCCTCGGCGCCCAGGGTGAGGCCGTCGTAGACGCCCTCGGCGATGTCGGTGATCGCGCGGATCAGCGGCTCGCGGTCACGGGTACGGCCACCGAAGATGATGCCGTGGATCTCGACGCCCTGCGGGTCCTCGAAGTCCTTGGCGACGTTGGGGACGTTGGCGAGGGTGGTCGTGAAGCGGCTGTTGGGGTGCGCCCACGGGTCGTCGGCGTGCTCGGGAGCCCGGTCGGCGATGACCTCGCCCTTCCAGTCCTCCCAGCCGTCGAGGTCGGTCGGCTTCTCGCCGCGACCCTCCCACCAGACCTCCTGGGTCTTCGTGTTGTACGCGACGTTGGTGAAGATGGCGCCGGTGCCCTCGACGATCGAGTCGATCGCCGTCGGGTTGGTCTTCTCGTTGGTGTCCTTCGCGACACCGAAGACGCCGTTCTCCGGGTTCATGCCGTAGAGCTTGCCGTCGTCGCCGACCCAGATCCACGCGATGTCGTCGCCGTAGAACTCGACGTAGTAGCGGTCGCCCAGGGCGTCGGGGGCCAGCGTCATCGCGAGGTTGGTCTTGCCCGAGGCCGACGGGAAGCCACCGCAGATGTTGTACTTCTTGCCGGTCTGCTTGTCGGTGATGCCCAGCAGCATGAACTGCTCCACGAGGAAGCCGTTCTTCCAGCCGTCGTAGGAGCCCTGGCGCAGACCGTGGGCGATCTTGCCGAGCAGCGCGTTGCCGCCGTACGACGAGCCGAAGTGCAGGATCGTGCGCTCGTCGGCGACGGTCACGAAGTAGCGCTTGTCGTCAGGCGTGCCCTGGCCGAGGTTCTCCAGGTCGCCGGTGACGTGCACGGCCTTGACGAAGGAGTCGCCGAGTTCGTTGACGTACTCGACGCCCACGCGGGCCATGCGGATCATCTGCATGACGACATTGCGGTTGTCGGTCAGCTCGACGCCGGCGGCGAACTTCTCGACCGGCGAGCCCTTCGGCGACATGAGGTAGGGGATGACGTACATCGTCTTGCCCACCGAGGCGCCGGTCATCAGCTCGACGAGCTTCGGCTTCATCTCGGCGGCGGGCTTCCAGTTGTTGTAGATGCCCTTGTCGGCCTCGTTGGAGGTCGCAACGATGGTGCGCTCCTCGGCGCGCGCGGTGTCCTTGTAGTAGGACCGCGAGTAGTAGCGACCCTCGCCGGCGGGGAGGAGCTCGCCCGCGTCCAGTGCCTCCTGGATCAGTCGGGCGTCGTCGGCCGCGGACACGACCTCGATGCGCTCCGCACCCGTGATGTTGGCCCAGTGTGCGACGTACTCACGAACGTGGGGGTTGGTGAGACCCGCCTCGTCGAGCGTCCGCTCCACATCAACCATTTGCCTTCGCCAGCCTTTCGGTCCTTGTCAAGGTGTGGGCACGCTACCCCACAGCCCACCCGGTTTCTTCCGGGGTTCGAATCGTGCGATCCGGGGACACCGTCGTCCGCGTGACAGTCACCATGACACCCGTTTTGCGCTGACGCACATCGGCGCCGACCCCGTCCGTTCACCTGTCAGTACCCGGTTTCGCTTTTGATCGATCGAATCGGGAGACGAACCCCGGCCGCCCCCGCCGATTCGGCCGGTCGCGGGGACGCCACGTACAGTGCTGACCGAAGGGGAGTAGTCCTCAACGGACGCGTCGACACACTGGCCATCGGCCCGGCGCGTCAGGCCACGCGAGTGGCGGACGAGACCTTCGACCAGATCCACGACCGTTTTTTGGACGTGCTGGTCGAAGGCGTCCATCTGCGATGGGGCTCCTCCGGCCGGCGCCGGAGAGGGACCACCGATGTACGCCTTCCTGCTCAGCACCGCCGTCATCTTCATCGCGGAGCTCGGCGACAAGAGCCAGCTCATGGCGATGACCTTCGCCACGCGCTACCGCGCCCGCGACGTCATCATCGGCCTGACCGCCGCCACCGCCGTCGTCCACCTGGCCTCGGTCGGGATCGGCTATCTGATCGGCGACGCCTTCTCGTCGTACCGGGGCACGATCGAGGTCGTCGCCGGCATCGCCTTCCTCGGCTTCGCCGCCTGGACCCTGCGCGGCGACGAGCTCACCGAGGACGACACCGCCAAGGCCAACGCCGCCACCGGCCGCGCCATCCTCGTCGTCGCCGTCTTCTTCTTCCTCGCCGAGCTCGGCGACAAGACCATGCTCGCCACCATCACCCTGGCCACCCAGGAGGGCTGGTTCGGCACCTGGCTCGGCTCCACCGTCGGCATGGTCGCCGCCGACGCGCTCGCCATCGCCCTCGGCGCGATCGTCGGGCGCCAGCTGCCCGAGAAGGTCGTCAAGTACGGCGCCGCGAGCCTCTTCGCGATCTTCGGCGCCCTGCTCATCGCGGGCGGCGCCGGCTGGCTCTGACGTCGGCGCGGGCCCGCCGACGTCGTTGAAACTTTTACTCCGGAACCGGATGACAACCGGCTGAGGCCCATGCCAAGATGGCGTTCGCCGCCGCAGGTGACCCGAGACGCCTGCGGCGGCTTCCAGTTTTTTGGGCCCCTCCGACGGCGCTCGGCCGCTAGCCTCGTGCCATGGGGGAGACCGAGAACGACGACCGCCCGGGGTCGCCCGAGACGCTGCGTGAGCTGTACGACGTGGTGCCGGCGACCGAGGACTACGACGCCCCGCCCACACCGGGCCAGGCCCAGGGCATGGTCGAGCACCTGCTCGACGGTGAGGTCGTCGACGACGACCCGGACCAGCTCGAAGACGAGGCCGAGGACGAATCCGACGACGAGCCCGACGACGAGGCCGAGGACGAATCCGACGACGAGCCCGACGACGAGCCCGAGGCCTGATCAGCCCTTCCGGTACGCCGGTGCCCGCCGGCTCGGCGCCGTCTCGCCGCTCGCCAGCAGCGGCAGCACCCGCGGCGGCACCAGCACCGAGAGCACCATCACGCTCGTCGAGCGGACCACCGACGACGACTGGTCGATGCGCACCAGCGTCGCCTGCAGCTCGGGGTGCGAGCGGGTCGCGACCCGGCACAGCACGTCGAACGAGCCGGTGGTGACATAGGCCTCCAGCACCTGCGGGATCGCCTCGAGGTCGCGGGAGACCTCGTCGAGCGCGCCCTGCGCGATCTCGAGGGTCACATAGGCCTGGACCTCGAAGCCGGCCGCGGCGACGTCGAGCGTCGGGTCCCAGTCGGCGATGACGCCGGCCTCGGCCATCCGCCGCAGCCGGCTCTGCACGGTGGCCCGGGCGACCTGGGTCAGGCGGGACAGCTCGAGGTCGCCGGCGCGCGGGTGCTCGGTCAGCGCGGTGAGCAGGGCGATGTCGATCTGGTCCAGGGTCAGCACGGGCCCAAACTAGTCAATCTGCCTATCTCCAACCAAGAGGAGCCGACAGAAGCAACCACTCTGCCTACCTCGAGATGAGCAGGTTGTGCGGCCCCCGGCCGACCTGTTGTGCTCCTCACATGTCCCTCCAGGAGACCCTGACCAACGAGGAGCGGCTCGCCGAGCTCGACCTCGACACGCTCAAGCAGCTCGTCGGCCTCGTCGAGTACGACGACCACGCCGACCCCTTCCCCGTGACCGGCTGGGATGCCGCCGTCTGGGTCGTCGGCAACGCCACCCAGTCCGCCCACTTCTTCATCTCGGCGTTCGGCATGGAGCTCGTCGCCTACGCCGGCCCCGAGACCGGCAACCGCGACCACGTCGCCTTCGTGCTCAAGAGCGGCGCGGTCCGCTTCGTCATCAAGGGCGGCGTCGACCCCCGCAGCAGCCTGCTCGACCACCACCGCAAGCACGGCGACGGCATCGTCGACATCGCGCTCGAGGTCCCCGACGTCGACAAGTGCATCGCCCACGCCCGCTCGGTCGGCGCCACCGTCGTCGAGGAGCCCCACGACATCACCGACGAGCACGGCACCGTCCGGCTCGCCGCCATCGCGACGTACGGCGACACCCGCCACACGCTCGTCGACCGCAGCAAGTACGACGGCCCCTACCTCCCCGGATACGTCGCCCGCACGTCCGGCTTCCAGAAGCGCGAGGGCGCCCCGAAGCGCCTCTTCCAGGCGCTCGACCACATCGTCGGCAACGTCGAGCTCGGCAAGATGGACGACTGGGTCGAGTTCTACCGCAAGGTCATGGGCTTCACGAACATGGCCGAGTTCATCGGCGACGACATCGCCACCGACTACTCCGCGCTCATGTCCAAGGTCGTCGCCAACGGCAACCACCGGGTGAAGTTCCCGCTCAACGAGCCGGCCATCGCGAAGAAGAAGTCGCAGATCGACGAGTACCTCGAGTTCTACGACGGCCCCGGCGCCCAGCACCTGGCGCTGGCCACCAACGACATCCTGCGCACCGTCGACCAGCTGCGCGCCGAGGGCATCGAGTTCCTCAACACGCCGGACTCCTACTACGAGGACCCCGAGCTGCGCGCCCGCATCGGCGAGGTCCGCGTCCCGGTCGAGGAGCTGCAGAAGCGCGGCATCCTCGTCGACCGCGACGAGGACGGCTATCTGCTGCAGATCTTCACCAAGCCGCTCGGCGACCGTCCGACGGTCTTCTTCGAGTTCATCGAGCGGCACGGCTCGCTCGGCTTCGGCAAGGGCAACTTCAAGGCGCTCTTCGAGGCGATCGAGCGCGAGCAGGAGCGGCGAGGCAACTTCTGATGGCGCACTACCAGCGGATCGGGAACGTGCCGCACAAGCGGCACACCCAGCACCGCTCCCCCGACGGAGCGCTCTACTTCGAGGAGCTCATGGGCGAGGAGGGCTTCTCGTCCGACTCCTCGCTGCTCTACCACCGGCACATCCCGTCGGCGGTCGTCGAGGCGCGGGTGTGGGAGCTGCCCGACCAGTCCACCACGCCCAACCACCCGCTGATCCCCCGCCACCTCAAGCTGCACGACCTGTTCGGCGAGCAGGCGGACGGCGGCTGGCAGGAGGTCGACGCGGTGACCGGACGGCGGCTGGTGCTCGGCAACGCCGACGTCCGGATCTCGTACGCCGTGTGCGGTGCGCCGTCGCCCTACTATCGCAACGGCATCGGAGACGAGTGCGTCTACGTCGAGTCGGGCACCGCGGTCGTCGAGACCGTGTTCGGCACGCTCGAGGTCGGTCAGGGCGACTACGTCATCCTGCCGCGGGCGACCACCCACCGGTGGGTGCCGACCGGCCGCGAGCCGCTGCGGCTCTACGCGATCGAGGCCAACAGCCACATCACGCCGCCGAAACGCTACCTGTCGCGCTACGGGCAGCTGCTCGAGCACGCGCCCTACTGCGAGCGCGACCTGCGCACGCCGTCCGAGGTGCTGCTCGCCGCGCCCGATGGTGACGACGTCGACGGACCGACCGAGGTCTACGTCAAGCACCGCGGCCCGGGCGCGGGTGGCCTCGCCGGCTCGATCCACGTGCTGCCGCACCACCCGTTCGACGTGGTCGGCTGGGACGGCTGCCTCTACCCGTACGTCTTCAACATCGCCGACTTCGAGCCGATCACCGGCCGCGTGCACCAGCCGCCGCCGGTGCACCAGGTCTTCGAGGGCAACAACTTCGTGATCTGCAACTTCGTGCCCCGCAAGGTCGACTACCACCCGCTGTCGATCCCGGTGCCCTACTACCACTCGAACGTCGACTCCGACGAGGTCATGTTCTACGTCGCCGGCGACTACGAGGCCCGCAAGGGATCGGGCATCGCCGAGGGCTCGATCAGCCTCCACCCCGGCGGCCACCCCCACGGCCCGCAGCCCGGCGCCTACGAGAAGTCGATCGGCGTGGAGTACTTCGACGAGCTCGCCGTCATGGTCGACACCTTCCGGCCGCTCGAGCTCGGCGAGGGCGGCATCGCGGTCGACGACGGCGTCTACGTGACCTCGTGGGTCCGCAACGAGAGCGAGGGGCAGTCGTGACCTTCGCCCTGCTGCTGGACGACGCCGCGATCTTCCCGCCGGGCAACCTGCCGCTCGACGAGGCGGTGGCCGCGCACCACGCCCACCTCCGGGCGCCGTACGCCGGGCTGGTCGGTCCGCTGGTCGTCTCGGCCGCCGCACTGCCCGGACTGGCCGGGCTGCCCGGACTGCCCGGGCTGGCCGGGCTGGCCGGGCTGGCCGGCGCCGGCCCGATCGAGATCGCCGTCGTGGCGCCGGACGCGGAGGCGGCCGCGGCCGCCCTCGCCGGCGCTCCGGACGGTGCTCCCGGGGGTGTCCGCGTGGTCGCGCTCGAGGTCACCGACGGCACCGATCTCCGGACCGTCCTCGGCGACCCGGCCGGCGTGACGGTGTTCGTCGAGGTCCCCCGCGACGAGCGGCGCGACGCGGTCATCGCCGAGCTGGTCGGCACGCCGTACCGCGCCAAGCTGCGCACCGGCGGCGTCCGCGCCGACCTCTATCCCGACGAGGCCGAACTGGCCGCCGCGGTCGTCGCCCTCACCCGGGCCGGCGTGCCGTTCAAGGCCACCGCCGGGCTGCACCACGCGCTGCGCAACACCGACCCCGACACCGGGTTCGAGCAGCACGGCTTCCTCAACCTCCTGGCCGCGACCGATGCCGCCGAGCGCGGCGCGGACGTCGACGAGGTCGCCGCGATCCTCGCCGTCCGCGACCACCGGCAGCTGCCGGCACTCCCGACCGGCGCGCTGCTCGGCTCGATCGGCACCTGCTCCATCACCGACCCCGTCGACGAGCTGTCCGCTCTCGGCCTGCTCCCGGAAGGCGTTCGATGAACGAGCTGTTCGGCCTGACCAACCTGCCGTACGGCGTCTACTCCGTCGACGGCTCGACGCCCCGCGTCGCGACCCGCTACGGCGACCACGTCGTCGACCTGGCGACGCTGCTCGGGGACGACACCTTCGACGCCCCGACGCTCAACCCGTTCATGGCGCAGGGCAAGGCGCGCTGGGACGAGGTCCGCACGGCGATCGTCGCGGCCCTGAGCGACGGCCTGCCGACCGAGGGCGTGCACCCGGTCGCGGACGTCGTCCTGCACCTGCCGTTCGAGGTCGCCGACTACGTCGACTTCTACGCCTCGGAGCACCACGCCTCCAACCTGGGCCGGCTGTTCCGCCCCGACAACCCCGACCCGCTGCTGCCCAACTGGCGGCACCTGCCGGTCAGCTACACCGGCCGGGCGTCGTCGGTCGTCGTCTCCGGCACCGACATCGTGCGCCCGTGCGGGCAGCGCAAGCCGGTCGACGCGGACGTCCCGGTGTTCGGCCCTTCGGTGCGGCTCGACATCGAGGCCGAGCTCGGCTTCGTGGTGGGCGTCGGCAACGCGATGGGGACGCCGATCGCGGTCGAGGACGCCGAGCAGCACCTGTTCGGCGCCATCCTGTTCAACGACTGGTCAGCCCGTGACATCCAGGCCTGGGAGTACGTGCCGCTCGGCCCGCACCTGGGCAAGTCGTTCGCATCGACCATCTCGCCCTGGGTGGTGCCGATGGCCGCGCTGGAGGCGGCACGCGTCGACACCCCGACCCAGGACCCGGCGGTGCTGCCCTACCTCGCGCTCGAGCGGCCGTGGGGGCTGGACATCGACCTGGAGGTGGAGTGGAACGGCGAGGTCGTCAGCCGCCCGCCGTACGCCTCGATGTACTGGTCCCCCGCCCAGATGCTCGCCCACCTCACCGTCAACGGCGCCCCGACCCGTACCGGCGACCTCTTCGCCTCGGGCACCATCTCCGGCCCCGAGCCGGACCAGGTCGGCTCGTTCATCGAGCGCGGCCAGGGCTTCCTCGAGGACGACGACGTGGTCGTCCTCCGCGCCACCGCCCCCGGGGCGAACGACACCCGCATCGGCTTCGGCGAGGCCCGCGGCCGGATCACGAAGGCACGCTCATGACTCTCACCACGACCCAAGGAACCGACATGAAGAACCTCCTCGAGCGCTTCGAGGCCAAGGCCCCCGAGATCGTCTTCGAGTGGCACGACGCCGAGACCGAGGCCAAGGGCTGGGTGGTCATCAACTCGCTGCGCGGCGGTGCCGCCGGCGGCGGCACGCGGATGCGCGCGGGCCTCGACCGCAACGAGGTCGAGTCGCTGGCGAAGACGATGGAGGTGAAGTTCACCGTCTCCGGTCCCGCCATCGGCGGCGCCAAGTCGGGCATCGACTTCGACCCGTCCGACCCGCGTCGCGAGGGCGTCCTGGAGCGCTGGTTCAAGGCGGTCTCGCCGCTGCTGAAGACCTACTACGGCACCGGCGGCGACCTCAACGTCGACGAGCTGCACGACGTCATCCCGCTGACCGAGCGCTTCGGCCTGTGGCACCCGCAGCAGGGCATCGTCAGCGGCCACTTCGCTGCCGACGAGCGCGAGCTGGTGCAACGCGTCGGCATGCTGCGCCTCGGCGTCTCGAAGGTCGTCGAGGACCCGCGGTTCACCCCCGAGCGCGACCGCAAGTACACGATCGCCGACCTGGTCACCGGCTGGGGCGTCGCCGAGTCCGTCGTCCACTACTACGGCACCTACGGCGCCGCGCAGGGCCAGGACCTCGCCGGCAAGCGCGTGATCGTCCAGGGCTGGGGCAATGTCGGCTCGGCTGCGGCGTACTACCTCGCGCAGGCGGGCGCCTCGATCGTCGGCATCATCGACCGCAACGGCGGCCTGATGAAGCCCGAGGGCTTCACCGCCGAGGAGGTGCACGAGCTCTTCGTCACCAAGGAGGGCAACGCGCTGCGCTCCGAGGGCCTGATCCCGTTCGCCGAGCTGGACGAGCAGGTCTGGGACATGGGCGCCGAGATCTTCCTGCCCTGCGCCGCCTCGCGCCTGGTCACCGTCGAGCACGTCAAGCGGCTCATCTCCGGCGGCCTCGAGCTGATCTCGGCCGGCGCCAACGTCCCGTTCGCGGACCCGGAGATCTTCTACGGCCCGACCTACGAGTTCGCCGACCAGCACGTCGCGGTGATCCCGGACTTCATCGCCAACTGCGGCATGGCGCGCACCTTCACCCTGCTCATGGAGGGCATCAGCGAGGTCTCCGACGACGTCATCCTCGGTGACGTCTCGCGCACCATCCGCACCGCGCTGGAGAAGTGCCACGCGCGCTCCCCGCACCCGACCTCGGTGGCGGCGACGGCGTTCGAGATCGCGCTCGACCAGCTGGTCTGACCCGGGTCGGGTGGGTGAGCGTGACGCATAGGTCACGCTCACCCACCCGACTGCGTCGCGGCCGCACCACGGCTACAGCGACCTCGGCAGGCGGACGGCGAGCACGCCGCCGGCGGCCGCGGCCACGGCTCCCCACCCGTAGGCGAGCGCATAGCCCAGGGCGCTGCCGGCCGACGCCGCCAGCAGCGCGCCGATCACGGCGCTCGACACCGACGCGCCGATCATCCGCATCAGCGTGTTGAGGCCGTTGGCCGCGCCGACCGCCTCCGGCGCGGTGAGCCGGACGACGAGGAACGGCAGGGTCGCGAAGGACATGCCGATCCCGACGCCGATCAGCAGCGAGGCGACGACGACCGCCGGGGGCCAGCGGACGGCCGCGGCGGAGGCGGCATAGCCGGCGGAGCTGCAGAACAGGCCGACCGCGAGCGCCCGGCGCGCGCCGCTGCGGGCGACCAGCCACGAGCCGAGCGGGGCGGCGAGCATCATCGCGAGGCCGGCGGGTACCAGGCACAGCCCGGCGACGAGGACCGACACCGCCGCGCCGTCGACCGGGTGCTGCAGCAGCACCGGCAGGACCAGCACGTGGGTGAACATCGCGACGCCGGCCAGCACGGAGGCGAGCTGGACGAGGGCCATCCGCGGCTCGATGGCGGAGTCGAGGTCGACGAGCGGGTCCGTCGTACGACGCTCCCAGCGCCACCAGCCGACCAGGACGACGAGTCCGCCGAGCGCGCTGCCGCGCGTCGCCGCACTCGCCCACCCCCATCGGCTGCCGTTGGTGACCGCGAGGAGGGTGGTCGTCAGGCCGATCGACAGCAGCACGCAGCCGACGCCGTCGAAGCGCGCCCGAGGCCGCTCGGTGGCGGCGGCGGCCGGCACCACGACGACGACCGCGACGGTGACGAGCGCGGTCAGCGCGGCGGCGAACCAGAAGACGACGGTCCAGTCGGCGACCGCCGCGATCAGTCCGGAGATCGCGACCCCGCCCGCCGTACCGATGCCCATCGTGGCGCTGATCAGCGCCGCCCCCCGCTGGAGGCGGATGCCGGACGCCACCTCCGCGAGCACACTGATGCCGAGCGGGATCACCGCGCTCGACGTCCCCTGCAGGGCGCGGCCGGCGAGCATCAGCGGGTACAGGCCGCCGCTCGCGCACAGCACGCTGCCGACGGTCGTCGCGACCAGGCAGCCGACGAGGACCCGCTTGCGGCCGATCAGGTCGGCCAGCCGGCCGCTCACCGGCGTCGCGACGGCGGCCGCGACCAGGCAGATGGTCATCGCCCACGACGCCGCCTCGCCACTGACGTCCAGCCGCGCGGGCAGGTCGCCGAGCAGCGGGATGAGCAGCGCCTGGGACAGGATGCCGGCCAGCCCGGCCGCCGCGAGTACGACGACGACCGGACGCAGCCGGAGCCGCGCCGGCGCCGCCGTACTCGCCGCCGTCACGCGAACAGCGCCCGGGCGCCGTCGATCGCCGCGCCGCGCTCGGTGTCGACGCGGAAGGAGCCGTCGGCCCACACGGGGACCTGCAGCGACTCCCCGGGGAAGACGGTGCTGCTGAACCGGCCCTCGAGCAGGGTCAGGTCGGCCGCCGACGCGTCCTGCACCTCGGCGGTCGCGAGGACGGCGGCCGAGAGCGTGGCGAGGCCGTGCAGGATCGGGCGCGGCTGGCCGATCCGCTCCGCGGCGACCGGGTCGATGTGGATGTGGTGGCGGTCGCCGGTGAGCCGGTAGAGCGCCGCGGCGTTGGCGGCGACGTCCAGGCCGACGGTAGCGATCGGGTCGCCCTCGGGGCCCGCCGCGCGGCCGGGGCCGCGCTCGCCGCCGAAGCCGCCGCGGCCCGGAGCGAAGATCGACCAGGTGGCGCGGACGTAGGCGCACTCGACGACAACCTCGAAGACGGCGGCCGCGCCCTTGTCCCACACGTTGCCGACGCGCGCCGACATGAGCGTCGTACCGGTGGCGGGCATGCGGTCGAGGACCTCCAGCTTCTGCGAGCCGTGCAGTGCGGTGCCGACGTCCCAGGCGCCGGCGGAGCCGAGGACGTCGGGCGCCCACTGCGCCAGCGTCAGCGCGAAGGTCGGCAGCACCTGCAGGTCGCGCTCGAAGACCAGGTCGAGCTGGTCGGCGCGGGCGCCGACTGCGAGCGCGAAGAGGATCGCGTCACGCTCGTCCCAGCTCACCTCGCGCTCGCCGAGGGGCCGTCCGGCCCAGTCCGCGGTGTCGGTCACATCCAGTTCGGGTCGGGTCGTCATCCTGCTAGGCTACCAAGCAAACGCTAGGTTTGTACGACGACCCACGGGGAGCACCATGAGCACCGAGACCACCCAGACGGAGCCCGTCGAGCCCCTGGAGCCACTGGAGCCCGTGGTGACCTACGACGTCCGCGACGGCGTCGCCTACGTGACGCTCAACCGCCCGGAGTACGCCAACGCGCAGAACTCCAAGGTCACCTACGCCCTCGACCAGGCGTTCACCGACGCCGTCAACGACGACGCGGTCAAGGTGATCGTGCTCGGCGGCAACGGCAAGCACTTCTGCGGCGGCCACGACATCGGCACGCCCGGGCGCGACATCCACGAGTCCTTCGAGCGCAAGGCCGTCATCTGGTGGGACCACATCGGCGCCCAGGGCGTCGACGCGCGCTTCGCCCGCGAGTCGGAGGTCTACCTCGGGATGTGCCGCCGGTGGCGCGAGATCCCCAAGCCGGTCATCGCGAAGGTCCAGGGCGCCTGCATCGCCGGCGGCCTGATGCTCGCCTGGGTCTGCGACTTCATCATCGCCTCCGAGGACGCCTTCTTCCAAGACCCGGTCGTCAAGATGGGCATCCCCGGTGTCGAGTACTTCGCGCACCCGTGGGTGATGAACCCCCGCGCCGCCAAGGAGTTCCTCTACACCGGGGGCCGCTTCGACGCCCGCCGCGCCCACGACCTCGGCATGGTCAACCACGTCGTCCCCCGCGCCGAGCTCGACGTCGCCGTCGACGAGATGGCCCACCGGATCGCCGCCATGCCCCGCCTCGGCCTCGCCCTCACCAAGAAGGCGATCAACCAGGCCGAGGACCTGATGGGCCAGCGCGCCGGCATGGACTCCGTCTTCGGGCTCCACCACGCCGCTCACTCCCACAACGCCGAGGTCACCGTCGACTCGCTCGCCGGGCTGGACGCCGCCGCCATGGCGGAGTCGAACAAGCGCGACGCCGGCGAGCTCTGACCCACGCGACCGCCCGCCGGCCCGCATGTAACTCGGTGTTCGTAGATCCACCACAGGGTCATGACCGGTCATGACCCTGTGGTGGCTGACGTTGCGCCCTCGTGGGTGACCGAACACCGAGTTACATGAGCGCCCGCCCACGCCTACCCACGCTCCCGGCGCCGATGAGTCCGGCGCCGGGGCCCGGTCAGTAGTCGCATGACCGCGACCTACACCTTCGACATCTTCACCAGCCTCGACGGCAACGCGTCCTACGGGCCGCCGGGCGACTGGGGCGGCTACTGGGGCAAGCACGGCCCCGAGTTCCTCGAGCACCGCCGAGCGGCCTACGACGGCGAACAGCGGATGGCCTTCGGCGCCCACACCTTCGGGCTGTTCCTGCAGATGCTGCCGCCCGACCCGGCCGAGCGCGACGCCTGGATGAACCGGATGATCGCGTGCCCCACGACGATCGTCTCGTCGCGCCTGCACGGCCCGTTCGACTGGCCCGACGCGACCGTCGTCAGCGGCGACGGGGTCGAGATCGTGCGGCGGATGAAGGAGGAGTCGGACGTGCCGATCCGCTCGCACGGCAGTCTCACCCTCAACCGCGCCCTCCTGGCCGCCGGGCTCGTCGACCGGATCCAGATCACCGTCTTCCCGGTGATCTCCGCGCAGACGGGCGACACCCCGGTCTTCGCCGGCGCGGGCGACTACGACCTCGAGCTGCTGGAGACCCGCACCCTCGACGGTCGCACGCAGGAGCTGGTCTACCGCCCCACCCTGCGCACCTGGCCGACCGAGATGTGATGGTCGTCAGCGGAGCTCGATGAAGAGCCCGCGCGCCTCGACGGTCTTCACCTCCCCGCACCACAGCGCGCCGACGGTCTCGACCTTGCGGCCGATGCGGCCGACGATCTCGCCGGTGATCCGCAGCGGCGCGTCGAGGGCCGTCGCGGCGCGGTAGTCGAGGGTGAGCGAGGCGGTCACGGCGGGGACGCCGTGATGTTGGACCAGGCTCGACAGGACGACGTCGAGGAGCAGCGCGCCGACGCCGCCGTGCAGCTTGCCCGGCGGACCGGCGTACGGCGTGCCGAGGCCCGCCGGCATCTCGGCCAGCGCGCGGCCGTCCTCGAACACCATCGACAGGCCCGGCAGCGCCGGGTTGTCGAGGTGCCAGCTGTAGTCGCGGGCACCCACCGCCTCGTCGTACGGCGTGCGCGGGACGTCGTCCAGCCGCCGCTCGCGCAGCGTCCCGGTGAGCGCCCGCACGGCCGCAGCAGCGCGCTCCATCACCGGCTCGGCGACGTCCGTGACGGCCATCGCGGCGGCGAGCTCGCGCACCGCGACGGCCAGGCTGCGGCGGTGGCTCACCGCGCCTCCCGCTCCGCCCGCACCTCGTGGAGCGGACGGCTCACCGACGCGTCGGTGCTGACCCGCGGCCGGTCCGCCTCCTCGGCACTCAGGGGCGTCACCGGCCGCATCGTGGCGAGCGAGCGCTCGGCCAGCTGACGGTAGACGCCGGGGCCGTTGGCCTTCCAGGCGAGCTGCGCGTCATCGAGCTCGCGTACGACGCGCGCCGGGCTGCCGATCACCAGCGACCGGGCCGGCGCGGAGAACCCCGCCGCGACCACGCTGCCCGCGCCGACGAGGGAGTCCTCGCCGATCCGGGCACCGTCCATCACGACCGAGTTCATGCCGACCAGCACCCGCGGCTCGAGCACGCAGCCGTGCAGGATCGCGCCGTGACCGACGTGGCTGCCCTCGCCGAGGACGCAGTCGGCGCCCGGGTAGACGTGGACGGTGCAGGAGTCCTGCACGTTCGAGCCGGCCTCGATCCGGATCCGGCCGAAGTCGCCGCGCAGGCTGGCCGACGGGCCGATGTAGCAGCCGGGCCCGATGATCACATCGCCGATGACGTCGGCCGACGGGTGCACGTACGACGTGGGGTCGCAGACCGGCACCACGCCGTCGATCTCGTAGAAGGGCACGGCTCAGGCCTTCATTCCGCCGTCGACGACGAAGTCCTGGCCGGTGCAGTAGCTCGCCGCGTCGCTGAGCAGGAAGGCCACCATCGCGCTGATCTCGTGCGGCCGCGCGGCACGCGGCACGGGCAGCGTCGCGACGACGCCGCCGCCCTGGCGCGAGGCTTCGGACAGCATCGCGGTGTCGGCCGCGCCGGGCAGGACGCAGTTGACCCGGATCCCGCGCTCGCCGCCCAGGTCGTGGGCCGCGGCCCGGCTGACGCCGCGCAGCGCGAACTTCGAGGCGCCGTAGGCGCTGGAGCCCGGCCACGCCGCGAGGCCGGCGACGGAGGCGATGTTGACGATCGAGCTGCCCGGCGGCATGTGCGGCGCGAGCGCCTGCATCCCGTGGACCGCGCCCATGACGTTGACCTGGAAGTGGCCCTCGAACATCTCGACCGAGGTCTGCAGGAAGTGCGCGTACTCGCAGCGGCCGGCGTTGTTGACCAGGCCGTCGACGCGGCCGTACCGCTCGACGACCGTCGCGGTCAGCGCGGCCCACGCCTGCGCGGAGGTCACGTCGAGCGCGGCCGACGCGTGCTGCTCTCCCAGCTCGGCCGCGAGCTCGGCGACGCCCTCGGCCGCCAGGTCGGTCAGGACGACGGTCGCGCCGGCGGTGGCCAGGGTGCGCGCGTGCGCGGCGCCGAGGCCGCGGCTGGCACCCGTCACGACGACGACCTTGTCGCTCAGGTCGACCAGGGGGTGGGGGGCGGCGTCCATCTTGTTCTCCTCGGTAGTCATCTTGAGGCTTTCATCTTAACCAAGCGCTTGCTAGGTTAGGCGACATGACGTCGATCCACCACGTGGGCATCACGGTCAGCGACATGGCACGCTCCCTCGCGTTCTACGAGGACCTCCTCGGCGGCGAGCGGCTCGGCCCCTACGAGCGCAGCGGACCGCGCATCGACGCGGTCACCGGCTACCCGGGCGTCGTCGTGCGCCAGGCGTTCGTCCGCGCCCAGGAGGGGACCACGGTCGTCGAGCTGCTCCAGTACGACGGCGGCTCGGACGTCGTCCTCGACCCCGACAACGGCAACGTCGGCGCCGCGCACGTCGCGATCACGGTGACCGACCTCGACAGGACGCTCGAGCGGCTGCGCGCCCGCGGCACGACCGTCCTGTCGGAGCCGATCGTGGCGAGCGAGCCGATGGCCGGCCATCGGGTCGTGTACGTGCTCGACCCCGACCGGGTCCGCGTCGAGCTGGTCGAGCCGCCCGCTCACGACTGATCCACCCCGGCGAGGTGCGCGAGCTCGTCCGCGGTCAGGACGAGCGTCGCCGCCTGCACCGAGTCGAGCACCGACTCGGGACGGCTGGCGCCCGGGATCGGGACGATCCACGGCGAGCGCGCCAGCTGCCACGCGAGCGCGACCTGCTGGGCGCTCACCCCGCGCGCCGCGGCGACCTCGGCGAAGGGCGCGAAGGACGACCCGAACGCCTTCGCCTCCCGCATCCCGCCGAACGGCCCCCACGACAGGAAGGTCAGCCCGAGCTCGGCGCACAGGTCGATCTCGGCCTCGCTGCCGCGAGCGGCCGGCGAGTACTCGTTCTGCACCGACACCAGCGCCGGCCCGATGATCTCCGCGGCGAGCCGGATCTGCTCGACGGTGGCGTTCGACAGCCCGATCCGCGCGGCGATGCCGTCGTCGACCAGGCTGCGCAGCGCCTCCAGGGACGCACGGTACGGACGGCGCGGGTCGGGCCGGTGGTGCTGGTAGAGCGGCAGGACGTCGAGCCCGAGCCGCTCGCGCGAGGCCTCCGCGGCCGCGCGCAGGTGCTCGCGGCTGCCGTCGATCCACCAGGTCAGGCCGTCGCGCGTGTGACCGCCCTTGGTCGCGATCACGACGTCGTCCAGCGAGCCGCCCCAGGAGCCGAGCGCCTTCGCCAGCGCGAGCTCGTTGACGCCATACCCGCCCGGGGTGTCGAACCCCGTCGGCCCGTAGACGTCGGCGGTGTCGAAGAAGGTGACCCCGGCCTCGAGCGCCGCGTGCACCGCGCGCGTCCCGCGCTCGACGTCGCTGTCCGGCGTCTGGGTCAGCGTCATCGCGCCGAACCCGATCGCGGAGATCTCCAGGTCCCCCAGCCGGCGCTGCGGCAGGCTCACTTGCCGACCGCCGTCCAGCCGCCGTCGACGGGGACGCAGACCCCGGTCGTGTACGACGCGTCGAGCAGCAGGTGCACGATCTCGCGGGCCATCTCGACGGGCGTGCACAGGCGACCGAGCGGGGTCCGTTCCTCGACCGGGCCGACGTCGTAGCCCTTGTCGATCATGCCCTGCACCATCGGCGTCAGCGTGTGCCCGGGCGCGACCGCGTTGACCCGGACGCCGAGCCCGGCCCACTCGACGGCGAGGTTCTCGGTGAGCTGACGGACGGCAGCCTTGGCGACGCCGTAGTCGGACTGGTTGGCCCAGCCGCGGTAGGCCGTCGTCGAGGCCAGGTTGACGATCGAGCCGCCCTCGCCGACGTCGCGCAGCCGGCGCACGACCGCGGTGGCCGTGAGCAGCGTGCCGAGCACGTGGACGTCGAGCACCCGCCGTACGGCGTCGGGCTCGAGGTCGAGCGCCGGGACGAAGGCGCCGCGGATGCCGTGGCTGGTCACCAGGTGCCGGATCACGCCCTGCGCGGCCTCGGCGTCCCGGACCGCGGCGGCGACCGCGTCGGCGTCGGTCACGTCGAGCGCGGTGTGCCGGACGTCGTCGCGTCCCGGAGGCGCGAGGTCCCAGACCGTGACCGCGTGGTCGCGCCCGCGGAGCAGCTCGACCACCGCCGCACCGATCCCGCTCGAACCGCCCGTCACCACGACGTGGGCCATCAGATCCTCCTTGATCGAACCAAGCGTTTGCTTGGTCAAGGCAAGCACCGACGCCCGGCGTCCGCAAGGGTGCTGCCGCCCAGCGGCACCGCGCGACCGGCGCGCCGCCCGGCGTACGCCGACAGCCTGCCGCCACCGGACGTCCTCGCGGGGCGGGTGGTCCACCCAGTGGCACCGCGACCGGGGCCGGGGTAGAGTCCCCACGTCACCAAGCAAGCGCTAGGTTTCGAAGTTCGGAGGACTGCAGTGACGGACAAGACCATGCAGCTGGCCGACGTGGGGAGCCACGTCCGCTCGGGCATGACCATCGGCATCGGCGGATGGGGCTCGCGGCGCAAGCCGATGGCCCTGGTCCGCGAGCTGCTGCGCAGCGACGCGACGGACCTGACGGTCGTCACGTTCGGCGGCCCCGACGTGGGCCTGCTCTGCGCGGCCGGGAAGGTGAAGCGGCTCGTCTACGGGTTCGTGTCGCTCGACAGCATCCCGCTCGACCCGCACTTCCGCGCCGCGCGCGAGGCGGGCACCGTCGACACGACCGAGTACGACGAGGGCATGTTCGTCGCCGCCCTGCGCGCGGGCGCGAGCCGGCTGAGCTTCCTGCCCACGCGGGCGGGCCTGGCCTCCGACGTGCTCACCATGAACCCGGAGCTGAAGACCGTCGCGTCGCCGTACGACGACGAGGTCTACGTCGCCGTCCCCGGCGTCCGGATGGACCTGGCACTGATCCACCTCAACCGCGCCGACGCGGCGGGCAACGGCCAGTACCTGGGCCCGGACCCCTACTTCGACGACCTCTTCGCGATGGCCGCCGACCGGACCATCATGAGCGTCGAGCAGATCGTCCCGACCGCCGAGCTGACCGCCACCGCGGCGCCGCAGTCGCTGCTCGTGAGCCGGATGTACGTGTCCGGCGTCGTCGAGGCGCCGAAGGGCGCCCACTTCACCAGCTGCGAGCCGGACTACGGCCGCGACGAGGCCTTCCAGCGTGAGTACGCCGAGGCCGCCCGCGACCCGGAGGCCTGGGCCGCGTTCGAGAAGCGCTACCTCGAGGAGGACGCCCGATGAGTGACATCACCCGCGCCGAGGTCTGCGTCGTCGCCTGCGCCGAGGCGTGGCGCGGATCCGGCGAGATCCTGGCGCACGCGGTCGGCATCGTGCCGAGCATCAGCGCCCGGCTGGCCAAGCTGACCTTCGAGCCCGACCTGGTGCTCACCGACGGCGAGTGCTTCCTGATGAGCGAGCCGCCGCCGCTGGGCCGCAACGCCGCCGCCGGCGGGACGATCGAGTCGTGGGCGCCGTTCCGACGGGTCTTCGACATCCTCGCCACCGGCCGCCGGCACAGCATGATGGGCGCCAGCCAGGTCGACCGCTACGGCAACCAGAACATCTCTTCGATCGGCGACTGGCGCAAGCCGACCCGGCAGCTGATCGGCGTCCGCGGCGCGCCCGGCAACACGGTCAACCACCGCACGGACTACTGGGTGAGCAACCACAGCGCCCGGGTGTTCGTCGAGTCAGTCGACGTCGTCTCCGGCGTCGGCAACGACCGCGCGCGGGCGCACGAGGGCAGCGCACTGCGCTTCCACGACCTCGGCATCGTGGTGAGCGACCTCGCCGTCCTCGACTACGACGCCGAGGGCCGGCTCAAGGTCCGCTCGCTGCACCCGGGCGTCACCGCCGACGAGGTCGTCGCGCAGACCGGCTTCGCGATCGACGTCAGCGGCGCGGAGACGACCCGGCTGCCCACGGACGAGGAGCTCGAGCTGATCCGGACGGTCATCGACCCGTCGGGCCTGCGCGACAAGGAGGTACGGCGCTGAGCGCGTCGTACCTCCCCGGCGGGCCTGCGTCAGGTGAGCAGGCCGCCGTGCAGCATCTCGAGGTACTGCTCGGCCAGCGCGCGGTGCTGCAGGCGCCCGCGCGGGTTGTACCAGCGCACGGTCGACCAGATCGCGTCGCGGATGAAGCGGTACGTCGTACCGGGGTCGAGGTCGGCGCGGAAGTCGCCGGCCTTGGCCCCGGCCTTGAGCACGCCGAGCCAGACCTTCTCGACGTCGAGGCTGGACTTCGTCACGAAGGCGAACTCCGGCGTCGTGGTCAGCAGGGCCGACTCGTTCTGGTAGAGCGCGACCGCGAACGGCACCCGGTGGATGGTCTCGAACGAGTTGAAGATCAGCCCGTCGAGCGCCGCACGGGGGCTGGACTCGGCCTCGGCGATGTCGGTGATCTCCTGCAGGAGGTTGCCCATGAACTCCCGGAGGATCTCGGTGAGCATCGCCTCCTTGGAGTCGAAGTGGTGATAGAGGCTGCCCGACAGGATGCCCGCCTCGTCGGCGATGTCACGCACCGTCGTCTGGGAGTAGCCGCGGGTCGCGAACATCTCCGCTGCGATCGCCAGCAGCTGGGCCCGCCTCGCGGAACCGCCGCCGTTCGCTCGCCGACGACCGCCGCGCGCCGTAGCCTCGTTGTTGCTGCTCGCCATGACCTGATCCTTTCCCACCGGCGGCACCGGGCCGCCTCCGCCCTCCGAACGCTCGCTCCGGCAGGTGCGGACAGGGCTACAGTACCTAACAAGCACTTGTTCACGAGGAGTCTCGCCTGATGGCAGCACGGACCATTCCCGCTCTCCTGGCCCAGGGGGCCGCCACCCACGGCAGCCACCCGGCCGTCGTCGACGGTGACACCACTCTCTCCTATGAGGGTCTGCGCGACCTCGCGGTGGCCGTCGCCCGCTCCTACCGCGCGCTCGGCGTCGAGCCCGGCGACCGGGTCGCGATCTGGGCGCCGAACCGGTACGAGTTCATCGTGGCGATGCTCGGTGCGCAGTACATCGGCGCGTCCGTCGTACCGCTCAACACGCGCTATCGCGGCCAGGAGGCCCACGTCATCCTGGACCGCTCGCGCGCCGTCGTCCTGGTGCTCTGCGACAGCTTCCTGAGCACCGACTACTCGACGATGCTGGCCGAGGCCGACGGCGAGCTCCCCCACCTGCGCACCAAGGTCGACATGGCGTCGGCCGGGCGCCCGGGCACGCTCGGCTGGGACGACTTCCTCGCCCTGGGCGAGCAGACCCCGCTCGACGAGGTCGAGAAGCTCGCCGGCGAGGTCACCCCCGACACGGTCTGCGACATGCTCTTCACGTCGGGCACGACCGGCATCCCCAAGGGCGTGATGAGCACCCACGCGCAGACGATCGGCGTGGCCGACGTCTGGGCGGACGGCGCGTCGCTGACCGCGGCCGACCGCTACGCGATCGTCAACCCGTTCTTCCACGGCTTCGGCTACAAGGCGGGCGTGATCACGTCGCTGACCGCCGGCACGACGATCTACCCGGTCGTCACCTTCGACCCGGTCGCGCTCATGCAGCTCGTCCAGGACGAGCGGATCACCGTCCTCCCGGGCGCGCCGACCATCTTCATCACGCTCATCAACCACCCCCGGCGCACCGACTTCGACCTGTCGTCGCTGCGCTTCGCGATCGCCGGCGCGACGTCCGTGCCGGAGACCCTGTTCGAGCAGATGCTCGACATCCTCGGCTTCGACCAGGTCGCCCAGGCCTACGGCCTCACCGAGTGCGTCGTCGCCACGGTCTCCCGCCGCAACGAGGACCCGCGCCACATCGCCGAGACCACCGGCCCCGGCGTCCCCGGCATCGAGGTGCGGGTGGTCGCCGGCGACGGCACCGACGCTCCGGTCGGCTCGGACGGCGAGGTCTGGCTGCGCGGCGCCAACGTGATGCTCGGCTACTTCGAGGACCCGGACGCCACCGCCGCCGCCATCGACCCCGACGGGTGGTTCCACACCGGCGACATCGGCCGCCTCGACGAGCACGGCTGCCTGAAGATCACCGACCGGATCAAGGACATGTTCATCGTCGGCGGCTTCAACGTCTACCCCGCCGAGGTCGAGAACGTCCTCGCCGCCCACCCCGCCGTCATGGAGTGCGCCGTCATCGGCGTCCCGGACGAGCGGATGGGCTCGGTCGGCGCCGCGCACGTCGTCCTGCGCCCGGGCACCACGGCCTCGCCGGAGGAGCTGATCGCCTGGGTGCGCGCCCGGCTCGCGAACTTCAAGGTGCCGCGCGACGTCGTCCTGGAGGAGTCGCTGCCGCGCAACGCGAGCGGCAAGGTGCTGAAGACCGACCTGCGCCGCGGCTGAGCCGACCCGGCACAAAAGTGCGCGAAAAATGCGCTGACCCGGCAGAAACTTCTGCCGGGTCAGCGCAATTTGTGAGCACTTTTGTGCCGGGTCGGCTCAGGACAGGCGCTCGAGCACGAGCGACATCCCCTGCCCGCCCGCCGCACACATCGTCTCCACACCGATCTCCAGGTCCTTCTCCTGAAGGGCGTGGATGAGCGTCGTCGCCATCCGCGCACCGGTCGAGCCGAACGGGTGACCGAGGGCGATCGCGCCGCCGTTGACGTTGACCCGGTCGAGCGAGACACCGAGCTGGTCGACGCACGGAAGCACCTGCGCGGCGAAGGCCTCGTTCATCTCGACGAGGTCGACGTCGGCCACGCCCATGCCCGCGCGCGAGAGCGCCTGGCGGGTGGCCTCGACGGGGCCGAGGCCCATGATCTCGGGCGAGAGGGCGGAGACGCCGGTGGACACGATCCGCGCCAGCGGCTGGAGGCCCAGCTCCCGCGCCCGCACGTCGCTCATCACGACGACCGCTGCGGCGCCGTCGTTGAGCGGGCAGCAGTTGGCGGCGGTGACGGTGCCGGTGGGCCGGAAGACCGGGTCCATCGCGGCGACCTTCTCCAGGGTGACGCCGCGGCGCGGGCCGTCGTCGGTCGCGACGACGGTGCCGTCGGGGAGGGTGACCGGGGTGATGTCCTTCTCCCAGAAGCCGCGGTCGGCGGCGGCCTCGGCGAGGTTCTGCGAGCGGACGGCGTACTCGTCCTGGCGCGCACGCGAGACGCCGCACAGGTCGGCGACGTTCTCGGCGGTCTCGCCCATCGCGATGTAGATGTCGGGCAGCTCACCGGACTCGCGCGGGTCGACCCACGGCTTGCCGGCGGCGGCGCGGGCGGCGCCGCGCTCGGCGGCCTCGGCGTACGCCGGGTCCTTGGTGTCGGGCATGCCGTCGGCCTTGCCGAGGGCGAAGCGGGAGACGGTCTCGACGCCGGCGGCGACGAAGGCGTGTCCCTCGCCGGCGCGGATGGCGTGCATCGACATCCGGATCGCCTGGAGCGACGACGCGCAGTAGCGGTGGACGGTCGCGCCCGGCAGGCCGTCGTAGCCCAGCTGGAGCGCGGTCATCCGGCCGATGTTGTAGCCCTGCTCCCCGGCGGGCTGGGCGCAGCCCATGATCAGGTCGTCGAGCTCGCGCGGGTCGAGCTCGGGTACGGCGTCGAGGGCGGCGCGCACCATCTGGGCGGCGAGGTGGTCGGGGCGCATGTCCTTGAGCGAGCCCTTGTAGGCACGGCCGATGGGAGAGCGGGCGACGGAGACGATGACGGCTTCAGGCACGGGTTCATCCTAGGCGAGGAACCAAGCAAGTGCTAGGTTAAATGGCATGGCGAGTGACACACGCGTCGCGGACGGCGGGACCGGCCCGGCGCTCCATTCGACGACCTTCCGGCTCAGCTATGCCGACACCGACCCGGCCGGGATCCTCTACTACGGCGCATGGTTCCCCTGGATGGAACGCATGCAGAGCGAGTGGTTCTGGCTCAACGACCTGCGTCAGGACCAGCTCAAGGCGCGCTACGGCTTCTGGACGGTTACCGCGCACACCGCCTGCGACTACCTGCAGGCCGTCGGCCTGTTCGACGAGATCCGGATCGAGCTGCGGCTCGGCGAGGTCGGGCGGCGCTCGTTCGAGATGCTGCACCGGATGGTCCGCACCAGCGACGGCGAGGTCGTCGCCCGCGCGCGCATCAAGATCGTCGCCGTCTCCCCCGAGCAGACCTCGGTGGGCATCCCCGACCTGCTTCGCCACCACCTCGACGCCTGGGCGCAGGGCGCCCGGCTCACCCCCACGGAGGCCCTCTCATGAGCTACGGAACCACCCTCGTCACCGGCGCGACCGGCGGACTCGGCGCGGAGATCTGCCGCCGCCTCGCCAAGGACGGCGCCGAGCTGCTCCTGCTGCACCGCCGTACGGCGCCCGACACGCTGGTCGCCGAGCTCGGCGACAGCGTCCGCGGCGCCGCGGCCTGCGACCTGGCGGACGCCGCGAGCGTCGCGGCCGCGGTCGCCGAGCTCGAGGCAGCACACGGCCGGATCCGCACCGTCGTCCACGCGGCCGGTCCGCACGTCCCGATGGTCCACCTCTCCCGCGTCACCCCGGAGCAGTTCGCGACCCAGATCGACCAGGACGTCGTGGCCTTCTTCAACCTCGCCCACGCCGTCCTCCCGTCGCTGCGCGCGACCGAGGGCTCGCTGACCGCGGTCACCACCGCGGCGACGGTCCGCTACCCGGTCCGCGACGGCCTCTCCTCCTCCCCCAAGGCCGCGGTCGAGGCGCTCGCGCGCGGGCTCGCCGCCGAGGAGGGCCGCTACGGCGTCCGGGTCAACTGCGTCGGCCCCGGCATGCTCACCGACGGCATGGCCGAACGGCTGATCTCCAACGGCGACCTCGACGACCGCGCGCTCGACGTGGCACGCGCCAACATCCCCCTGCGCACGTTCGGCACGGCGGTCGACATCGCCGAGGCCGTCGCCTTCCTCGCCAGTGACCGGGCCGGCTTCATCACCGGCCAGAAGCTGGACGTCGACGGCGGCTACGGAGTCTGAGGAGCGTCATGAGCAACGACCCGATCACTCTCGGCTTCACCCCCGGTGACGCCGTCATCGTCACCGGCGCGGGCAGCGGCATCGGCCGCGCGGTCGCGCTCGGCGCGCTCGACGCGGGCCTGCGCGTCAGCGCCTGGGACCTGCGCCCCGACGGCCTCACCGAGCTCGCCGGCCGGGGCATCCACACCGCGGTCTGCGACGTCGCCGACGCTCCCGCCCGCGCGGCCGCGCTCGCCGTGACGACGGACGCGCTCGGCGGCGTACCGCGCTATCTGGTCAACAACGCCGGCCCGTCCTCCCAGGTCCCCCTCGACTTCGAGGAGGCGGTCCGGATCAGCGTCGGCAGCGTCCGCGGGCTCACCCAGGACTGGCTCGACGCCGGTACGCCGCCCGACGCCGCGATGGTCGTCACCGCGTCCGTCGCGGGCAACAAGGTCGGCACCGAGAGCGACTGGTACTCCGCGTCGAAGGCCGCGGTGATGGGCTACGTCCGCCACCTCGCCGCCCACCACGCCGACCGGATCCGCGCCAACGGCATCGGCCCCGGCATGACCGACACGCCCCGCCTCACCGGCTTCGCCGAGTCCGAGATGGGTCACCGGATCCTCGGCCGGGTGCCGCTCAAGCGGATGGGTCGGCCCGACGAGATGGCCTGGCCGATCCTGTTCCTGCTGTCGCCGCTGGCGTCGTACGTCAACGGCGTCTTCCTGCCGGTCGACGGCGGCTGGACCGTCACGCAGTAGCGCGCGGCCCGCCGCCGGCTCACCGCCCCGACTCAGGCGGTGAGCCAGCCCGGCCGCGCCGGGAGCCGCAGGTCGAGCAGGGTCCGCGCCCGCTCCTCGAAGAGCTGCGCGGTCCGCTCGGGGTCGGTGAAGCACCAGAACTCCCCGCGGGCGACCGCGCCGAGCAGCAGGGCCGCGGCGCGCTCGGGCGCCATTCCCTGCTCCTGGATGGACTCCGCCATCCGCTCGAAGGTGGCGCGGGCGTCGGCGTGGACCGGCTCCCCGGCCCGCCGTACGTCGTCGAAGATCCGCGTGCGGACCCAGTTCGGCAGCAGTGCCGACACCTGCACCGGCGTCTCCGCGGCCTTGAGCTCGAGATCGAGGCACTGGGCCAGGGCGAGAGCGGCGTGCTTGCTGGCGACGTACGCCGACTGGTACGGCAACGAGGTCACGGCGCCGGTCGACGCGACGATCGCCAGCACACCCGGACGCTCCTGGTCGGCCATCCGCGGGACGGCGGAGCGCGCGCAGTGGAAGGCGCCGTCGGTGTTGACCGCCATCACCTTGCGCCACTGCGCGGGCGTCATGTCGCAGACCCGGTCGCCGGACTCG
The DNA here is from genome assembly GCF_039537225.1 of Nocardioides ginsengisoli. Lineage (NCBI taxonomy): Bacteria > Bacillati > Actinomycetota > Actinomycetes > Propionibacteriales > Nocardioidaceae > Nocardioides > Nocardioides ginsengisoli. The sequence continues at coordinate 223,492 of NZ_BAABAC010000023.1, forward strand.
ATGCCGGCGTTGCTGACGACGAGGTCGACGTCGCCGTGCCGCGCCCACAGGGCGGCGAAGAGCGCGTCGACCTGGTCGCCGTCCGCGACGTCGAGGTGATGCGCCTCGGCGCTGCCGCCGGCCGCGACGCACGCGCTGGCGACGGCGGTGGCCCGCTCGCGGTCGACGTCGGTGACGACGACGTGGACGCCGTGGGCGGCGAGGTGCTCGACCATCGCCTCGCCGAGACCCGCACCCGCTCCGGTCACCAGGGCGACGCCGCCTCCGAACCGGTCGGCCACCACTGCGCTCATCATGCCTCCTGGACGTGCTCCTGATCGGTCAGGTGCTCGGCCAGCAGCCCGCGCACGGCGGCGCGGGAGAGCTTGCCCGTGGTGGTGTGCGGCAGCGCGTCCACCCAGACCACGGTCCTGGGCACCTCGTACCCCGTCAGTACAGCCCGCGCGTCCGCCAGCACCGCGGCCTCGTTCCGCCCAGCGGCATCGACCCCGTCGGCCGGGACGACGACCGCGACCAGTCGATGTCCGCTGCGCGGGTCCGGCACGCCCACCACCGCCGCGCGCGCGACGAGCGGCGAGCGCTCGAGCGCGAGCTCGACGCGGACCGGGTCGACGTTGAACCCCGACACCACGAGCTGGTCGTCGACCCGCCCGGTCACGCAGAGCGAGCCGTCGGGGTGGAGATGTCCCTCGTCGCCGGTGACGAACCAGCCGTCGTCCCCCACCGGTACGGCGACGTGGTATCCGCGTGTCAGCACCCGCCCTCGCGTCCCCGGCGGCACCGGCCGCCCGACCGCGTCGAGCACCGCCACCTCGACGCCGGGCAGGACGGTCATCGGGACGTGCGCGCCGTCGCTGGCCTGCGCGATATTCGGGCAGAGCGCGACGGTGCCGCACGTCTGGGTGAGCCCGTAGCCCGCCGAGACCCGCGGGATCCCGACCTCCGCCGCCAGCGGCAGCAGCGCGCTCGGCCGGATCTCGGTCGCCCCGGTCATGAACAGCCGCACCTGCGGCCCCAGCGACTCCCCGGCCCGTACGGCGGCCGCCAGGTCGTGCAGCAGGGCCGGCGGCCCGGCCACGATCGTCGCGGCCGACTCCCGCACCAGCCCGGCCAGCGCGTCGCGGTCGCGATCGGGGACCAGCCGCAGCGACGCGCCGCTGAGCAGTGCCAGCACCAGCAGTCCGTTGAACCCGAACGAGTGGGCCAGCGGCACGATGCCCAGCAGCCGGTCGCCGCTCGCCATGTCGAGCAGCCCGGCCACGTCGTCGTACATCCGGATGAGGACGGCGTGCTCCATCGCCACCCACTGCCGGTGGCCCGCCGTCCCCGACGTCGCCAGCACCACCGCGACTGCCGACGCCGCAGGGTTCGCCCGCCGAGGTGGCAGGGTGCCTGCGTCGAGGTCGCCGGGCTGCACCGCCGAGAGCGCGAGCTCGCCGGCAGCCGGATGCTCGGCGACGACCGCCCGCGCCCCCACCCGGACGGCGTACTCCTGACGCGCGGCCGCCGGTTCCTCACTGCCCAGCGGCGCCAGGGCCGCCCCCAGCAGGTGGACGGCGCCCGCCGTGACGACCCACTCGACCGTGTTGCGCCCCTGCAGGACGACGACGTCGCCCGCGCCGACACCGGCTGTGGCGAGGCGCTCCGCGGCGCCGTCGGCGAGCCGCAGCAGCTCGCCCCAGGACACCCGGCGGGTGCCGTCGTCGGCGGCGAGATCGTCGGCCTGCGTGCGGGCGCGGTCGAACCAGAGGTCGGCGAGGGTCGCGGGCACGTGCCCAGCCTGCCCGTCGCTCGTTGTCAGGTCATCATCCTGACCACACTGTGGCCTACCAAGCGCATGTTTGGTGACCAATATATGCCGGTTAGGCATAGTTCTATCCGTTAGTACACGGTAGAATCCCCTCGTGCCAGCCAAGGGACCCGACGTGCCGTCGGACGACGCCATCCCCTCCCTGCCCCCCACCGGGTGGGCGGTGCTCGGCCTGCTCTCCTTCGGCGAGGAGCTCTCCGGCTACGACCTCAAGCGCTGGGCCGACTGGAGCCTGCGCTTCTTCTACTGGTCCCCGTCCTTCTCCCAGATCTACAGCGAGCTGCGGCGGCTCGAGAGCAACGGCCTCGCCGCCTCCCGCATCGAGACCCGCGACGACGTCCGCGGCAAGCGGATGTACCACATCACCGACGAGGGTCAGCGTGCCCTCGCGGCCTGGACCGCCACCGAGCACGTCGACCCCGTCGTCCTCAAGCACGGCGTGATGCTGCGGCTCTGGCTGGGCCACGTGTCCGAGCCCGAGCACCTGCGCGCCATCCTCACCGAGCACCGCGACCAGTCCGAGCGGATGCGCGTGCGCGCCGAGGTCGACCGCGAGGGTGCCAGCGTCGAGCCCGGCTGGGCCTACACCGAGCTGGTGCTGCGCTGGGCCGAGCGCTACTACGCCGACGAACGCGACCGCGCCGAGCTGATGCTGTCCGAGCTCGACGAGACGACGCGCCTGTTCCAGACCTCGCCCGCGGCCGACTCCGCACGTCGTACGGCGGAGGAGCTGCGGCAACACCGCGCCTGAGGAACCCGATGACCCAGGCACCAGAGCGACCCTCCCGACCCGGCGTACTCGAGCGCGCCACGATGATCCTCGACGCCTTCGAGGACGCGCCCGGGCCGCTCGGCCTCGACGAGATCGCCGAGATCACCGAGCTGCCGCGCACCACCGTCTTCCGGCTGCTCAGCACGCTCAAGGAGCTCGGCTGGGTCCACCACGACCGGCGCGGCTACGCGCCCGGCCGGCGGCTGACCCCCCACGGCGGCGACTCCGAGCACCTCGACATCCGCGCCGCCGCGTCGGTCGCGCTCAACGAGCTGCAGCTCGCCACCGACGCCGTCGTCCACCTCTCGGTGCTCGACGGGCCGATCGTCCACTACCTCGACAAGGTGGGCGGCGCCCGCGCCACCACCATCCCCTCCCGCGTCGGCGGCCGGATCATCGCCACCGACTCGGTGAGCGGCCTGGCCATGCTGGCGGTGCTCACCCCCGAGAAGGTCGACGCGCTCGTCGGCCACCTCGACCGGACGCCGGGCGGGCTCGAGTCCGTGCACCACGAGCTGGCCGCCGTACGGCGTCGCAAGGGGATCGCGATCCTCGACGGCCTCCCCGGCACCGGCATCAGCTCGATGGCGACCGCCGTACCGGGGCCGCGCGGGCAGCGTCCGCTGGCCGCGATCTCCGTCGTACGGCGGGGACACCTGCCGCTGCCGGTCGTCGGGCCGCTGCTCCTCGCCGCCGCGCGCACGACGAGCCGCACGCTCTACCCGGACTGGGCGCCTCCGAAGCGCACCACCGCCCTCCGGTTGGCCTGAAACGCGTCGTACCGGACGAACTGGTCGTGTTTTCGCCCGTTGGGCGACCAGAACGTCCGGTACGACGGTGGATCAGGAAGCGACCGACTTGCCGAAGTAGGCGTCCTGCAGGAGCGTCATGTCGCTGACCTCGCTGGCCGGCGACGAGAGCATGGTGCGGCCCATGTCGAGCACGGTCACGTGGTCGGCGATCGCGAACGACGCCTCGACGGCCTGCTCGACCAGCAGGATCCCGATGCCGGTCTCCTTGAGTTGGTGCACCCGCTCCATCACCTCGTTGACGATGACCGGCGCGAGACCGCCGGACGGCTCGTCGAGCATGAGCAGGCTCGGCTGCGACATCAGCGCCTGGCCGATGGCGAGCATCTGCTGCTGGCCGCCGGACATGCTGGACGCCGGCAGCGCGCGCTTCTCGGCGAGGATCGGGAAGAGCTCGTAGATCCGCTCGACCTCCTGCCGCAGCTCGGCCCGCTTGAGCTTGCGCGGGTAGCCGCCGAGCAGCAGGTTCTGCTCGATCGTCTGGGAGTGGAAGACGCGCTTGCCCTCCTGGACGTAGGCGATCCCCTGCCGGACCCGCTGGTGCGCGGGCACCTTGGCGAGCGACTCGCCGCGGTAGGTCACCTCGCCGGCGACGATCTTGTTGAGACCGCTGATCGCGCGGATCGTGGTGGTCTTGCCCGCGCCGTTGCGGCCGAGCAGGACCGTGATCTCGCCCGCCCGTACGTCGAACGACACGTCCCACACGACCCGCAGGTCGCCGTAGCCGGTGCCGAGGCCGCGGACCTCGAGCAGCGGGGCCTCGGTCATCGCGTGCTTGCTCATCGCTCGGCTCCCTCGGGGGTGTGCGGGGCGACGTCCGCCAGGACGACGTGCGGCGCCTCCGGGGCGTCCGGGTCGATGCCGAGGTACTCGCTCATCACCCGCTCGTTGTTCTGGATCTCCTCCGGCGTGCCCTTGGCCATCAGCTCGCCGTGGGCCAGCGCGACGATCTCGTCGGCCAGCGAGAGGACGAGCTGGAAGTTGTGCTCGACCAGGACGACGGTGCCACCGGCGTCGCGCACCCGGCGGATGACCTCGGCCAGGCGCTCGACCTCGTCCTCGTCGAGACCGGACGCGGTCTCGTCGAGCAGCAGCACGCCCGGGTTGCTGATCAGGCAGCGCGCCACCTCGAGCAGCCGGCGCTGGCCCAGCGGGAGGGCCGTCGCCTCGGCGTTCTCAAGATGCCGGATGCCCACCAGGTCGAGCACGCGGTCGGCCTCGGCCAGGTCGCCCTTGCGGACCTTGCGGTAGCGCGGCAGGCGGAGCACGGCCTCGAGGACGGTGGCGCGGTGGCCGGCGTACCGACCTGCCATGACGGCCTCGCGGACGGTGATGCCCTCGGGGATGTTGGGCGTCTGGAAGGTGCGCGCGACGCCCGTACGGGCGACGGCGTCCGGGCCCATCCGCTGCAGCTGCTTGTCGTCGAGGGCGATGACGCCCGCGTCGGTGCGGTAGAAGCCGCAGATCATGTTGAGCAGCGTGGTCTTGCCCGACCCGTTGGGGCCGATCAGCGCGGTGACCCGGCCCGGCGAGGCGACCAGGTCGACGCCCTTGAGCGCCTGGTTGCCGCCGAACGCCTTGGCGACGCCCTCGACCCTCAGCACCTTGCCGGGTACGGCGGGCACGTCCTCCGCCGCGGCCGCGTCGGCCGGCGCCGAGGCGCTCACCGCCGGGTCCTCGCCGACGGCCTTGCGCCACAGCGAGCGGGCCAGGCCGGTGAGGCCACCGGTCAGCAGCACGCCGCCGATGATGAGGAAGGCGCCGGTGACGACAAGCGAGTACTTCTGGAACTCGGTCGACTGGTTGAGGCCGAACTGCAGCACGAACGCGCCGAACACGGCGCCGTAGACACTCGCGGAGCCGCCGAGCACGGAGGCGGCGAGGATCGTGGTGGCGACGCTGAACGAGAACGCCTCTGGCGAGATGTAGAGGTCGAGGCTCGCGAAGAGCGCGCCCGCGAGACCGGCCGGGACCGCGCCGAGGGCGTAGGCCAGCAGCTTCATCCGGAACACGTTGATGCCCATCGAGGCCGCGAGGACCGGGCTCTTCTTCAGCACCCGCAGGGCCGTGCCGTGCCGGGAGACGGCGATATTGCGCATCACCGCGAACCACGCGACGGTCACGATCGCGATGACCATGAAGTAGTCGTCGGGCGAGAGCAGCTTGCCGAACAGTGTCGGCGAGAGGATGCCGGAGAGGCCGTTGCGGCCGCCGGTGTCGTCGCGGAAGATCGCGAGGACGTCGGGCAGCAGCAGCACCAGGAAGAAGGACGTCATCGCCAGCGACCAGCTGCCGAGCCGGAGCCCGGGGATGCCGGTGACCAGGCCGACGAGCAGTGCCGCGAAGCCGGCGGCGACGAGCTGCAGCAGGATGTCGGTGTGGCCGCGCTGCGACAGCATGCCGGCGGTGTAGGCGCCGGCGGCGTACATCGCCACCTGGCCGAGCGCGAGCTCACCGGCGAAGCCGAGACTCAGGTTGAGGCCGCTGACGAGCAGCGACAGGATCATCGCCAGCTGGAGCTGGCGGACGATGGAGTACTCCAGGTTGAAGTGCGGGACCAGGATCAGCAGGATCCCCAGCGCGAGCGGGACGATCCAGAGCGGACCGCCGGACAGGCGGCGCGCGAGCGGCAGGTTCGCCATGGTCAGACCACCCTTTCCTTCGTGCGGACGAACAGGCCGGCGGGACGCACCATCAGGATCGTGATCAGGATCAGGAAGACCGCGAGGTTGGCGTACTCACCGCCCAGGTAGCGCGAGGCGTAGGCCTCGGCCAGGCCGACGAGGGTGCCGCCGACGAGGGTGCCCGGCATCGAGCCGAAGCCGCCGATGGCCAGGACGACGAAGCCCTTGAGCGCGAGCGCCGCGCCGAGCGTCGAGACCGCGAAGGTCTTCGAGCCGACGAAGAGGCCGACGAAGCCGGCCAGTGCGCCCGCGGCGACGAAGGCCATGAACGCGAGCCGTCGTACGTTCACACCGCGCAGCAGCGCGGCCTCGCGATCCTCGGCCATGCCGAGCAGCGCCAGGCCGGTGAGCGAGCGGCGGCTGTAGATGCCGAGCCCGACGACGAGGAGCACCGCGATCGCGATGAGGAAGAGCTCGACCGGGTAGGCGCGGCCACCGAAGAGGGTGATCGCGCTGTCGCCCGCGAAGAACGGGACGGTGAGCGGCTGGCTGCCCCAGGTGAGCTGGGCGGCGCCGTCGAGCAGGATCGAGGCACCGAGCGTGGTGACCAGGATGTTGTGCATGTCGCCGACGGGACGGATCGCGATCCGCTCCTCGATCGCGGCGATGATCGCGACCACGGCGGACGCGATCACCAGCACGAGCACGGTCGGCAGGTGCCACTTCACCAGGCCGGTGTACGCCACGAAGGCGCCGACCATGGTCAGCTGCGCGTGGGCGAAGTTGAAGGTCTTCGAGGAGATGAAGACGATGTTGTAGCCGATGGCCACGATCGCGTAGATCGCGCCCAGGGACAGGCCACCCCAGATCAGAGTCACGATGCTTCCTCGGGTCGTCGAACGAAGGAAAGGCCGGCGGGGTGGGCACAGACCACCCCGCCGGCTTCCGATGGACTTACTGGAACTGGCCGTCCTTGAGGGGGCCCGGGGCGATGAACGCGAACTCGTCGGCCGACGGGTTGGCGGCGTGCGAGTCGGCGGTGAACCGGTAGGTGTCGATGATCGCGGTGGTCGCGCCCTCGAGGACCGACGAGTCGATGAGGGCCTCGGCCAGCTTCTTCGGGTCGGTCGACTTGGCCTTCTCGGCGGCGGCCTGGACGAGGGCCAGGGCGTCGTTGTTGTAGGCCACGATCAGGGTCGCCTTGATCGGGTCGATCGCCTTCATGCGGGTGACCAGGTCGTTGACGTCGGTCGCGGCGTCGTCGTGCGCGGTGCTCTTGTACACCTGCATGACGAGGTTCTTCACCGACGGCGTGCCGAGCACACCGGACGGCGGCGGGGTGGAGATCAGGCCGGTCGCGGCGACGGAGGTGTTGCCGATGATCGGGATGTCCCAGCCGAGCTTCTCGACGCCCTTGAGGACGTAGCCGAGCGGGGCGCCGTACGCGTCGAGGACGAGCGCGTCGGGGCTCTTGGAGCGGATCGCCTCGAGCTGCGCGGTCATGTCGAGCGCGGCGACGTCGTACTCCTCGTTGGCGACGACGTCGACGCCGGCGGCCGTGAAGGTCTTCTCGGCGGCGGCGCCGTAGACCTCACCGTAGGAGCTCGAGCCGTGCAGGATGCCGACCTTCTTGTAGCCCTTCTCGGCGAAGTACGGCGGGAACGCGTCGAGCTGGTTCTGCGCGCTGGCCGAGAGGTCGAAGTTGAGCGGGAACGCCTTCGGGTCCGCGGAGGTCGCGGTCGGGCCGATGTTGAAGGAGAGGATGTTGTTCTGCTTCAGGATCGGCAGGGTGGCGTCGGCGACGGTCGACGGGCCGGAGTTGAGCACCAGGTCGGGCTTCTCCTTGGCGATCGCCTCGCGCAGCTTGGTGACGGCCGTGGTCGGGTCGGCCTGGTCGTCGACGACCTTGATGGTGACCTTCTTGCCGTCGATGCCGCCGTTCTTGTTGACGAGGTCGACGCCGGCCTTCGCGGACAGGACCGAGGTGGAGGCGTTGTCGGCCAGGACGCCCTCGGCCGAGATCCCACCGAGCACCAGCACGTGGTACTCGCTGTCGCTGCCGCTCGCGTCCTCGCTCGCGCAGCCGGCCGCGACCATGGCGAGCGCGGCGAGACCGCCGACCACCTTGAACAGACGTGTCTTCATCTCAGTTCCTTCTGATGACTGTCAGCAAACCAAGCGCTTGCTAGTTCGACGCTAGATGACGTGCGTCACATCGGTCAAGCAAGCGCTTGATTGTTTGACGTGACACGTGACCCCGATCCGCGACTCCGAGACGGCACGGCCCGATCAGTTCCCCGACCGGGCGGGCGTAGGGAGGAGCCCGAGCGACTCCGCTATGACCTTCCGGGTTATTTCGAGTAGTCATACTACGAGGGAAACCAAGCGAATGCTAGGTCTGGGTGCAGCGCCCCGAAAAACCACGAGTCGTGTGCCTGAGAACCCGGATATCCGGGTTCTCAGGCACACGACTCCGACGACGGCAGGCCTCAGCCGGCGGCGAGGATCCCCACGGCGATCTCCGAGCCGACGCGCACCGCGCCGTCGACGTGCTGGAAGCCCAGCCCGGCGACGTCGCTGCTGCCGAACTCGATCGGCCCGACCGGCGCGCGCAGCACCCGGCCCCAGCGGGTCAGGCCGCCGAGGTCGAAGCTGGTGCCGTAGGCGCCGCCGGTGAGCTCCTGGTGCTGCCAGTCGCTCTCGACGTACGCGATCGGGTGGCGGGCCTGGTCGCCGTAGTAGGCGGCGAGCGAGTCGAGGATCCGCTCGCGGCGCTCGGCGTCGGACAGCCGGCCGACCCGGTCGGCGTTGACGTCGGAGACGAAGCCGACGAGGACGCCGCGCGACTCCCCCGCGGGCGTGTTGTCGTAGGCCTCGTGCACCAGCTGATAGGGGCCGAAGGCGGTGCCGTCGAGGCCGTCCTCGCGCCAGAACGGCGTCGGGTACATCGCCTGCACCTTGATCACCAGCCCGAACGACTGGTGCTCGCGGGCGATCCGGTGCTCCGCCGGCAGCTCGGGCGTGAAACGGACCCGCCGCACCACCGTCGGGGGTACGGCGAGCACGACCCGCCGGGCGGCGTACTGCTCGTCGGCGGTGTGCACGACCGCGCCGCCGTCGGTCCAGTCGACACGGGTCACGTCCTGGCCCAGGCGGAGCCGGTCGCCGAGCCGATCGGCCAGCGCGAGCGGCACCGACTGCAGGCCGCCCTCGACCCGGCGGTCGAGGATGAAGTCGGCGTCGACCAGATTGCTGAACGAGCCGGCGCTGGCGGCCATCAGCGCCGCCTGCAGCACCGAGAAGGAGTGCGCCGGCTTCGTCAGCATCGCCGGACCGAGGTAGAGCGCGATGTTGTCGCAGGCCTCGGCGTCGTCGCACTGCTCCTCGAGCCATGCGCGCAGCGACGTGCGGTCGAGACGCTCGGCGTCAGGGTGGTCCCAGGGCGCGGCCGGGTCGAGCTCGTGGGCGAGCTCGTCGAGCTTCTTGGTGAGCTCGGTGATCGCGGCCTGCGTCGCCTCGGCGAGCGGCAGGTCGTCGGCGAACCGGCGCCGGACGCCGGCGCGGTCGACGTACAGCGAGTCGCCGTCGCGATAGCGCGGGTAGGTGGTCAGGCCGAGCTCGCCGAGGATCGCGATGAGCGCATCCTGGTCGGGCGAGACCCACTGGCCACCGATCTCGAAGGGCGCGGGCGCGCCCGCCGCGTCGAGGACGTCGGTGCGCAGCCGGCCGCCGACCCGCTCGCGGGCCTCCAGGACCAGCACGTCCTGGCCGGCCTGGGCGAGCCGCCAGGCCGCAGTCAGGCCGGTCACGCCGGCGCCGATCACGATCACGTCATGGGTGGTCATCGAAGAGCCTCCTCGAGGTCGTCGGTGGGGTCGATCACGATGAAGCGCTCGTCGGGCCGGCGCTTGAGGTAGCCGACGTAGTAGACGAACGCGGCGAGCAGGATGGCGCCGGTGATGGTGAGGTCGGTGCGCGAGGCGCCGACCAGCGCGTAGCCGACGGCGATGATCACCAGCAGCGGCGGCAGCGGCCACAGCGGCATCCGCCAGCCGGGAGCGGTCTTCATCCGGCGCACCTTGAGCGCGGCGAACGCCAGGGCGACGTACATCGCCGAGATGACGACGGACGTGATGCCGAGCAGGGCCTCGATGTCGACGGCGTAGGCCAGGATCGCGCCGGGGATGCCGATCAGGAGGGTGGCGACCCACGGGCAGCCGTAGCGCGGGTGCAGCGCGGTGAGCACGCGGTTGACGGCCGGCGGCCAGGCCCGGTCGCGGGCGGAGGCGTAGACGACGCGGCTGTTCTGCAGGACCATCACGATCGCCGCGTTGAGGATCGCGATCGCGATGCCGACGTTGACCGCGATCGCGGTGGCGTCGCCGCCCCAGGCGCGGACGAACTCGGAGAAGTCGCCGGTGGCGAGGGCACCGAGGTCGTTCACGGCGAGCACGGTGGTGATGGTCGGGACCAGGATCACGATGCCGCCGAGGCCGAGCGACCAGAACACGATCCGGGCGACATTGCGGCGCGGGTCGACGACCTCCTCGGCGAGGTAGGCCGCCGTACCGAAGCCGCTGACGACGAAGATGCCGACCGTCAGGCCCGACACGAGCAGCGCGCCGGTGAACGGCTCGATGCTGCCGCCGCCGAAGACGTGGGGGCTGATCAGCTCGCCCGGGCCGCGCTGGACGTGGGCCGCGCCGAGCAGCGCGACGACGGCCGCGGCGACGACCTCGAGCAGCAGGAAGATGCCGGTGACCAGGGCGTTGGCGCGGACGTCGAGCAGCGCGATCCCGGTCGCGACGAGCATGACGACGGCGCCGGTCATCGCCCGGTCGAGGTGGACGATGTCGACGAGGTAGTCCGCCGTACCGAGGGCGATGACGGGCGGGATCACCCACAGCAGCACGCCGGACAGCGCGAAGGTCAGCCACCCCGCACCCTTGCCGAGCGTGTGCGCGACCATCGCGTACTCGCCGCCGGCGCTCGCCATCCGGGTGCCGAGCTCGGCGTAGCAGGCGCCGACCGCGATCGAGATCAGGATGCCCGCCGCGATCGTGATGACGACGCCGCTCCCCTGGGTCGCGAACATCTCGGGAACGATGATGAACAGGCTCGACGCGGGCGTGATGCAGGAGAGCACCAGCAGGACGGCGCCTGCCGGGCCGAGCACGCGCAGCAGTCCCCCGCTGCCGTGCTCCTGCCCCTGCGGGGCAGCCTCCTGCGCGTTGCGCGCGCTCATCGTGTCGATCATCCGGGTCCCCCTCGCGGTGCGTGCGGCGCAGTTTGAACGCCGTACAAATCTTTGAACGACATTCAAAGTGACGCATGTCACCGCTAGAGTCAAGACCTCCGCCGAAGAAATTCACCGCACAGGAGAGACTCACCCCCGTGGCAGCAGGACGCACCCGATCGAACCGGCGACTCGACCGACCCCGCGAGCAGGTGCTCGCGACCACGCTCGAGATGATCGCCAGCGAGGGCCTGAGCAAGGTCACGATCGCCTCGCTCGCTGCGCGCCTCGAGACCAGCGGCGGCCACCTTCTCTACTACTTCGGCACCCGCAACGGACTGCTGCTGGAGACCCTGCGCTGGAGCGAGGCGAAGTACACCGAGCAGCGCGCGCCCCTCGTCGACGACCCCGGCGGCGACCTCGGCACCGTGCTCGCCTTCGCCGAGATCTTCCTGCCCGTCGACGAACGCGACCCGCGCTGGCTGCTCTGGCTCGAGCTGTGGGCCCGCGCGCCCTACGACGCCGAGCTGGCCGCCGCCCAGCGCGAGCTCGACGACGGCTGGCACCACGACCTGGTCACGGTGCTGCGTCGCTGCCTGCCGTCGGTGACAGATCCCGAAGGCGTCTCGGAGCAGCTGCGCGCGATGTGGGACGGCTTCGCGATCCAGATCGTCAACGGGGGCGGCACGGCGCTGCGCAAGATCGCCGTCGAGCGGCACACGCGGGCGGTGCTGGAGCGGGCCTGAGCCGGCTCCGGGGCGGCTCGGGGCGGCGTCGAGCCGTCATGTAACTCGGTGTCCGTGGATGCACCACGGGGTCGTTACCGGTCATGACTCCGTGGCAGTTGACGGAGCACCGTGGTGGATGCACGAACACCGAGTTACAACGGCGCGCACGACCACCCGGCAGGACAGCCGACTCGAGTGCGACAGGGCGTTCTCGCTTGAGCACAGCAGCGCGGGACTGGCGAAGCTGCACGCCGACGTCGAGGCGAGCGACCTCGACCCGGTCGCCGATCAGCTGCCGGAGCTGCGCCCCCCTTCCCAGGGCGTCAACTACTCCTGTCTCGTCGGCGCGCGCGGCTAGCTGGACATCGTGGCGGCCAGCAGCAGGAAGAGGATCACCAGCAGCCCGGCGCTCACCAGCGCCCCACTGAAGACCGCCAGGCCGACCTCGGGCCTCCACCGCCGGCGGACGACGAGCGCCGCGAGGTTCAGGACCGAGCTCGCGCCGAAGCACGCGAGCTCGGTCCTGCCCAGACCCGTTCGGCCACCTACTACCTGATCCGCACCTTGACCGTCTGCGCCACCGGCGCATAGCCCGGCCGCGTGTAGGTGACGCGCGCCCGCACCACCTTGCCGCGGTAGGACTTGGCCAGCTTGAGCGACGTCGCGGTCGCCCGCGAGATCGGCTTCTTGCCGAGCAGCCACTGCACCTTCACGGTCACGCCCGCCGGAGCCGCCGGTACGACGACCTTCAGCCGCTTGCCCACCTTGGCCTTGCCCTTCAGGGCCGGCTTGCCGGTGACGGCGAACGTGCCGAGGGCGACCGGGGCGGTCCGCTCCGTCTGCGCCCAGGCGAAGGCGGAGTCCGGGACGAGCGCGCCGACGAGGACCTCGATCCGCTTGTGCAGCAGCGCGGGCGTGAGGGTGAGCCGAGTGCCGGTGACGTTCGTCAGCTCCTTGCCGTCGGCGTACCAGTGGTACTGGAAGGTCGTCGGCGTCGGCGTCCAGCTGCCCGGGTCGACGGTCAGGGTCGAGCCGACCTTCACCTTGCCGGACAGCGTCGGCGGGGCCGTGTTGACCGGCGCGGCCGCCGCGGCGGCGGCGACGTCGAGCGGGACCGAGGTGGCCACGCCGTCGGAGTACCCGGTCTTCGCGGCCGTCACCTCGACGGTCAGCTTCTTGCCCGCAGTCCCCTGGGGGATGACCAGGGTGCGGCCGGTGCCGACCGGGTCGGTGGAGCCGGAGACGAGCCAGCGGTAGGTGTAGCCGTCGGGCTTGGGGCCCCACGTGCCGTCGCTCGCCTGCACGGTCTGCCCCTCGACCAGCGCGCCGGTGACCTTCGGCGGGACCGTGTTGGTGAGGACGCCGGGCGCGACCGTGATCGGGCCGAGGGTCCGCACCGCGTTGGCGTAGCCGCCCTTCCAGACCGTCACCTCGACGGTCAGCTTCGTGCCCGCGAGCCCGGCCGGGACGGTCATGTCCTGCTGGCTCCAGAACCCGGTGGACGAGCCTTCGACGAACCAGGCGTAGGTGATGATGTCCGGGGTCGGCGACCAGGTGCCGTCCTGGACGCTCAGCGTCTTGCCGACCTGCGCCGTGCCGCCGAAGGACGGAGCCACGGTGGCGGTCAGCTCGCCGAGCGCGACGGTGTCCGTCGGGGCCGAGTACGCCGTGCTGTCGCCGTAGCCGGCCGCCTTCGCGGTGATCTCGACGAACAGCTTCTTCCCGGCCACGCCCGGCGGGATGACGAGCTGCTTGCCCGTGCCGATCGGGTCGACCCGGTCGCTGCGGAACCAGCGGTAGGTGAAGGCGTCCGGCGTCGCCGACCAGGTGCCCTCGACCGCCTCGACGGTGGCGCCCACCTGGAGGTTGCCGGTGATCGTCGGCCGCGCCGTGTTGGCGTTGCCACCCGCGGCGACGGCCGCGGACGGCAGCGAGGTGGCGACGCCGTCGGCGTAGCCGGCCTTGGTCGCCGTCACCTCGACGGTGAGCTCCTTGCCGAGGGCGCCGGCCGGGACGACGAGGTCCTTGCCGGTGCCGATCGGGGTCGCCGTACCGGCCTGGAACCAGCGGTAGGTGAAGGCGTCCGGCGTCGCCGACCACACGCCCTCGAACGCGTGGACGGTGCTGCCCACGGTCAGCGCGCCCGACATGGTCGGCTCCGTCGTGACCGTCAGATCGCCCGGCGCGACCGGGACGGTGGCCGCGGACGACGCGACCGCGTCGGCCCAGCCCGCCTTGGTCGCCGTCACCTCGACGGTGAGCTCCTTGCCGAGGGCGCCGGCCGGGACGACGAGGTCCTTGCCGGTGCCGATCGGGGTCGCCGTGCCGGCCTGGAACCAGCGGTAGGTGAAGGCGTCCGGCGTCGCCGACCAGGTGCCGGGGTCGACCGAGATCTTCTCGCCGACGCGCGGGTCGGCGTCCGTGATGGACGGCGCCGCCTCGTTCGCCAGGCTCAGCCCGAGGACCGCGTCGACATGCGGCCGGTCCGCGCCCGCGACGGCGATCGTGTCGGCACCCTCGAGGGTGCGGCTGTCGTCGTAGTACTCGTCGGTGAAGGCGCCCTCGTCGCTGGAGAAGCCGACCCGGAAGCTGCCGTCCGGCACCAGGACGGCGTAGTGGCCGTCATCGTCGGAGTAGTTGCCGTTCACCGGCTCCCAGCCGTCGCCGCCGTCGGCGTAGACGAGGACCTCGGCGTCCGCGAGGGGCGCGTGCGCCTCGTCGGTGAGCGTGCCCGAGATCAGGGATCCCCTGGACAGCGCCGCGTCGATGCCCGACGTCGTGGCGTCCGGACCGGTGATCGTGACGTCGGCGGCGTCCTCGATCGTCGCGGCGTCGTCGTAGAACTCGCCGAGGTAGCGGCAGTCCGCGCCGCCGCAGAACTGGAAGAAGCCGATCCGGTGCTTGCCCGGGGCAGCGCGCAGCAGGTAGGTGCCGTCCGCCGCGGTGTGGGCGAAGGCGACCGGGTTCCAGTCGGTGTAGGTCTCGCCGTCGGCCTGGTAGGTCACCGGGTCGAACGCGACGGCCATGATGTCCTCGAGCGGCGCGCCGCCGGCCTCGGCGGTGACGGCGCCGGTGATGGCGCCGTTCTTCGCCAGGGTGCCGTTGCGGCCCGAGTAGGTGGCGGATCCGGCGACCACGACGTCGTCGGCGGTCTCGAGGTCGGCCGTCTCCTCCCAGTACTCGGTCTGGTAGAGGTCCTCGCAGGTCTCGTCACAGCCGTCGTCGAACGAGACCCGGTAGGTGCCCGGCGGGACATACAGCTGGTACTCGCCCGCCGCGTTGGCGGAGGCGTAGGACACCTGGTCCCAGTAGGTGTAGGTCTCGCCGTCGTACTCCTCAGTGACCTGCTGCAGCGCGGACACGTCGGCGTGGGCGATCGCCGCGCCGCCGTCCTCGGCGGTGACGGTGCCGGTGATCTTGGCGTTGCGCGCGAGCACCGCGCTGATGTTGGCGACGGTGCCGCTGCTGGGCACGGTCACGTCGTCAGCGGTCTCGACCGTGAGCTTGTCGTTCCAGAACTCCCGCCGGTAGATCGCCTGGCAGGGGCCGTCGTCGTTGCAGGCGTTGTCGAACCCGAAGCGGTAGGTGCCGGGCGCCAGGTAGATCTCGTAGTTGCCGTTCGTGTCGGCGGAGGCGCCGTAGTTCCAGTCCCAGTAGGAGTCGTCGCCGTCGTGGACCAGCTGGTAGGCCATCACCTGCGCGCCGCCGATGGCCGCATTCGTGCCCTGAGCCGTGACCTTGCCGGTGACCTTGCCGGTGACCTTGGCGTTGGCGACCATCTTCACGCTGATGCCGGTGCGACCGGCGGCGGTCACCACCACGTCGGTGCCGGCCTCGATGGTCGCCGCGTTGGCGTAGTAGACCTCGCGCCACCGGTTGTCGTCGGTGGAGAAGCCGACCCGATAGGTGCCCGGCGCGGCGTACGCGGAGTAGGTGCCGTTGGTGCCCGTCGAGGCGTAGCCGACGCAGTTCCACCAGGTCTCGCCCTCGTAGGTGACCTGCTGGTAGAGGCACACGTTGACGTTCGCGATGCCCAGGTTGAGCGCACCCTGACCGGCCTTGCCCTTCACCGTGGCGTTCTGCTGCATGGCGAGGTCGATGTCGCTCGCCGGCGGCACGACCGCGGCCGCGTTGACCTCGTCGGTGCCGCCGAAGAAGGCCGCGGCGTACTGGTTGTCGTCGCTGTAGACGCCGACGTGGTAGGTCCCGGCGGGCAGGTCGAAGGCGTAGGTGCCGCCGGTGCCGCTGGTCACCTCGTCGCACCAGTACCAGTCGCCGTCCTCATTGCAGAAGGCGACGACGGTCATGCCGGCGAGCGGCGTCCCCGTGCCGGCGGCGGTGATCTTGCCGCTGATCGCGCCCGCCGCGGCATGCGCGGACGGCGCGGTCGCCGTGGTCAGCGCGACCAGGCCGGCGAGAGCGAGGGCGGTGGTGAGCACCGCGGTGAGCAGACGGACCATCGGTCCACGGACGTGCGCAAGCATCGAGTCGACTCCCCATAAGTCGTTTCGCCGCATGACTGGGGGCATACGGCTGATCGGCGGAGGCTAACCAGTCGCGGCCGCGCTTGTCCGGAGATTCGCAGAAATTGTCAACCGTGCCCGGCGGGCGGGCGCCTACCAGCCGCGCAGCCGCGGGACGACGCCGCGGCAGTCGATGCTCGCGCTGGTGATCCGCTCGACGCGCCAGCGCCCGGCGCTCGACGTCACGTGGAAGGTCATGCCGACGACCTCGCGCGAGCGGGTACGTCGTACCGACCGCGACTGCTGGGTCCACCCCGAGACCATGGCGCACGCGTCGACCTCGCGATGCGTGGCGTCGACCGGCCGCACCCCCACGGGCGCCACCGGCAGCGGCCCCGGGAAATACCGGCCCCACTCCGAGCCCGCGTGCCGCTCCATCCACTCCTTGACCGCCGGCGTCGACGGGTCGGCGGCGCCCGCGAACCCGTGGTCACCCGCGTTGACCGCCCGCGCGTAGGCCGCGGCCCACGCCTCGACCGCCTTGGCCTGCGGGCTGGCGAGCACCTTCGCGGCGACGGTGGGCGGGGGCGTCCGCGGCGCGACGGTCGGCGTCGTCGGCGCGTCCTCGGCCCGCGGGTCGGCATCCGAGGAGCAGGCGGCGGCGAGCAGGAGGACCGCCGTGAGGACGGCGGCGACCGGGCGGGACGGGAGCATGATGCGCATTATGGGCACACCACCCGGCGCCGGACCCGGCCATCCGGGATTTCCCCGACGACGCCGGAACTTCGACGTACGCGATCTACGTCGTTCGTCCCATGCCCCACTCCCCCGACCCGGCGGAGCATGGGGGGACCGACCCGGAAGGATCCCGCGATGACCACTCCGCGCCCCACCCCCGCCGAGAGCGTCGGCTTCAGCCTGGTCGTCCTGGCCCCGACCGGTCGCCTCCGCGAGTGCCGGCGCGCGATCGAGGACGCGACCCGGCGCGGCGGCGCCGTCTTCACCCACGAGCTCCCCGCCGCCACCGGCCTGATCACCGAGACCCTCGCCGAGGCCGCGGGCCTGATCGCCGACGCCGTCGGCCACGCGATCCGGCTGCACCCGGACGCGCCCGTCGTCCTGGTCGGTCACGGCGACGCCGGCGCCGCGGTGACCACCTTCGCCGAGCTCTCTCCCGAGGGGCTCGCGGGCGTCGTCGTCACCGGCGAGAAACGAAGAAGCCCCGGTCGATGACCGGGGCTTCTTGTCGTGCGCGCCTGTAGGAATTCGAACCCCAAACCTTCTGATCCGCGGTCAGACGGCACTCCCGCGTGCAGGTGTCACGCGCAGATCGGGGCGTTTCAACGCCGATGGCCGTCCTTCGACGTAGCCGCGTGTCCCCAAGGTGTCCCCAAGTAGTCCCCAAGGAGTCCAGCCCCGAAAGGTTGACGGTCACCAGGCGCCAAGGACCGCGGAGCGCGGAGCGCGGAGCAGGGTGGTTCAACTCCGGCCGGCAGTCCACGTGTTACCCAGACTCATACCGACAGGCCAGCGAACCCGAAGATCACTGCTGGACCAATCGGAACCGACGGCCACGCCGGCGGCTCAGCCCATGGGGCGCGGTGTCCCTGGGGACGTCACGAGGTGACCCGACGGTGCTGCCCTACGCGCCGGGCCCGGCGCTTTCGGTGCCGACTTGGTAGACACCGTTCGGGGTGAAAGACATGATCCGCGGGGAGATGTTGGAGGCCCACACGTTTGCTTGATCGACGAGGGGCACATACGGAAGGTCTTGGTCGAAGGTTGAGTTGATCTTCTCCAGCAAGCTTGCTCGCTCGGACTTACCGGACGTCGCGGCTAGTTGGGCGACGAGGCGGTTCATCTCGGCCGAGTCGTAGTACGAGAACAGGGAGTTGATTCCGCCCGCCTTCGTGAGGCCGTAGTTCAGCATGATGAGCTCGGGCGAGTTCACGACGTCGTAGAGGCTGCCGACCTCCATCTGGTAGTTGCCATTCTGCTCGTTGGCGTTACCGGTCGCCTGATCGACCGTCTGGATGGAGACGTCGATACCGACCTCGGCGAGATTGCGCTGTATGACGGTCGCGATGGAGTCGAAGGGGACCCGGCCAGCTCGTTGCATGATGGTGAGCTTGCACCCCTGCTCGCACTCGGTCCCCTTCAGGAGGTCACGCGCCTTGGCCACGTCTCGTTCGACGGACACGTCCGGGTCATGGCCTTCCATGACGGTGGGCAGGAAGCTCGCCAAGGGCTTGTTCTGTCCCAGGTAGGCGATCTGGTTGATCGCTTCGCGGTCGACCGCCGTCGAGATCGCCCTCCGTACGTTGACTTCGCGCAGGGGGCCGCTGTTGTTGTTCATGAAGATGTAGACGGCGCCGTACTGTCCGGTGGCGTAAGCCTGTGCCGGCCTCTTGACCTGGCTCGCGAGATTCGGCGGCAACTCGTGCGCGATGTTGAGCTGCCCGGTCGCCAGCTGGAGCTGCCGGGTGCTCGGGTCGACGACGACATCGAATTCGACTGTCTCGACCACGGGCTTGAGCTCGGGGATGTAGTACGGGTTGCGCTCGAAGGTAGACCCGTCGGAGGAGTGCTCGGCGAGTCGGTAGGGCCCGGATGAGACCGGCTGGGTGAAGAAGCCGGGCGTGTTGATCTTGTCGGCAGGAAAGATGCCGAGAGGTCCTTCGGTCAAGGCCAGGAGGAAGCTGGTGGTGGGCTCGGCGAGCGTGAAGCGGACGGCATCGGCGCCGTCGGCTTCGACCTTCTTCAGGGTGGAGATGAGTCCGGCGTTGGCGTTGGCCGTGTCCGTGAGTGCACGCTGGAAGGAGGCGACGACGTCATTGCCGGTGATGGCGGTGCCGTCGGAGAACCGCAGTCCCTTCCGCAGGGTGCACACGTAGACCAGGCCGGCGGAGGAGGCTTCGCAGCTCTCTGCCAGGCCCGGTTGGATTCCCTTGGACGTCGACCGCAGCAATGTCCCGGACACGAGGGCGAGCGACATGACGTCGACATCCTGGACGGCTCGGTCCGGGTCGATGGTGGTGAGGGCTGCACTCATGCCGACTCTGACGGTGCCGGGAATCTTGCCGGGGAGCTCACCCGAGACGTCTGCCTCGGAATGTCCCCGCGGCGCGGCGCTGTCATGGGCGCTGCACCCCGAGACCAGCGCAAGGCAGAGGATCAGGCCGCCAACGAGAGTCGTGCCCGGGCGGAAGAGCCTGGATCGGTGGTTCATTCTTCTTCTCCTGCTAGTCAGGTCGTGGACGCACGGACGCTCTGATGTGGAGCAGCGGAGGGCCCGGGCTTCGGGCGTGGTCAGCGAAGGCGTCGAAGCGCTCGGCCCGGAGTCGCGCCAGTCACCTGGCCGTCGACAAGGGCCGGAACTCCGTTGACGACGACGTGTCGAGCTCCGGCGGCAAGATCCGTAGGGTCGTCGTACGTGGCGCGGTCGGCGACGTCTTCGGGTTGCATGACGACGACGTCGGCGGCAAGCCCGGGCCGCAGCTCTCCACGATCAGACAGGCCGAATCGTCGGGCAGGCGCGGCAGCGAGATGGTGGGCGACGTCGCTCCAGTCCCACCGGCGAGCGTCGTGGACCATCATCTTGATCGTTCTGGCGAACGCGCCCCAGCCGCGTGGGTGGGGCGAGCCACCGATGTAGATACCGTCTGAGCCGGCCATGTAGCCCGGGTGGCTGGACAAGGCGATCAACTCGTCCGCAGTTCGGCCGTTGGGTCCGATGGCGCTGGCGTCGAGGTCGGTCTCGAGCAGGAGATCGCACACGGTGAGTCCGATCGTGGACTGACGGCGGTAGGCCGCCCTCTCCAGCGTGAGTCCTTCGTAGGCGGCGAGCGCCGGCGATCCGAGGTGGGCCAGCCTCAGGTGTCGGAGCCGGCCGCCGTCCTGCCTCGCCCAGTCGTCAATGCGCCGGCGCGCATCAGGGCTGCTCAATCGAGTGAGGATGTCTCGGCGGTCCCCTTCTTGCGCCCACTCGGGGAGTCCGAACATCGTCAGCACGGAGAAGCCGGCGTCGTAGGGATAGGCGTCGTAGGTGAGGTCGAGGCCGGCCTGGCGCGCGTCGTCGAACCGGGCCAACACGCCCGGTGGAGCCAGCAGGTGGGAGATGTGGAACGCGGCCTTCGATGCGGCCGCGAGGTCGACCATCTCCTCCAACGCCGTGGCGGCCTGGTCGCCATAGCCGCGCATGTGCGTCACGTGAGGGACGTCGGCAGCGGCGGCTTCGAGGCTGACGGCCAGGAGTTCCTCGCGGTCGGCGAGTCGGCTGGGCACGTAGTGCAGACCTGTGGATACGCCGACCGCGCCCTCCTCCAGAGCCTCGGCGACGTGACCTCTGATGCGGGCCCGCTCCTCAGCCGTCGCTGGGGTCGTGCGGGAGCCGAGGACCATGTGGCGGGCGTTTCCATGAGGCACGAGAGCAGCGACATTCAACGTCGACCTCTGGTCCACTGCGTCCAGATACTCCGCGACGGTCCACCGCCGCTCGAAGTCGGCCGGCCCGTTGATCGGGGCGAAGTACCGTCCGATCTCCGAGACGGTCTCAGGCCCTCCAAGGAAGTGAGAGGTTCCGTCCTGGCCGACGATCGCGGTGGTGACGCCTTGCCTGAGCGTCGGCTCGTGGGTGCCACCCTCCGCCAACCAGCCGTCGAGGTGGATGTGCGTGTCGATGAAGCCTGGGAGGACGACGGCGTCCGTCGCATCGAGTCGCCGCCTGGTCTCGACATGGGAGAAGCTCCCGACAGCAACGATGCGGCCTTCATCGACCAGTACGTCGGCTCGCTGAGGCCGTTGGGTCCCGCCGTCAGCGACGGTTCCTCCGAAGATGCCTAGCTCCACGCGGTGGGCCTTCCTGTGAGATCGTCCGAGCGGACTTGACCCGGCGACGGAGACCGGGGGTGCGCGTCTCCGCAGCGCGCGGCGGCATCGGCTTGGGTCTGCTGTGCAGCGGCGACGGCCTCTTGGATCAACAGATCAGCGGTGCCGGGGTCGAACGGCGCCGGCTGTCCGAAGTGTCGAGGTGCCAACCATGGTTCGTAGCCGCCCCACGCGAACTCCTCGCGTGTAGGGACGTAGCCGACCATGTGGTTGGTGTAGCCGAGCACGATCAGGTCGCCGCTCACGCGCCGCTTGATCTCCGCCCCGATCTCGGCGAATGGTTCGCAGGGCAGTGTGACCACCGTCAGCGGACCGACCGTGAGTGCACCGATGGGTGCGAGGACGCGGTCCGTGGCCGTGCCGTCGGTCAACGATTGTTCGACCCGCGTGGCCCACTCCAGGTGCAGCCAGACGCTGTTCCACTCGGTCCGGGGCCGTTTGCGCGCCTGGAGGTCGGCCAGTCTCTCCTCCAGTCCTCGCCTGACTTCGCCGGCCTCGGCAAGCGTGGGAAGCACTTGGAGTTTCAGTTCGACGTCTCGTTGGGCCACGGCGATGGCTTGGCCCGCACCAGGTACGAGCTCGCTTCGCCAGAGCGCCATCGGTGATGCGCTTTGCATCACCGTCCCCCGATGGGTGACCTCCCAGGGTTGTGCGTCGTCGAAGACACCGAGGGCTCGGCGCGCCATCTGCTTGCCGAACGTGATCTCGGGTCCCGGCTCGGCGAAGAGTCCTTCGAGTGGGAAGACGTTCCCAGCGCATCCCTGAAGGAAGAGGCATTCGCCCCCGGTGGACGCGCGAACCTCGCGACGCATCGGCGCGACGAAGTCAGCGCAGGCGAGGTTGAGGTCTGGGCCGAGGACGACGGGATGGCAGCCATAGGAGATGAGGGTCGCCAGCGTTGTGCCGGAGTCGGTCTCGATACGGACGACATCGAGCGAGGTGTCGCGGAAGCCGTCGGGATTCCACCCCATGATCGTGCCTCCGTCATCCGTGCGCTGACGCCGGTTCACCCCACCGTCGAAGCTGGTGCGGCGGTGACCGAGGCGCACGGGCACGAGCCCTCGCGCCGCCTGCGCGGCTGCCGCCTCCACTCCCTCGAGCACGGCACGTGCGTAGTGCATCTCAGCCGGTGTCGGTTCGGCTGTCGACCCGCCGGTCTTGATGTGTCCTGGCAGCGGCGGGGCCGCGTGCGTGTGGCTGGCATTGATGAACACTGCGTCGGCCCCGGCACCCGCTGCCTCGGCGATGCGTTCGCGCATGTGGTCGGCGAAGGGCCGGACGATGCTGCCGGTGTCGATGGAGACGATCACGGCTCGTGAATGTCCGTCGTCGAGGACGAGGACACCGGCCTCCAGCGCCTGGTTGTTGCCCTCGTTGGCCTGGTGGCGCCGCAGGAAGCCGACGAGGTCGACTCCAACGGGGGCACGGAGGTCGACGCTGGCGGCACCCGCTCTCAGCGCGTTCACCGCAGTCTCCCCGGAGAGTCGTCCAGACCGCCCGCCCTCGCTTCGGTGGGCCGGAGGCGAAGGTCGCTCGGTAGCAGCTCGTCGGGTACGCCTTGGTAGGCAACGGGACGCATGAATCTCTCGTAGGCGGCCAAGCCGACCGACGTGGATGCCGGATGGTTCGTAGCCGGGAAGGGGCCACCGTGCTGCTGTGCCGGGCTGACCGACACACCAGTCGGAACACCGTTGTAGACCAAGCGACCGCACTGCTCTTCCAGCACCGGCCACACCGTGGCGACCCACTCGTCGGATGGTGACGAGGCGTGCAACGTCCCGGTCAGCGATCCCCCGATGGCACGCAGACACTCGATCGTCTGCTCGGCATCCCGGACGGACACCAAGCAGGTGACGGGACCGAAGAACTCGGCACGGAGTCTGGAGTCTGTAACGAACTCCGCTGCCGAGCACGTGATCAACGTGGCGGGGAAGCCAAGCCCCCTCCCACGATCGGCCTGCTCGACGCTGATCGAGGACTGGCGTTTCAACGCCTCGATCTCGGCGTCGAGTCGCGCGACCAGCGACGCGGTCAGCATCGGATGCGGCGCCGCCGAGGCGAAGGCATTCACCAGCGCCGCCCTGAGCGAATCGGCGTCGCCCTCAGGAACCAGGATGACTCCCGGCCGAGTGCAGAACTGACCCCACCCGCTCAGCACCGAGTCCGCGAGCTGCTGCGCGCGTGTGCAGGGGTCGGCCCGCAGCGATTCCGGCGTCATCACGACAGGGTTCAGGCTGCCCATCTCGGCATAGACCGGAATCGGGCGCGGACGGGCAGCGGCAACCGCGGCCAGGGCCATGCCACCCTGGAACGAGCCGGTGAACCCGACCGCGTCGACCCGGTCATCAGCTACGAGCGCTTGGGAGAGCTCCAGAGAGCCGCCGACCATGGATGAGTGGGCGCCATCGGGAAGGCCGCTCTCGCGGAGGGCTGAGCGCACCACGTCGGCCACCAGCGCCGAGGTGCCGGGATGCCCGGGGTGGCCCTTGACGACGACCGGGCACCTCGCGGCGAGAGCCGAGACGACGTCCCCGCCGGCGACCCCGAACGCCAGTGGGAAGTTGCTTGCCCCGAAGACCGCCACCGTACCGAGCGGTTGCAGCAGCCGGCGTAGGTCGGGCGCCGAGTAGGTGGTGCCGCCTTCGTCGAAGGTGGGGGCGCGGTATGCGGACGATTCGACGAGTTCAGCGAACGCCGCGGCTTGGACTCTGGTGCGGTCGAGTTCGAAGTTGCACCGCGCCAGGCCGAGGGCGGTCTCTTCATCCATGACGCGAGTGATCACGTCACGGCTCGCATCGAGGTGCTCGGCGATGGAGCGGAGAAGGGTGGCGACCTGACGGCGCGGGGCATCACGAAGCGCCGCCCGCGCATCGGCTGCCGCATCCAACGCGCGATCGAGCTCGGTCTGGTCCCACGCCCGATGCGGATGCGGCAGCGTCGCGCCTGTGGCCGGGTTGATTGCGTAGAAGGTGGACTGCACGTTCATGCTCCGAACAGGTGGGGGCGGCGTCCCTCGACGGGCAGGGCATGTCGCAGAACGTGCCCGGCCCACGGCTGCGCGGCGCTCTCGTGCGCTGTCATGTCGAAGGCGCCAGTCGTCAGGTACAGGGTGTCGAGACCCGGCCCGCCGAAGGCGGGGCAGGTCGGTTGGCTGACCGGCGTCGGGATGACCTCGCACGGGGCGCCGGCCGGGTCGTAGCGCAGAACCGCGCTGCCGCCCCACATCGCGACCCAGACGTGACCGGCGCGGTCGACGGCCAGGCCGTCGAGCACGCCGGGCAAGCCGGGGTTTCGCGCGAAGACTCGCTGCTTGCTCAGCTCGCCCGTCGCGACGTCGTAGTCGAAGACCCAGATGTGCGGCTCTCCGGAGTCGATGAAGTACAACTGGTCGCCCTGGAGGCTCCACCCGATGCCGTTCGCCTCGTCCAGCTTGCTCAGCAGGCGCCGGTAACGGCCGTCGGGCTCGACGCTGTACAGCTCGCCCAGACCCGGCACGTCTCCGCCGGTCGTTCCTACCAGGAACCGCCCCGCGGGGTCACAAGCGCCGTCGTTGAACCGGACCCCTGGCCTCAGTGGGATGTCGGCAAGCTGTCGCGTTTCCCCGGAAGGTTCCACGAGGACGACACCCTCGGATCCGGCGACGACGAGCCCTCCGTTCGCGCGCAGTGCCGCGCAGCCGATCGGGCCGGCGTCCCTCGTCTGGTAAAGCTTCGTCGGGTCCTCGATGCCGGGGCGGGCCGCCCACACCTTGCCGGCCAAGCAGTCCACCCAGACCAACCGCTGTGTCGCGTCGTCCCAGAGCGGATGTTCGCCGATCCGGTGGCGAGTCGGCACCGCGACTCGCCACCTCTCGGTAGCGCTGTCTGCCACCACGATCACCCGCGAGCGACAAGCTCGGCGACGGGAACGGCCAAACCGGACGCCCCGGGGGCCGACTGGGTCAGGTGGGCGCTGCTCCGTTCGAGCCACTCCAACGAGATCTGTGCTCGACGGACCTTCTCCCGCGCGGTGACCTCGGCGGTTGCCTGCAGATGCTGTCCCGACGGGTAGAGCCCCGCCGCGTTGCGGAGACCGAACTTCACGTAGAGGGGTGCCGCGACCTCGACGAGCTCGGCCACCTGCTCTCCACGCACGACGCCTCCCATCGCGTCAGGAGCCTCGACGTAGAGGTCCAACGGGAGGCTGGTGGCCTCGCGGAGCTCACTGAGCTCCCAGACCGACATGTCGGTGGGCAGGTTCAGCGTGTCGGCCCCCAGGTCCTCCAGCACGCGGGCCGTCGCCGCGTTCGACGGGGCCAGCATCACCGAGACCTTCAGGACGGTGTCCGGCGCGATGTCGCCGGCGATGCGTGCGTTCGACAGCAGCTGAAGGAGTCCGAGGTCAGCGATGAGGAAGGAACGGATTCCCGCCTCGCTGGCCCGGACCACGTCCTCGACGGCGTACCGGAGCTGACGGCTGCCACGAATGGCTCCGGCGAGCAGCCCAGCGTCAGCGGACCGGGACATGGCTCCGATGCCCCACTCCTCGCGGGGGCCGATGAACAGGCAGACCTCGAGCCCGTTCTCGTTCCCCAGGAGGGCCATGTCCCTGAGCTCCTGCACCGAGTGCAGCATGGCCCCGCTGCCCTGCGAGACACGATTGACGGTCACCTCGCGAGCACGCGCCTCATCCAGCACGGCCGCCAGGACGTCGGGACCTTCGACCGAGGGGATCTCGATGCGGTAGTCCGCGCCGTCCGGGAACCGGAGACGACTGGGCGGAGGGAGCATGTCCAGCGGGACGTGCAGTCGGCGTAGCTGGTCTCCGCCGAGCTGCGCCGGTCGCGCCGCGTGCTCGGTCACGAAGCGTCCTGGTGCACCGGGTTGAGGTCGGACTCGCCGCGCAGGCTGATGCCGCCGTCGACCGAGATCAGCTGTCCGGTGATCCAACGAGCTCCCGGCTGGAGCAGCAGCGCCACAGCGTCCGCGATGTCCTCGGGGTGCCCGATGCGGCCCAGAGGGGTACGGCGGACGATCTCGTTGAGCTCGGCCGGGTCCTGCAGCGCCTCGTGGGTCATGGGGGTATCGGTCTCGCCCGGGGCCACGACGTTCACCCGGATCTGGTGCTCGCCGAGCTCGGATGCACTCGTGCGGCCGAGCATCAACACCGCAGCCTTGGAGGCGCAGTACGGGCCGATGGTCCGGGCCGGCCAGAACGCGTTGTTCGAGGCGATGAGGACGGCGGCGCCGCCACCGCCCGCCGCGATCCGGTTGCGGCTGAACGCACGAAGGGCACGCACCGTCCCCATGAAGTTGATGTCGAGTACCGACTGCCAGTCCTCGTCCGTGGAATCGACCAGCGCCTCCCCGGCACAGATCCCGGCCGAGGTCACCAGGGCCGTCGCGTCCGGCGACTCGTTCACCCAGGCGGCGACCGCTCGGTCGTCGCGTACGTCGAGCTGGGTGCCCTGCACCCCGAGTCGGTCGGCGACCTCCTTGACTCGATCGCTCAGGTCCGCGATCCGGACCGTCCAACCGTCCCGGACCAGGGAGGCAGCGATGCCCTCACCGATGCCCGACGCTGCTCCCGTCACGAGCGCTACTCCATGGACCACTACGAGCTCCTTCAACAGATGATGCATTGCCATACGGTCAGACACTGATACTATCTGTTGCTGACCAGCCAAGCAAGAAGAAATGAGAAGACGGCCATGGAGCCACCAACCGGACCGTTGTACGCCGACAGTGCCTCGTCGGATTCCGGCACGAGCGCCGCGGTCCTCTCGGGTAGCGAGTCCCGGCGCGCGACCTCGCCGAGTCCGACGAAGTCCATGAACGCGGACCTGACCACCGGCCACCCGTTCGTGAGTGCCTTCTCCTGGCCACTCGCCGTGGTGCGCATGGAGGCGGTGCAGGCCAACGCTGCGCTGATGCGCGCGTTCTGCGATCGTCACGGCCTGTCACTGGCTCCCCACATCAAGACGACGATGTCGCCACAGCTGACCGCGATTCAGCAGGAAGCCGGCGCGTGGGCGCTCACGGTCGCCACCGCGAGCCAGCTTCGAACCGCCATGAGCTGGGGGGCCAAGCGGTTCGTGATCGCGAACGAGCTGGTTGACCCGCGCACCATCTCGTGGCTCTGCCGCGCGCTGCGCGCGGATCCCAAGCTGGACGTGGTGTGCTACGTCGACTCCGTGCGTGGCGCCATGGAACTGGCCCGCGGCCTGGCGGATCAGCGGCACCGTGTCTCGGTGCTGATCGAGGTCGGTCACCCCGGCGGTCGCGCCGGAGTCCGCACCGAGTCCGACGCCATCGAGCTCGGTCGCACCGTGCGCGCCCTCGGTCTCGTGCTGGCCGGCGTGTCTGCCTACGAAGGCTCGCTGGTAGCCGACCGGACACCGAACGCACTATCGGCGGTGCGTGCCTTCGTGCGAGCGCTGGGCGATGTCCTCCGAGGACTGCACGAAGACGGGTCGATCCAGTCGCAGGAAGCGATCATCAGCTGTGGCGGCAGCGCCTACTTCGACGTCGTCGGCGAAGAGCTGGCGCGGGTTCAGCTCGATCGACGCTCGGTCCGACGCGTTCTTCGCAGCGGGTGCTACCTCCTGCACGACCACGGCTTCTACGCGGAGAACACGCCGGTCCCCCAGCTCCGAGGAAGCGTCGAGGTGTGGTCACAGGTCATCTCTCATCCGGAGCCGGACCTGCTCATCCTCGATGCGGGACGGCGCGACGTCGGGTTCGACCTGGGCCTGCCCGTCGTGCTGGGCATCGTCAGCGCAGAGGCGGGCCACCCCGATCCGCGGCCCAGGTGGACCGTGACGGACCTGAACGATCAGCACGCCTACGTCCGGCTTCCCACTCCGGCGACAGCCGGAGCATTCGTGGGCACCGTCGTGGCGCTCGGCGTGTCCCACCCCTGCACGACCCTGGACAAGTGGCAGCGGCTCGCCGTGCTCGACCGTCGAGGGCTCATCACCGACTACCTCACCACCCACTTCTAGAAGGAGCACCATGTCCATCTCCATCATCAGCACTCCCGACGCTCCGGCACCGTCGGGCGCCTACAGCCAGGCCGTCGTCGCGAACGGGCTCGTCTACACCGGAGGCATGGCGCCGATCGACATGGCCAGCGGCGAGCTGGTCACCGGCGATGCGGCCGCCGAGACCCGACTCGTCATGGAGAACCTCGCCGTCGTCCTCAAGGCCGCGGGCTCCTCGCTGGACCATGTCATGAAGGCGACCGTCCACCTGCACGAGCTGGATCGCGACTGGGCGACATTCGACGCTGCCTTCAAGGAGTTCTTCCCGAAGGGTGCTCCGGCGCGGACGACTGTCGGCTCGAAGCTCGGGGGCTTCCTGGTCGAGATCGACCTGGTCGCCGTCGCGCCCGGCGATGACGGCGACCTTGCTCGCGTCAGCGACTCGCAGCGATGACGGCGGCCGCAACCTCGGCCAGCCGCCGGCCTCGGACCGCGCTCGTCACGGGCGCGGCCGGGGGCATCGGGTCGGCGATCGTCGATGACCTCAAGGCCCGAGG
Source organism: Nocardioides ginsengisoli (assembly GCF_039537225.1). Lineage (NCBI taxonomy): Bacteria > Bacillati > Actinomycetota > Actinomycetes > Propionibacteriales > Nocardioidaceae > Nocardioides > Nocardioides ginsengisoli. Next base: position 252,339 of record NZ_BAABAC010000023.1, read on the forward strand.
CGACGTCGTCGTCGGCGTCGACCGCCACTCCGCTCCGAGAACGCGGGCAGACCACTTCGAGATCGCCGACCTCGCAGCCGATGCAGAAGGCCTCGCCGCTCGCCTGCTGGATGCTCACGAACGGTTCGACATCCTCGTCAACTGCGCCGGCATCGGCTACGACCGCCCGGCCGTGGAGCTGACCGGTGCCGACCTCCGCGCCGTCCTCGACATCAACACCGTCGCACCGGCGGTCCTGGCTGCCCGGCTGGCGCCGGCGATGTTGGCTGCCGGTTACGGGCGGATCGTCAACATCTCGTCCATCCATGGGCGCGCCGGTCACCCGGGACAATCCGCCTACGACGCGTCGAAGGCGGCCCTGGACAACATCACCCGGTCACAGGCCTCGGAGTGGACCGAGCACGGCGTGCTGGTCAACGCCGTGGCTCCTGGGTTCGTTCGGACCGCTCTGTGCACGGATGAGCACCTCAGCCAGGACTGGTTCCAAGAGGGCTTCTTGAAGTTCGGCCGGCTCCCTGCGAAGCGAGCCGCAGAACCGGCGGAGATCGCGACCATCGTCGAGTACCTGACCTCCGAGAGGAACACCTACATCAGCGGCCAGGTCATCTACGCCGACGGCGGGCTCTACGCGAGATTCTGAGACCACCGAGCCCGGGGGCTGCTGCGAACACGCGCAGCAGCCCCTTCGCTTTCCCTGACGGGGCCGCGACAAAAGGTCGCCGACCGACGGGGTGGCCCGGCGACCGGTACCGGCCGCCCGTGGTCGCGCCTACGTGCTCGCCGAGGTTCCTGCAGCCTCTTCCGAGTCCGGCCATCTGCGATCGATGCTGTCCTGCTCCTGCACAGGGAGGGCTCGCCTGATCGTCGTGTCGACGGTGTGCCGCATGTGCTCGCGCAGCACCGACTCGACCTTCACCTGGTCCCGCGTCGCCAGGATCTTCGCGATCTCGAGATGCTCCTGCCACACCCGGATCGCATCAGGGACCGTCATGGCATCGATCGCCCAGGTGGGCGCGAGCTCCCGCCGGATGTCGGTGACCAGATGGACGAGCACCTGGTTCCCGGAGCCTTCGGCGATCAGCCGGTGGAAGTGCAGGTCATCGGCCACTGCCTGCGGACTGGACGGGTTGAGGGTCCCGTTTTCGTAGCTGTCGAGACATGCCCTCGCATGTCGCTCCAGTTGCTCGAAGTGCTCATCATCGGCCCGCTCGGCGCACAGCTTCGCTGCCGCCACCTCGAGGGCCATCCTCGTCTCCATCAGGTCGTTCGCCAGACCCGCGGCGAGCTGCTCACGCGCGATCGCCTGCTTGACCAGGTCCTCGAGGAACCGCCACTCGCTGAGTGGAGCCACGAGGGTCCGCTTGCCGTGACGGACGGTGACGAGGCCGGCGGTGGCCAGAGCCTGCAGCGCCTCGCGTGCGACGGTACGACTCACGCCGTAGGACGAGGCGAGATCCTCGGCCGACGGCACGACAGCGTTCTCGGGAAGGCGCCGCGCGACGATGTCGCGGGCGAGTTCGCGGGCGAGCTGCTCGTGGAGACGGGTGGAATCGAGTGCTGCGCGCTTGGTCATGAACTCTCCGATCCTGGCCGGGTCCCCGAGGGCCCGCAGGTGTGATGATCAACAGATCCTATCTGACCGGGCTCGCGCGCGGACCCTCGGCGTGGCCGGCCCGGCCGTCGGTCGCCGTCCCTATGCCCAGTCGGCGACCTGGCCCGGGATGCTCTCGACGAGCGTTCGGGTGTACGGGTGCCGAGGCTGCCGCAACATGGCTGCCGTGCTGCCATGTTCCACGACCGCCCCGCCGCTCATCACCATCGCCTCCGAGGTCATGTAGCGGATCACCGACAGGTCGTGGCTGATCAGGAGCATCGACATCCCCATCCCCTCTTGAAGCTCGAGGAGCAGGTTGAGGATCTGGGCTTGGACCGACACGTCGAGGCTGGACGTCGGCTCATCCGCGACGAGGAGTCGCGGCTCGCACGCAAGCGCCCTGGCGACGCCGACCCGCTGGCACTGCCCACCGCTCAGACGCTCGGCGCGGGCATCGATAGCAGTCCGGGGCAGGCCGACGCGGTCCAGCAGGCGGCGGGCCTCATCGAGCGCGTCGCGCCGTGACGATCCCTTCCACCGCCGGAACGAGTCAGCAACGGTCTCTGCCGCGGTGAGCTTCGGGTTGAGGGAGGCGTAGGGGTCCTGGAAGACCATCTGGACGCAACTGCGCAGGGGGTCGCGGGACGACCGGTCGCCCCACCGACGACCGTCGACCAGGACGTCTCCCTCGCGGGGGCGGAGCAGTCCCAGCACGACCTTGGCCAGCGTCGACTTCCCACATCCCGACTCGCCCACCAGCCCGACGATCTGGCCAGGCTCGATCGACAGTGACACGTCCCGAATCGTGTCCGGGGCCGTGCCGTAGCCGGCCCGCAGCCCGCGGACCTCCAGCACCGGGGCGCGTGCAGAGCTGCCATCAGGCATGACGGCTCCTCCCTTCTCCGCTGGCGTGTACGCACCGGAGCAGATGCCCGTCGTCCTCGGCGCGAAGATCGATGCTGCCGGCCGTGCAGGCGTCGACTCGCAGCTCGCACCGCGGCGCGAAACGGCAGCCGACGTCCCATGTGCCGGGCGCCGGGGGGCGCCCCGGAAGCCCCAGGAGTCGCGCCCCTGCGCCCGCGGCAGAAGCGGAGCTCGGCCGCGCCGCGAGCAAGGCCCTCGTGTAGGGATGCGAAGGTCGCGCGAAGACCTCCTTGACCGGCCCGGACTCCATGGCCTGGCCGGCGTACATCACCAGAACGCTGTCGCAGACCTCTTGGACGACCCCCAGGTCGTGGGTCACCAGAAGCAGCGCCATGCCCTCGGCGTCGCACAGCTCGACCAGCAGTGTCAGCAGTCGACGCTGGACGGTCACGTCAAGAGCGGTCGTAGGCTCGTCGGCGACCAACAGCTGAGGCCGGCCGGCGATACCCAGCGCGATCATGACGCGCTGACGCATACCGCCGGAGAGCTGATGCGGGTATGCCCGCAACACTCGTTCCACGTCGCGAAGCTCGACCGCAGCGAGCAGCTCGCGAACCCGGGCATCGACGTCCCGCCTGGGACAACCGAGATGCTCGACCGCCTCGGCGAGCTGCCGACCGACCCGCATCACGGGATTGAGGGAGTTCAACGAGCTCTGCGGGACGAAGCCGATCTCGCGTCCGAGGAGCTTGCGCTTGGCTGCCGGCGCCATCCGGGCCATGTCGACGCCGTCGAATGTCACCGAACCGGTCGCGCTGAGGCCCTTGCGCTCGAGGGCGCCCATCACCGCTCGGCACGTCAGCGACTTCCCCGATCCGGTCTCGCCGACGAGACCGAGGCGCTCGCCGCGACGAAGCTGGAAGTCGACGGACGTCACCAACTCGAGCGGCCCTGCCGTGACGTTCAGGTCCTTCACCTCGAGAAGCCGGCCTCTCTCAGACTTCCCTTCCGCCTGCGCCATGCGGGAGTTCTCGCTTTCCATCAGGTGGCTGGTCATGCGTCTTCGCCTCCGCTGAGGATGCGCGAGCCCTGGCCCATCAGGCGTACGGCGATCCCGGTCGCGACCACGACCAGTCCCGGGCAGAGCGACACCCAGGGCGCCTGGCCGAGCAGCGATCGGCCGTCGTAGATGATGCTTCCCCACTCGGGCGTCGGCGGTTGCACACCGGCGCCGAGGAAGGGCAGCGACGCGATGACGCCGATGACCAGGACCACGTCTGACAGCGCGTAGGTGAACGTGGCCGGGAGGACATTGGGCAGCAGGTGGCGTCGAACGACCGTCCATCGGCTGAGACCGGTGACCTGGGCGGCCACGACGAAGTCTCGCTGGCGGATGGACAGCGTCTCGCCCCTGGCGATGCGGGCGTAGACGCTCCAGCTCGTCACGAACAGAGCGACGAGGATCGCCGGCGCGCCGGCGGGAAGTACCCACAGGTTCCAGTCGGGACCGATCACGACGCTGAGCGCGAGGATCAAGATGGCGAACGGGAAGGCCAGGATCGCGTCGACGATGCGCATGATGACGCGATCCAGGACGGTGCCGGCGGCCAGCCCTGAGACCACCCCCAGGAAGGTCCCGAAGATGAGGGGGACCGTCACCCCCAGGGCCGCGACCACCAGGTCCAGTCGGCCGCCGGCCATGGTGCGGACGAAGACGTCACGGCCGAAGTTGTCGGTGCCGAACGGGTGCTGCACCGAGGGCGCTTGGAGCGGGGTGCCGACGAAGTCCGTGGTGGAGACCCCCGACAGCGGCGGCCAGAGGAAGCACGCGAGGGTGATCACCAAGAGCAGGCCGGCGCCGATGGCGAAGGTACGGGATGCCCGGCGACGCCGAGAGCCGATGGCGCGGGCGGTGCTGGTGGGATTCACTTCAACGACGGCCATGGTCTCCTGCCCGTGGGTCGACGACGGCGTACAACATGTCGGCAATCAGGTTGCCGGCGATGACGAGGAGCGCTGTGATGACGGCAGCGCCTTGAATGGTCGGGTAGTCACGTTGCGACACTGCGTTGACCATCTGTGTTCCGATGCCCGGCAGGTCGAAGACCGCCTCGATGACGGCAGCGCCGCCGACGAGCGTTCCGATGTTGAGTCCGACCACGGAGATGGCAGGCAGCAGGCTGTTCGGCAGCACGTGCCGAACAGCAACGTGCATGGGCCGGTACCCGCGCAGCAGCGCGGCCTCGACGAAGTCCTGGCGCATGACGTCGCGAGCGCTCGTGCAGACCGAGCGGTGTACGAGTGCCCCTAGATAGGCCGTCAGCGCCAGGGAGGGAAGCCACAGGTACTCCAGATGCCCTGGCCAGGCGTCGCCCCACCCGCCGGCCGGCGCGATGCCCGCCTGGACTGCGACGAGGGTGAGCATCACGAGGCCGAGAAGGAAGGGAGGGGCGGCCAGTGCTGCCGTCGAGAGGAACTCGAGCACGGCACTCACGCCGCCGGAGCGCGTCAGCGCTGCAGTCAACCCGCTGATCGAGCCGCCGACGACCGACAGCACGATGGTCACGGCAACGACCGACATCGTCACGCCGAGCGGCGGGAGGAGCAGCTCGGCGACGCTCGTGCCCGGGCGGGAGACGGACATGCCGAAGTTGCCCGTGGCGACATCCTTGAGGAAGTCGACGTACTGGCGCCAGAGCGGTTGATCCAGACCAAGGGCCGCGCGAAGCGCCTCGACCTTCTCGGGCGACGCGCGGACGCCGAGAATGGTGCGGGCAGGGTCGCCCGGGACGAGGTGGACCAGGACGAAGCTGAGGGTCACGACGATGAACGTGACGATCAGCGACTCCACCGTTCGGTTGAAGCCGGTCACCATCATGCGCCGGGCGCGGCCTCTCCGCTGATCGGCACCCGATCCCGCATCGGCAGCAGGCTCGAGCGGCGGGCTCGCCGACGACCCCGACGAGGTCACGCTCGCGGTCACTCCCCGGGCCCCTTCGTCTCGGTTCCGACCTGGAAGGTGCCGCTCGCCGTGAAAGCCACCAGCCGCGGCGAGACGCGGCTGCCCCAGACGGTGGCGTGGTCGACGAGCGGGATGAACGGCAGCTCCTCGGCGAACAGGCGATTGATCTCGTCGAGGATCTCGGCGCGCTTCTGCGGATCGTCCTCGGCGGCGACCTGCCTGACGAGCTCGTCCATCTTGTCCGAGCGATAGTCGGAGAAGAGCGCACGAATCCCGCCCGCGCTGCTCAGCCCATAGTTGAGCATCACGAGCTCGGGGCTGTTCACCACGTCGTAGAGGTTGCCGACCTCCACCTGGAAGTTGCCGTTCTGCTCATTGGTGTTGGCCGTCGCCTGGTCGACGGTGTTGATCGCGACATCGATGCCGATATCCGCGAGGTTCTTCTGGATCACGGTCGTGATGGCGTCGTACGGGGCATATCCCGCTCGCTGCATGGCCGTCAGCTTGCAGCCGTTCTCACACGCGGTGCCCTGCAGGAGCTCCTTGGCCGCATCCAGGTTCCGCGCGACGGACGCCTCACCGTCGTGACCCTCCATGACCGAGGGGAGGAAGCCGCCCAGCGGCTTGTTCTTCCCGAGGAAGGCGATCTTGTTGATCTCGTCGCGGTCGATCGCCGCCGACATGGCCTTCCGGACGCGAGGATCTCCCAGCGGACCACTGCTGTTGTTCACGTAGAGGTAGATCCCGCCGTACTGCTGCGTGGCGTAGGCCTTGCCGGGCGACTTGACCTGGGCGGCAAGGTTGGCCGGCAAGGCGTAGGCGAGGTCGAGCTGGCCGGTGTTGAGCTGCGACAGCCGGGTGCTGGTGTCGACGACGGCGTCGAACTTGACCGTCCGAACCACCGGCTGGAGCTCCGTGGGGTAGTTCGCATTCCGCACGAAGGTCATCTCACCGCCGCGGTTCTTCGTCAGGGCGTACGGTCCCGAGCTCACGGGCGTCGTGAAGAAGCCTGGCTTGTCGAGGCGGTCGGCCGGGAAGACGCCGAGTGCACCTTCGGTCAGGGCGAGCATGAAGCTCGGCGTACGACGCTTCAAACTGAACGTCACTTCACGCGGATTCGCGGCCTCGACGGCCCGCAGGGGCGCGACCAATCCACCGTTGACGTTCGCCGGATCGTTCATTGCGCGCTGGAAGGTCGCCACGACGTCGTTCGCGTCCAGCGGGCTGCCATCGGAGAACTTCAGACCGTCCCGAAGCTGGCATCGGACCTGCACACCCGACGGACTCGCTTCACACCGCTCAGCGAGGCCGGGGCTGGGCTTGCCGCCCGATTGCCGCAGCAGCGTGCCGGAGATCATGGCCAGCGCCATCACGTCGACTTCTTGGACGACGCGCAGCGGATCGATGGTCGTCAGCTCCGCGGTCACCCCGATGGTCACCGAAGACGGGATGTCGGCCGGCAGAGCGCCGGTGACGTCCGCGTCCTTGGTTCCATCCGCCCCTGCTCCCCCCGAACATGCCGATACGAGAAGTGACAGCGTTGCAGTGGCGACGAGTGCGGAGCCCCGGAGTCCGGCGTGCACGCGGACAGCTCGGGCGATAGCTGTGCAGGACTTCACCTTATCTCCTCATCAACAGATACTATGAGTAGTAGAGCAGTGGCGGGCGTCACTGTCAACAAGGATCCGCACCGGAGAGCCGGGTACGCACGAGGCTGAAGCAATTGCAGGGTGGCGCACTCTTCCAAGTGCTCCGCGACGTCGAGCCACGGTGCGAGACCCTGATCCCGACCAGCGGGTCAATCGGCGTCGACTTGTCCGCGGCTGGGGTGTCAGGCGTGGCTCCGCCGCCAGCGGAGACCGATCTCAGGAACCGGCTGTCCCCTGGCGTCGCGGAGGTGGTGGCTCGACGGGCCAACGCGGGGGAAGAGGTGACCTACCCCGCATACGACGGAAGCTCAGGTCAGCGGGCTGACCTGAGCTTCCGTGTCGTGCGCGCCTGTAGGGATTCGAACCCCAAACCTTCTGATCCGTAGGGATCAGAAGGGGCGTCCCATGCCGACCCGGCGCGCCCACGGCCGACACCTTGATGTGGCCAAGGTAGCAGGTCAGAGGTGTGTCTCATGCTGATCACGGGCTGGGGCGCGAGGGGTCGTGATGCGTCGTGAGAGTGGAATACTGCCTGGACCTTGGGCCGTATTTGGGCCGGGCTTTCATGTTCCTCAATGGGCACGGGCAGTGGCCACCCGGCTGCCCATTAGATCGGGCTGGCGACTTCGGATTCACAACAACGGTCGTAGGTCGCGATGTCAGATGGCTCCTGGCAGGCGTACGAGACGGCAATGGGGCGGCTGGCGCGGTCTTGGACGATGTGACATGGCTGCCCCGCGGCGGTGCGGTCTACACGCAGTGGATGGAGCTCAGCGACCTATTCGACGCGCCCCGTTTCGATCACATCGCTCCGGAGGACGCTCAGCGGGTGCTTCGACTTGCGGCAGAGAAAGAGAAATGGCTAGCCGGCGTAGCTCGGCGAACGAGAAGTCATTGGACTCGATGGTGCGACACGGACTTCTGGAGCGAGACATGGCCGGGTCGAGCTTTACGTCCCGAGTAGGTGCCCGACCATGCCGCGATCCGGACGGCGTGAGGAGGCGCTAATGCGCCGCTCGAGGGACACGAAATGGCGGCCCGGTGGTGTCGCGGCTCGTCGGGCCTCGGTCCAGGGCCCGGCGGCTGGTCGTCGACGACCTGAGTGCGAAGGCCAGCGACGCGACCAGTGGCGCCCCAGGTCCGCACAGCAGCCCCGCCCGCAGGCTCTCGCTCACGCCGAAGGAGGGCGCGAGGGCGGCGGACGTGACGAGGACCGCCCACGGCGCGGCGGCCAGCCCCGCGGCAATCGGCCCATTCCGTGCGCGACACGCGACAAGCAGGGCGAAGATCACCATCGGTACGACGTGGAACCACGGGTACGACGCCGGCGTTGCCTCGCCGGACGCGGCGCGGAAGCGCGCGAGCACGAGCACCTCCCCCACGACTCCGGCGGCGGCGAGGAATGCCAGCTGCCGCCGACCGGCCGAACGGTGCGAGCCTCGCCGGACCTCCCAGGCGTGCGCGGTGGCGCCAGCCGCGGGGGCGACGACGGCCAGCGAGACGGCGCTCACCTCGAGGTTGGTGAGCATCGTGTGCTCAGGAACCAGTGCGCCGAGCGTCGACCACATCGACCGCAGGATCGGCGCCGTCGCGAGGAAGCAAGCGTTGAGCACCATCCAAGCGCGGTGGGCGTCGCGGTCACCTCGGCGTGCCGCGGCGGCCCCTGCGGCGAGGGTGCCGATCGTGCTTGCTCCGAGGAGCCAGAGCTGCAGCCGGAAGGCGGCCTGCCCAGGCAGGTCGACATGCGGGGCGCGGGCCAGGAACACGAAGGAAGCCACCATGCTCAGGACCACCGCACCGGCGTAGGCCCGTCCGACCCGACGATGCAGCGCACCCGCCAGGTCGAGAGCACCGCGACGCGCACGCACGAGCACGACTGCCTGCACGAGCAGCAGGCACAGCGCCACCGCACCGAGCATCGTGTGCGCAAGGAGCGCCACCCGGTGGTCGACGTAGGCAGCCGTCCGCACAGCCGCGACCGAGCCGGAGCCCCAGGCATAGGCGTGACCTCCCAACCGGGCGTCCAGCTGCTCCTGGAGGCGCGGGAAGCCCGGCAGGATCGTGAACCACATCGACGTCGCTGCGAGCGGGACGTAGGCGAGGAGCACGAGCGCCAGCATCGCGAGGACGATCCGACGCAGCACGGCCGCAACCTAGCGGGATCCGACGAGCACGACCGGCTGGCGTCTCATCCCACGTCGCAGGCGCCGTCGCTCGTTCGGAGTGGTACCGCCCCACATGCCGTCCTGCGACTCGGTGGCGAGCGCGAGGTCGAGACAGGGCCTGCGGACGGCGCATTGCTGGCAGATCCGGCGAGCCTCCTCTAGCTGTGTCCGGGCCGACTCGCTCGTACCCGTCGGGAAGAAGAGATCGGGGTCCTCGAACCGGCACCGGGCGCGTGACGTCCAGTCGTCCATGGTTGACGTCCCCCTACGGAGCGATGCCGACGTACTTGGTGTCGAGGTACTCCTCGATCCCCTCCACGCCGCCCTCGCGGCCAAGACCGGACTGCTTGACGCCACCGAACGGAGCGGCCGCGTTCGAGATCACCCCCTGGTTGACGCCCACCATGCCGAACTCGAGTCGTTCCACGACGTCGAGGACGCGGGACAGGTCGCGTGAGAACACATACGACGCCAGCCCGTACGGCGAGGAGTTGGCGAGCCGGATCGCTTGGTCGGTGTCGGCGAAGGTGCCGACGGGCGCGATCGGGCCGAAGATCTCCTCCTGTGCGAACCCCGCGTCGCCAGGCGCACGCACGACCGTGGGCTCGAAGAAGTGCCCGTCGCCGGGGAGTGCGTGGCCGCCGGTGAGCACCTCGCCGCCGTCCGAGACCGCGTGGTCCAGCAGTCGTTCGGCCTTCGCGACGGCACGGGCGTCGATGAGCGGACCGACCTGGACGCCGGCTGCGGTGCCCGGCCCGACGACCAGGCTCGCCATGGCGGCGCTGAGTCGGCGGGAGAACTCGTCGGCGACGGACTCGTGGACCAGCATCCGGTTCGCGGCGGTGCAGGCCTGACCGACGTTGCGCATCTTCGCGTCCAGCGCTCCCTGGACCGCGGTGTCGAGGTCGGCGTCCTCGAACACGAGCAGGGGCGCGTTGCCGCCGAGCTCCATCGACGTGCGCAGCACCTGCTCGCTCGCGGCCGACAACAGCACCTTGCCGACCGCGGTGGATCCGGTGAAGGTGATCTTGCGCAGGCGCGGGTCGCGCAGCAGCGGCATCGTCGCGTCGCCGGCGCGGGAGGTCGTGACGACGTTCAGCACGCCCGGAGGAAGCCCGGCGTCCTGCATCAGGTCGGCGAACAGCAACGAGGTCAGCGGGGTCAGCTCCGATGGCTTGAGCACCATGGTGCAACCGGCGGCGACGGCAGGGGCGACCTTGCGCGTGGCCATCGCCAGGGGGAAGTTCCAGGGCGTGATCATCAGGGTCGGACCGACGGGCGCCTTCATGGTGAGCAGGCGGGAGGTTCCCTCGGGCGAGCGGCGCCAGGTCCCCGAGATCCTGGGTGCCTCCTCGGAGAACCAGCGCAGGAACTCGGCGCCGTAGCGGACCTCACCTGCCGACTCCGTCAACGGCTTGCCCATCTCGGACGAGATCAGCCACGCGATCTCGTCGGCGCGTCGGATCACCTCGTCGAAGGCGCGCCGCAGGATCTCGGCCCGCGAGCGGGGCGAGGTCGCGGCCCAGGCCGGCTGAGCCACGGCAGCCGCGTCCAGCGCGGCCACCATGTCGGCGGCGTCCCCGTCGGCGACCTCGACGAGCACCTTCCCGGTGGCCGGGTCCTCGACGCCGATGCGAGCGCCGGCGGCAGCATCGCGCCACTCCCCGCCGACCAGGACCCCGGTGGGGATCCTGGCCAGCAGGTCGTCAGCCCGTGTGCCCGCGGTCACGAGCCCACCGCGGCAGGCTCGGCGGCGGACCTCGGCGAGCGCTGGCTCACGAGCACGGCGCCGAGAACGGCGAGCGCAACGGTGACCGCGGGCGAGAGTGTCGCGAGCAGGGCGCTGCTCCCCTGCTCGAGGAGCGCGATGCCGACCGCTGCGGATCCGACCCAGATGACGAACAGGCCCGCCGACGGCTGGCGCCGAGCAAGGCTCGCTGCGTCGTCTCCGGCGCCGCGCAGCAGGACGTGGACCAGGACCACTCCGGTCCAGGCCATGATCAGCACGCCCTGGTAGGCGAGCGCCTCGAGCAGGTAGCTCAGCACGTCGGTCAGCATGAACAGGTAGGCAAGCGCACCGCAGATGAGGACCCAGGCGATGTGGGGCAGGCGGATGCCGGCGACCTTCTCCAGGACGACCTCGAGGTTGTTCGAGGCGAGGAAGTAGTTGGCGGTGTTGATCCGGGTCTGCGAGATGACGATCAGCAGGACCCCCGCCAGGCCGAGCGAGCCCGTGACACCCTGAACGACGCCGGTCTCCGTGCCCTCGACACCGTAGGCGTGGACGACGTACATCCCGACCAGGCCGTTGATCCCGAAGGTGCACAGGTAGAAGAACGGTCCGAAGGTGACCCGCTGGTGGAACCGGGTGTCCTCCGCCTTGCCGAGCGCGGCGAAGTCCATCGTGAACAGCATCATCACCCAGATGCCCATGTAGATCAGGTACGAGCCGACCCAGCCCGGAACGACCGAGTCAGGAGCGGTGACGCTGAGCCACCCGCTGGGGTAGCCGCGGTCGATCGAGCTCGCCACGACGAGAGCGACCAGTCCGATGCAGTAGAAGGGCAGCAGGAAGCCGTTGAGCCGGTCGAGCCAGTTCCGCACGCCGCCGAAGGCCAGTGGCAGGGCGTAGGCCACGCAGACGAAGTACCAGAGCTTGATGTCGCCTCCGAACCAGGTCTGCAGGGTCGCCGCGATCACCGAGCCCTCGAAGACGCCGTAGTAGAGCGCCGTGATGCCGATCAGCAGCGCCGCGAGCGTCGATCCGACACCGCCGAACAGGGCCTGCGAGATCCGTTCGACCGTGCTGCGGGTGCGCAGGGCGTAGGCCGCGAGGACGCGGTTGATCAGGCCGAAGGTCACGATCGCGAGCACCATCCCCACGAGGGTGCTTCGTGCGCCGTACGCCGCGGTCGATGCGGTGGCGACGTAGAGCCAGAACATGGCGCTGAACAGCGCCCACCAGGCCATGGTGAGCGACCATCGCCCTACCTGGGTCTCGTGGGCGGACTTCTCGATGTCGTGGATGTCGAGGGGCGGCATGACGGGTACCTCTTCTCGGGACGTGCGGTGTGCCTCCGAGGAGGGTGGCGGCGATGTGGCCTGGGCCACAGTGCGCCCGTTCGTACAAAATGGCGGACGGACCTGTCCAAGCCGCGCACTCACGACGGCACCACGCTCGACCAGCCTTGGACCATGACCACGCTTCGATCGCACGCCGTCCTGAACGTCCCCGCCGCCGAGGTCTGGGAGGTGATCCGCGACGTCTCTCGCATCGCCTCCTGGTTCCCGGCCATGTCCTCCTCCACCGGCGACGACCGGCACCGCGCGGTCGTGCTCGGCGACGGCAGCACCCTCGAGGAGGACATCGTCACCCTGGACGACACTCGGCGCCGACTGCAGTACCGCGCCGTCGGCGGCGATCTGCCGGTCACGTCGCACCTGGGCACGGTCGACGTCATCGACCTCGACGCCGACCGGACGATCGTCGTCTACAGCACCGAGATCGAGCCGGCCGAGCTGGCGCCGGCCTTCGACGCCGCGATCTCAGAGGCGGTCGCCGGGCTGGGCGGCTTCCTCGACCGTGGCTCGAGGAGGCAGGCCGCGACCGCTCACTCGTGAACGAGCTGCAGGGCGATCCACAGCTCTGCCCGGACGGTCGGGTCGTCGAGGTCGCGCTCGAGGGCGGTCGCCAGCTGCGACATGCGGTAGCGCAGCGTGTGGCGGTGGATGTCGAGTGCACTCGCCGAGGCGTCGGCACGCCCGTTGTTGGCCAGGAAGGTCCGCAGGGTCTGGACGAAGTCGACCTTCGAGCCCTTGTCGAGCGCGCGCAGCCCGGCGAGGGTCGCCTCGGCCCACGCGCGGGCGTCCGGACCGTCCAGGTGCCGCAGCAGGCCGGCGTCGGTGACGTCGCGGGCCTCGTACAGCCGGCCGGGGTCGTCGAGGGCGGCACGGAACACCGAGCGGACCCGGGCCCACGCGGCGGGAAGCTCAGTGGGGTCGGTCGAGTCGCTCACCGCCCCCCGGCCGTGCGGGACACGACGCAGGATCGCCTCCAGTGTGCGGGTGTCGCCCTCGGCCTCCGGGAGCAGGATGGCGACTCGTCCGGGACGGAGCTCGGCACTGAGGGTCACGATGCGGCGCAAGGCTTGGTCCTCCTCCGCCGTCTCGAGGAGCTCGGCGCCGTGGTTGCGCGGGACGCCGAGCAGCGCGACCCGCATCGGCCCATCGGGAACCGGGACCCGCAAGGTGGCTGCGGTCCGGCGGGCGCGCACGATGTCGCCGTCGAGCATCAGCTGGAGCACGGCGCGACGGTCGTTGCGCACCGCTTGTCGAGACTCGTCGGTGCGGCGCAGGTCCTCGGCCATCAGGTAGGTCGCCGTGTCGACCAGCGACCTCTCGATCGGATCGAGCGGCTCGGCGCGGCCGATGGCGAGGAAGCCACGCGCCCGCCCGGCGGTGACGACAGGGCGGATGGCGACGGACTCGCCCGGCATGGACACGGTGAGCGCCGAGAGCTGGTTCGCCGCCGTGAACCGGGTCAGCTCGGTCTGGATGCGCGGCAGGTGGGCACGGGCCGTCGCGGGGACCGACGAACGCAGTCCCCCGTGCTCGTCGAGCAGCAGCACCCAGCCGCCGACCGAGGACACCACCCGCTCGGCGATACCCCTGGTTCCGTGGCTCGCGACCGCGACGCGAACGAGCTCGCGGTGCGCATGGGCGACGGCCTCGACGTCAGCTGGCATGGATGCGGCATCCTCTCCACATGGGGTCGACCGGGTCCGAGCATTCCAGAGCCAGCGTCACATCGCACCCACCTCGATCCGAGGAGCACCCCATGGCGAGCACGTCGATCCTCCGGACTCTCGAGGACCGTCCCGGGCGTCCCACCATGTGGATCCGTCAGGCGGGGGACGACCAGGTCCTCGTCGAGTACGACATCACCGAGGAGGTGCTGTCGCTCAACTTCCGGGTGCACGCCCTCCTCCAGGAGCTGAGCGAGCACCCGGTCCCCGGAGTCCTCGAGACGTCGGCCGGGCTCCGTTCGGTGATGGTGACGTTCGACCCCGACGCCATCGACCGTGAGCGGCTGATGGACGACCTCACCGCTCGCGAGGCAGCCGCCGCGGACCTGACCTCCCTGGTGTTGCGGAGCAGGGTCCTCGAGCTGCCCATCGCCTTCGACGACGAGGCAACCCGCGACGCCGTCAACCGCTACCGGATCACGACCCGCATGGACGCACCGAACGTCCGCGACCGCGACAACGTCGACTACATCGTGCAGTACAACGGATTCGCGGACCGAGAGGCGTTCTTCGACAGGTTCCTGAGCACGATGTGGTGGACCGCGTCCATCGGCTACTTCCCGGGCCTTCCGTCCTTGCTCGCGCTCGACCCCCTGGCCCAGCTGTCGGCGCCGAAGTACAACCCCACCCGGATGTGGACGCCCGAGGGTGCCGTCGGCATCGGCGGCTCTGCGGTCGTCATCTACCCGATGGAGTCGCCGGGCGCCTACGAGCTGTTCGGACGTACCCTCCCCATCTGGCGACCGGTCACCGGTGACGTCGACGTCACCGAGCTCCAGGTCTTCCGGCCGTGCGACCGGGTCCGGTTCCGACGCGTCTCGGAGAGCGACCTGCGTAGCCTGCGTCTGCGCGCCTTCGAGGGCTCGTACCCGTGGCAGATCGTGGAGGAGGAGTTCGTGGTCGCCGACTACCTCGACGAGGTCGAGCGCACCCACGACGCGGCTGAGGTGGTGGCGCGGCACCGTCACGAGGCCGCAGAGGGAGTGGAGATCCCGTGAGCGCCGAGACCGTCGAGATCATCGACCCCGGGCTGCAGACCACGGTGCAGGCGTGGCCGGGACGACTCGGCCTGCGCGCCTTTGGCCACGCGGCCTCCGGACCGATGGACCACGTCTCCTTCCGGGCCGCGAACGCGCTGGTGGGCAACAAGCCCGGCGCACCCGGGCTCGAGGTTCCGATGATCGACCTCAGTATCGCCCTGCTGCACGACACCCAGGTCGCGGTGACGGGGCCCGACGGCGTGCGCCTGCTCCACAACGACACCGAGGCGCCGATGTGGGAGACCCTCGACGTGAGGGCCGGAGACGTGTTGACCACCGTGAACACGAACGGGCCGGGGTTTCGCGTGTACGTCGCGGTCGCAGGCGGCATCGACGTCCCCGAGGTGCTGGGGTCGGCTGCGACGTCGTTGGTCTCGGGCATCGGCGGAGTGGAGGGGCGTGCTCTCGGCCGCGGCGACCTGCTCCGCTGCCACGGCGGCCCCAAGGTCGCGCGGCGCCGTCTCCCCGAGTCCATGCGGCCCCGGTTCACCACCGACTGGGAGGTCGAGGTCATCCAGGGCCCGCACGGCCAGCCCGACTTCCTGACGGCCGAGGACTGGGAGACGCTCACCGGCACGACCTGGCGCGTCGACCTGAACTCCGACCGCATCGGGACCCGTCTGCACCCCCACCGCTTCACCTGGACGCGCAGCGACGCGGGCGTGTGGGGAGGCCATCCGTCGAACCTGCTCGACACCAGCTATCCCGCGGGCGGCGTGCTCGCCAACGGCGACGTCCTCACGATTCTCGGGGCCGACAGCAACACGTCAGGGGGCTTCGCGGTCGTGGCGACCGTGCCGCGCTGTGGCCTGTGGAAGGTCGGCCAGGTCCGCCCCGGGCGCGACCGCCTCCGGTTCCGCGAGGTGACCTACGACGAGGCCAGGGCGCTCAACGGCCGCGTGGACTTCTCCATCGACCCCGCGCGCATGACCGGCAAGGGCTGAGCGAGAGCCGAAGCGGCCCGACCGGAGGTTTCCGATCGGGCCGCTTCAGGTGGACCTGCGCCGACTCAGCCGGCAAGGACCGCGCGCACCTCGTCGAGGTTCTCGCGCGCTTGCGCCCGCGCCTTCAGGGCATCGTCGAGGGTGACCGGTACCAGCCGAGTGACCGTGCCCGGAGCACACTGGCCGACCAGGTCGAGATCGACGCTGACCACCGTGCCGACCTGGGCGTAGCCGCCGCCCGAGACAGCGTCGCGGTGCAGCACGATCGGCTCCGATCCGCTCGGGACCTGGATCGACCCGATCGGGTACCCGGCGTCGACGATGTTCGAGGGATCCGAGCCGGCCCCGAACGGCTGCTCCCGCTCGATGAAGTCGAGCTGCGGTCCCTGGTAGCGAAAACCCGTCCGGTCGGCGACCGGGGTGAGCTTCCAGTCGGACTCGACGAGGAGGTCACGCGAGTGCTCCGAGAGCCGGTAGTCGTAGAGCCCGAGCACCACCCGCAGGTCGACCTCCCGGCTCCACGTCGGGAAGTACCGCTCGGGCAGGGTGCGGAGCGGCTGGTCCTCCACCGGCACCCCGCCAGCCTCGCCGACGGGAAGCCGGTCGCCGGCGACGAGGGCCCGGCCGTCGTGACCTCCCAGTCCACCCAGGACGTAGGTCGAGCGGGAGCCGAGCACGGCCGGCACGTCGATCCCACCGGCGACCGCGATGTAGACACGGGCTCCGGCGGTCACGAAGCCGAGCGAGAGCACGTCGCCCGCCCCGACCCGCACGGCCGACCAGCTGGGGCGCTCCTCGCCGTTAACCAGGACCTGAGCGCTCGCGCCGGTGACGGCCACCACGGCAGGGCCGTCGAAGGACAGCTTGGGGGCGAGGTACGGCGCCTCGAGCAACGCCGCCGTCTCCGGGTTGCCCACCAGCAGGTTGGCGATCCGTGCGGAACGCTGGTCGAGCGCACCCGACGGCGGGATGCCGACGTTGTAGGCACCGGTACGGCCGAGGTCCTGGACCGTGGTGGCCAGGCCGGGTTCAACAACCTCAACGAACATCGAGGGCTCCCAACAGGTCGGCGTTGTAGGCGTCGGGGTCGGCGAGGAAGGACTGCAGCTCGAACTCGACGTCGACGATCCGGTAGACGCTCTCCCCCCGGTCGACCGCGGCCTCCAGCTCGCGGTACTCCCCCTCGCGCACCGGACGGAACTTCACGATGTCTCCGGGCCGGAACAGCACCATCGACTCGGCGAACACCTCGTGCCCCTGCGCGGGGTCGTAGATCGGCAGCGGGGTGAGCCCGAACATCTGGTACCCGCCGGCACCCTTGACCGAGTAGATGCAGGCGAAGCAGCCACCATGACCGACGGTGAGGCGCGGGGTCTCGGTCCGCGGCCGCAGGTACTTGGGCAGCTCGATCTGTCGTTCCTGCGGCACCATCTGGAACATGAACGGCAGGCCCGCCACGAACCCGACCATCGAGACGATCCACGGCGAGCCCGAGTGCCGCTCGACGAACTCCTCGACGCTCGCCAGGCCGAGCTCGGCCATGGCGTACTCGAGGTCGGTGCCCTCCGGTCGCTGGTGACGGTCGCGGAACTTCGCGCCGACCTCGCGGGTGAACGGGTCGTCGTACCAGACCGGGATCTCGATCAGCCGGGTCTTGATCGACGGCGACTCCTCCTGACCGACGGACGCCTCGATGTCCCGGACCGTGCGCTCGAGCAGCTCGGGCTCGAGTCGGTCGGGGTCGAACCGGATGAGCAGGGAGGCGTTGGCCGGACAGATGTCCCAGATCCCGTCGAGGCCCTGGGCAGCGAGGGCCGAGCTGATGGCCATCGCCTTGAAGTTGGCCGCGAGGCTCATCTCCTCGTCGATCTGGACGACGAGGTGCTCGTCGGCCCCCCAGGAGTAGCGGCTCTCACCCATCGCAGACTCCGTGTCCGAGCCGCTCCTGCTCCGCCATCCAGCCCTCGAGCCAGGTGGTGTGGTAGTTGCTCTTGCGGAACTCGTCGGTGTCGATGATCGCCTTCACGAACGGTGCGGTGGTGACCACGCCCTCCACCGTCAGCTCGCGCAGCGCGCGGTCGAGACGTGCGATCGCACGGTCGCGGTCCTCGGCCCACACGATGACCTTGCCGATCATCGAGTCGTAGTAGGGACTGACGACCGAGTTCGCGACGAACCCGCTGTCGACCCGCACGAACGGACCCGCGGGTACGTCGAACCGGGTGATCCGCCCCGGGCTCGGCATGAAGCCGTTCGCGGCGTTCTCGGCGTTGATCCGCACCTCGATCGCGTGCCCACGGGGCACCAGCTCCTCCTGGGTGAAGGACAGCGGCATGCCGGAGGCGACCTTGAGCTGCTCGGCCACGAGGTCGCGGCCGTAGACCATCTCGGTGACGGGGTGCTCGACCTGGATGCGCGTGTTCATCTCGATGAAGTAGAACTCGGCGCGCTCCTCGTCGTACAGGTACTCCACCGTGCCGGCGCCGGTGTAGGCGACCGACTGCGCCAGCCGCACAGAGGCGCCGGTCATCTCGGCGAGGACCTCCGCCGGCACGTCGATGTCGCCGGCCTCCTCGACGACCTTCTGACGGCGGCGCTGCATCGAGCAGTCCCGCACACCGAGGTGTACCGCACGCTCGCCGTCACCGAAGACCTGGACCTCGATGTGCCGGGCTCGAGGGACGAAGCGCTCGATGTAGACCGCGCCACTGCCGAAGGCCGCTCGGGCCTCGGCCTGCGCGGTCGAGATGGCACCGGCGAGCTCCGACTCCTCCTGAACGACCCGGATGCCGCGACCACCACCGCCGGCTCCGGCCTTGATGGCGAGCGGGTACCCGATGACTTCGGCCACCGCCAGGGCTTCGGTGAGGTCGTGGACTTCGCCGTCGGAGCCGGGCACGGTGGGAACACCGGCCGCCTGGGCGCTGGCTCGCGCCGCGACCTTGTCACCCATCTGGCGGATCGCGGCGGCGTCGGGGCCGATCCAGGTGACGCCCGCCGCGGCCACCGCCTCGGCGAAGTCGGCGTTCTCGCTGAGGAACCCGTAGCCGGGGTGGACGCCGTCGGCACCCGACTCCTTGATGGCCTCCAGGAGCGCCGGGACGCTGAGGTAGCTGGCTCCGGCCGGTGCCGGGCCGATGTGGATCGCCTCGTCGGCGACCTTGCGGTGGACGGCGTTCTTGTCCGCCTCGCTGTAGACGGCCACGGTCGCGATGCCGAGCTCGCGGGCGGCCCGGGCGATGCGGACCGCGATCTCGCCGCGGTTGGCGATGAGGACCTTGCGCATCGCGCTCACCCTTCCTTCACCACGGCGATGGTGGCGCCGGGCTCGACCATGCCGAGGTCGTCGATCTCGAAGCTGAGGACGCCCGCGGCCTCGGAGCGGATCTCGGTGAACTGCTTCATGATCTCGACGAGTCCGATCACCTGGCCCTGGTCGACCGTTCCGCCGTCCTCGACGAACGGCGGCTCGCCGGGGGACGGACAGCGGTAGAAGACACCGGGGAGGGGCGATGTCACGGCGTGCTCGCTCATGCTGGTTCCTCTCAGATCGCAGACGGGGTGTGGGAGTCGATGACAGCCCGGACGGCCTCGGTGACCTCGACCGCGTTGGGGGTGTCGGAGTGGACGCAGACGGAGTCGACCCGCATCGGGAAGTCCTCGCCGGTGTCCGCGGTCGCGAGTCCCTCGGTCAGCGCCTTGAGCGCGCGGGCGCGGGCCTCCTCGACAGGTGTGGCCCGCGGACGGCGGGCGATGATCAGGCTGCCGTCGGCGCGGTAGCCGAGGTCGACGTAGAACTCGGCGACGAAGGGGACGCCGCGCTTGTCGGCGACGCGCTCGTGGGCGGTGCCGGCCATGCCGAACACCGGGACCTCGTACTGAACCGCGACATCACAGATGGCGTCCATGATCTCCTCGTCGCGGGCCGCCATGCCATACAGCGCGCCGTGCGGCTTGATGTGGTCGAGCGGGAGCCCCTCGGCGTCGAGGAAGCCGACCAGCGAACCGACCTGGTAGCGGACGATGTCGGCGGTCTCGTCGCGCTGGAGCTTCATCTCGCGCCGGCCGAAGCCGACCAGGTCCGGCAGGCCGGGGTGGGCGCCGACCGTGATGCCAGCGGCGGCGGCCTTCTGGACGGTCTCCCGGATGCCCGTGGGGTCGCCGGCGTGGAAGCCGCACGCGACGTTCGCGGTGTCGATGAGCTTGACCAGCGCGTCGTCGTGGCCGAACGAGTGGATGCCGAAGGCTTCGCCCATGTCGGAGTTGAGGCTGACCATGGTTGTTCTCCTTGCGTGGTGGTGGGTCGGTGGCCGGCTCAGCTGCCCGGCGCGGAGGTGTCCTCGGAGGAGCTGTCCGCGGGCGCGTCCTCGGGGTCGTTCTCGTACTCGTACTCGTCGCAGAACAGGTAGCCGTTGCGGCCCCAGTCCTCGCGGGAGACGTCGGTGAAGATGAAGTTGATGGTCTCGGGCTTGCACTTGGCGATCCGGCTGACCTCACGGGTCAGCACCTCGGCCAGCTCGCGCTTCTGCTCGAGGGTGCGGCCGGGGAACATGTCGATGCGGATGAACGGCACGTGTCCTTCTCCTACTTCAGTGGTCGGTGAACGGCGGTCGGCGGGTCGGTTCAGGAGTGGGCGATGCGCGGGGTGTCGCCATCGGGGTCGACGTACACGTCGTCGCCCTCGACGCGGACCGGGTAGCGGGCGATCTCGGTGTGGCCGGGGTTGATGCCCTTGCAGGTGCGCAGGTCGAACTGCCACAGGTGGGCCTTGCAGGTGAGCTCTGCGCCGTCGAGCTCGCCCTCGACGAGCTCGATCTGCTGGTGCGGGCAGATCGCCTGCGTGGCGACCACCTCACCGCCGTCGAGGTGGGCGACGAGGATCTCCTTGTCGCCGACCTCGAAGGACTCCATGTCGCCTTCCCACAGGTCGTCCAGGGTGGTCACGAGCTGGAATGCCATCGGTCTTGTCTCCCTCGGTTCGGTCAGAAGAATCGGTCGTAGTGGATCTGGTCGACGGGAACCTTGAGCTCGCGCACCAGGAGCCGGGTCACGGCGTCGGTCATAGGCGGCGGGCCGGCGACGTAGATGTCGCGATCGACGAGGTCCGTCAACCCGGCGGCCGCGACGGCCTCGTGGACGAAGCCGCGCGCTCCGTCCCAGTCGTCGGGCGCCTCGTCGGAGACGACGTCGACCAGGGTGATCTCGGCGAGCCGGTCGGCGACCTCGGTGACGAACTCGCCGGCGCACAGGTCGCGAGGCGCCCGGCCGCCGTAGAAGAAGTCCAGCCGACGCTCGCTTGCGTCGGCGGCCGCTGCGAGCCCCCGCGCAATGGAGACCATCGGTGCCAGCCCGGATCCGCCGGCGATGCACACGACGTCGCGTCCGGTCGCCTTGAGGTGGGCGTGTCCGTAGGGGCCGTCGACCTCGATGGCGTCGCCGAGCGCGATCTCGTCGACGAAAGCGCCCGACTCGGCGCCGCCCGGAACCCGTTTGATGTGGAACTGCCACACACCGGTGCCGGGCGTGTTCGCCATCGAGTACGCCCGCTCCTCGCCTCCGGGCCGGCGCAGCATCGCGTACTGCCCGGGAAGGAAGTCGGCGTCGAGGGCCAGGCTCAGCTCCCGCAGGTCGTGCGTGAGCATCCGTTCGGCCACGACCTCGCCGACCCGACGAGCGGGGAGCGACAGGCCGGCGTGGAAGGGGTCGACCGGGTCGATCAGCAGGCTCACCGTGCAGTCCGACTGCGGCACTGACTGGCAAGCGAGGAGCCGCCCCTTGCGACGGTCCCGGTCGGTGAGGCCGGCAGGCGCATCCTGCACCTGCCGGACCTCACCCTCGGTGAGCGTGAACTTGCAGCTTCCGCAGCCACCGCTGTTGCACTCGTAGGTCGCCGGGACGCCTGCGCGCAGGGCGGCCCGCAGCAGGGAGTCCCCGTCCGTGCAGGTGAACTGGTGGGCTTCGCCGTCGCGTACGTGGAAGATACGGGTGGCGACCTCCGAGTGGGTCATCGGCTCAGCCCCGCAGCGGAAGGGAGCTTCGGAACGTGCGGGCAGCGGCGATCGCGTTGCTCGCGGCGTCCGGGTTGTCCAGCAGCTCCGAGCAGAAGGCCTCGATCGCAGCGTCGGCGAGCGGCACCCAGGTGTCGATCCACCGCTCGATGACGAGCACGTTCTCCGGACGCTGAGCCATGTGCCGGACCAGCTCGACCGACCAGCGCCGGGACCGCTCGCTGTCGCGCAGGGCTGCTTCGGCGGTGAGGGCGAAGAGCGTGTCCCCCTGACGACGGGCGCTGATGCCCTGCTGACGCCAGAACGCCTCGTCGATGGCCGGCTTGGCGACGAGGTTGAGGGCGACGAACGCCTCGGCCCAGTCGCGGGTCGCCAAGACGCACTCCAGCAGCTCGCGGAAGCGCTGCCAGGCCGGCAGCTCCTGCCAGTGAGCTCGCTCGGCGGTACCGAGACCCACGTCCGGATGCGTCTGGGAGAGCTCGGCGGTGCGGTACGCGACGTGCGAGAGCCAGCGCAGCTGGTCGGCGGACTGGAAGGCCGCACAGTTGCTGATCGTGCTCGCCGGCGACATGTGGACGAGGTAGGCACTGGCCATCTGCACGGTGTGCAGGAGGTAGCGACCCGGCGCGTAGTGCGCTGCGAGGCTGCGGACCCACTCGGCGTCGAGGCCCTTGTCGTGCTCCTCCTCGTTGTGCTGGTCGAGCAGGCCCTCGACGTAGGTCTCCTGCCCGTCCTGGAGGATGTTGTAGGTCCGGTAGACCAGCTCGTCGGGATCGCGGAACCCGTCCCAGTCGTCGTGCTGGACGGCGCTGCCGTTGCGGTAGGTGCGGTACCAGTCGGCCATGGGGCCTTCGTGGGCGACGTCCCACGGCTGCTCCTGGTCCCGCATGTGCCACAGCAGGTTGGTCGAGACGATCTCGTACTCGCTGGGCTTGCGACGGCGGGCCGCCAGGTGACTCCAGGTCTTGAGCGGCCGGAGGGCCACGGGAGCGGTCGTCATGAGGGAACCTCCTGGGTGCTGGGCTCGGTGGTGGCGGGCTGTTGCGCCAGCCAGAAGCGGAACTGCTCGGTGCCGGTCTCGATGCGACCGACGAAGGACGGCATGCTGACCTCGAGGTCGCGCATGTTGAACGGCCGGCCGAGCTGGTCCTCGATCGTGGTGCGGCGCAGGATGCACTCGCCGCCGTCGACCTCGATGCGGACGTACGACCCGCGGTTGCGGACGTCGACCCGCTTGCCCTCGTTGTCGATCCGGACCGCCTCGGCGACGGCCTCGGCCAGCTCACCGGCCTGGACCACCGGTCCGACCGGGTCGGTGATGGGCGTCGATTCGTTGCTCATCGTCGAGCTCCTCACTCGAAATAGAACTCGACCGTGTCGGTCGGTCCCAGGCCGGTCTCGGACAGCTTCATGTCCAGCGGGTACGGGTCGGCGGCTCCCTCGGCGCGGGCACGGATGACCTTGCCCGGCTGGTCGGGGACGTGGACGCCGACCGAGTGCTCGGCCGCTGCGGCCGCCACGGCGGCCATGGTGTCGTCGGTGTCGACGGGAACGAGCTTGAGCACGAAGTCGCCGTCGAACTTGGAGGAGATGGGGAACAGTGCCATGTCGTCGTCCTCTCAGCCTGCCGGCGCCAGGGCCGTCTTGTACGCCTCGAGCCAGGCATAGTTGTGTGCGTCGTCGCCGCCGGGGCTGACCACGCCAAGGCCCATGTACTCCAGGACGCCGTCGAGGTTGGCGGGCTGGATCTCGCCGCCCAGGAAGCGGTCGATGAGGTTCTTGTGGTGCTTGTAGCGCTCCGGGTCCTGCTCGAAGATCCACTTGTCCACCTCGGAGGCGAAGTGGTACTTGCGGCCCTCGAAGACGATGCTCGTGTCCTTCAGCGAGCGACCGGGGGTGCCGACGATCGGCAGCTGGGAGACGTTGCAGATCATCGGGAGCGTGCCCGGCACGGTCTTCTCGGGCCGGCCGCTGACGAAGTTGTCGATCATGACGTCCCAGACCTTGCCGAAGGTGTCGTTCCAGCCTGGGTACTTCTCCTCCAGCCAGTCGCGCTCCTCCGGGCTCACGCCGGCGGCGGGGTTCCACCACAGGGTGGGGCGCCACGAGTAGGTGCCGAGGTGCTGGCCGTGGTGGTGCTCGTCGAGGTCGCGCAGGAAGATGTCCCAGTACCAGGGCTTCGAGAGCCCGAGGTCCTCGATGGACTTCATGAACTGGGTGACGATCCACTCCTCCATGAACTCCTTGAAGGACGACTCGCGGACCTCGAGCGGGACGTAGTAGTCCATCGGGATGCCGGAGAGGATCGTGAACAGGCGGTAGGAGCGCCAGAACGCGATGTCGATGAGGTTCTGGGCCTTGGCCTTCTGCCCGTTCTCGATCATCATCTGCAGCAGCGGGGTGCCGAGCTGTGCGTGGCGGGCCTCGTCGGACTGGATGGACTGGATCAGCTTGGAGAAGGTGAAGTCGCCCGCGTTGGCGGCGTCGCCCGAGAGGCCGATGAACTGCAGGTTGGTGAAGCCCGTCTCGAAGGCGAAGTTCGCCGAGATGGAGGTCTCCGCCGCGCCACGGGTCATCAGCATGTCGTCGAAGAAGTGCCGGGCACCGAGCGCGACCCAGTTGTTGGACCACATCATCTGGTGCGACCAGTCGAACTGGCGGTCTTTGCTGACGTACTCGTGGGGGAAGTACAGCTGGATCTGCCCGTGCCGCATCTCGTCGAGCATCCCGAAGGTGGCCATGTTGCGCATGCCGGGGGCCTTGGACCAGCGAACGTAGCGGGCCTCCTGGAAGGAGGCGCCGTACTCGACGAGCGCGACGGCGGCGTAGTGCTCCTTGAGGATGCTGACCCAGCCGGGATCGGCGTTGTTGTACAGGTCGGCGCGCTCGAGCGCGGCCTTGACCGAGTAGGCGCCCTCGTCCTTCTGTCGCTGGACGTCGACGTACTCGCGGTAGGTGACCTTGTACGGCTCGTCGTAGGTCGACCAGACCTCGGCCGGGATGCCTTCGCCGCCGGACATCTCGGGCGGGAACAGCTCGTCCTCGCTGATGTAGGAGGGAGTCCACTCGGTCGACCGCGCCAGGTCGTACCAGGCGCTCCGTTCCAGTAGTGCCATGTCAGTTGTCTCCTGTTGGTTGGGCTGGATCAGCTGCCGTGGAAGCTGCCGAGGGGGCCTTCGCCGCCCGGGTAGCAGAAGGTGATGCTCGGGGAGTAGAAGCCGAAGGTGACCTGCAGCGGGTCGGCCGGCCGGAAGGCGTACAGCTCGTGCTCCGGGTCGAGGAACTCGAGGGAATCAACGACGAAGCCGCTGGCGAAATCGGCGACGAAGGGATAGCGGCCGCTGGTGAAGCCGTCGCCCTCGCCGCGGGTGATGTAGCGCAGCTGGCCGGTGGAGCGGACCGTCGGGCCGTCGTCGATGCTCGCGACGGTGCGGATGACCGGGCGCTCGTCGAGGTAGGTCGTCGCCTCCACGCGGCCGTCGCTCACCTCGAGGGTCGTGCGCCCGACGCCCGTCGGAACACCGCGTTCGGCCGCGTAGCGGTTCATCGCCTCGGAGCTGTTGTAGTAGTGCGTCCACCACCGCGCCGGCACACCCGCCTCGGTGTCGAGGCCGGCGAGGTCCGCGCCCAGGTAGGTGAGGGAGTAGGCGCCGAAGGCGTCCACCGGCTCCGCACCGTTGGAGGTCTGTGCGCCGTCCTGGACGACGTACTGGTTGAGGTAGACCGCACCGTCGGCCCGAGGCGTGAGGCCCTCGGGAACCAGCTTGGCGACGGTGTCGGGGTCCGCCGGGATCCAGACCAGGTACAGCATCTGGCTGTCGAAGATCAGCTGCGGAGCGTGGAGTGCGCTGGCCATGTCTCTCCCTGTCGTGTGCGATGGGCGCTGCGAGTGGCTTCACTCTCGTGGCGCGCGTCACACGGGAAGATGCGCGTTCTGTACAAGTTGGCGCAGTCGCTTGGACATTCGGGCAACCGCAACCGCGGGGTGCGCGGTCGGGCCAACATCCGCGATGAGGATGGCCAAGGTGAGCAGCGCGCAGGGTGGCATCGCGGGTCTCCACTGGAGCTCCACCGCACGACCACCGAGGTGATCTCGATGAGCAACCACTCCGATTCAAACCCCAACGGCTCGCGTCCGTTGCAGGAGGCCGGCTCCACGGCGCTTCAGCTGATTCGCGCCGAGCTGGTGCGGCTTGCGTCGCGCGAGGACCGGCTCGCCGCTGAGGAAGCAGTCCGGGCGGCGTATTGGGAGGCGACCCCGCCGTCCGTCATCAGCCGCCGACTCGCGGCCACGATCCTGCGCGAGGCGGCCGAGCAACTCTCGACCGCACCCTCGCCGTCCTTGGCTCGACCGCTCACCACCGGGTGGTCGCGATGACCTGGCAGACGGTCACGGTGCCGGTCACCGCCCTGGTGGCAGAGCTGGCTCGGATCCGGGGCGCGGGCGGTACCGTCACGCATTGCTGCCGTGCCGGAAACTGTTGCCTGGTGACCTGGTTCTCGGTCGGTTGAGTCAGGCAGCGACCCGGGCGGCGATCGCCCGGAACGCCTCCAGGTCGGCACGGCTCCTGACCTCGTCGACCGGCAGCGGCCAGCTGGAGAGCTTCACGCCGACGACGTCCCTGGCGCGGTCGACGTAGACCATCTGGCCGTGGATGCCCAGGCACAGGACGACGTCACCACCGGCGGCCGGTGACCAGAACTGGCCGCGGTAGCTGCCTCCGGCCAGGCCGTGGTCGTGGTCGGCGGCGGCGAACGCAGATGCGGAGTCGGATCCGCCGCGGAAGAGGTCGTCGATCCAGGCAGCAGGGACGACCTGCTCGCCGATGAGGGACCGCCCGCCGGCGGCGACGAGGGCGCCGAGGCGGGCGAGGTCGCGCGGGGTGGCGCAGATGCCGCCGTCGTACATGCTGGTGCCGACCGGGTCGACGGTGACGTACGCATCGTGTGCGGCGCCGATGCGCGACCAGAGCAGGTCGGAGGCCAGCTCGGGGAAGGGTGCTCCGCCGGCGGCTTCGCAGACCAGGCCGAGTGCGTCGGTGATCGCGCTGCTGTAGGCGAACGGCCCGCCGTGCGGACGGTCGCTGCTCAGCTCGGCGAGGAAGGCTCGGAGGTGGGCGGGGGATCGTGGTCCGCGTGCGGCCCAGCCGACGGACTCGTCGAGGCGGCGGACCTCGGAGGCCGGGTTGAGGTAGTCCTCGGAGAAGCGGATGCCGACGCGCATGTCGAGCAGGTCTCGAACGGTCGATCCGTCCCACCCGGTGCCCGCCAGGTCCGGGAGGTACGACGTCACGAGGGCACCCTCGTCGAGCCGGCCCTGCCCGCAGAGGATGCCCGCGACCAGACCCACGACCGACTTGCTGACCGACATCAGGAGGTGCCGGGTCGCCGGTGTCATGGTGCCGGCGTACTCCTCGGCCGCGACGGCGCCGCGGTGCAGGACCAGCCAGGCATCGGTGTGCTCCATCGGCACCGACAGTCCCCCGAGGTCGGCCTCGGCCACGGGGAGCGGGATCTCCGCACCCCGGAAGATGGTGGCGACGGGTAAGAGGTCCGCCATGTGCTGGAAGGACCAGCGCAGGTGGGCGGGCTGCTGCCAGTTGCCGGTGGTCACACCGGGCACGTGACCTCCCCGCGGTGCGTGACCCGTCCGCCCGAGACCGTCAGCCGGATCGGGGCCTCCGCGACCTCGTCGGCCGGCGCGTCGACCGGGTCGAGCGTGAAGGCGGTGAGGTCGGCGCGGCAGCCGACCGCGATCCGCCCGGCGTCGGCGGTGGTGCCGTCGGCGACGGCGGCGTGGGTCGTCATGCCCTCCAGGGCCATCAGGCCGGTGAGCGCCTGCTCCGGCGTGACCGGGGCGTCGCTCGTGCCGGGGCGGCGGCGCAGGCGGGCGTACCCGAGGACCTCGCGGGCGTCGTACCCGGCGATGGGCCAGTCGGAGCCGAGCACGAGCACTCCCCCGGCGTCGCGCACGTCGCGGCACACCCAGGCGCGCGCGGCACGGTCGGCGCCGAGCCGGGTCGCCCACTCGTCGGTGAGGTCGGCGCGCGTGTAGCCGGTGTGCGAGGGCTGCATCGAGGCCACGAGGCCGGCCTCCACGAGGCGGCGAACGTCGTCGAGGGGCAGCGTCTCCAGGTGCTCGACCCGGTGCCGCACACCGCCCGTGTCGACGCCGGTCAGCGAGTCGATCACGTGGCGGACGCCGGCGTCGCCGATGGCGTGGGTCGCGGTCTGCACCCCGGCGGCGGCGAAGTGCCGGACTGCGCGGGTGTACGCCGCCGGGTCGCGCCAGAAGGCGTCGGTGCCCTGTCCGTGGCAGTCGGCGTGCTCGAGCCACGCGGTGCCGCCCTCGACCGTGCCGTCGATGAAGAACTTCACCCCGGCCACGGCCCAGCGGCGGCCGCGGCGGCCCTGGAGCGCGTCGATGGCGGCGAGGTCGTCCTCGGGCATGCACCACGGCATCACCCGCAGTCGTACGGCGAGCTCGCCGTGCGCCTCCGCGTCGGCGAGCGCGGCCAGGGCGTCGCCCTCCGCGTCCATCATGGTCGCGCCGGTCAGGCCGGTCGCAGCCATCCCGTCGAGCACCGCCTGCAGGCGCGAGCGCAGCTCCGCAGCAGGCATCGGCGGTACGACGTCGCGCACCACCCCCATCGCGGCGTGCTCGAGCAGCAGTCCGGTCGGGCGCCCGGCGTCGTCGCAGACGATCTCCGCGCGCTGCTCGAAGCGGCGCGGCCCGGTGACGCCGGCCCGGCGCAGCGCCTCGCTGCTGACGAGGGCGGAGTGACCGTCGTACAGGACGACGAGGACGGGGAGCCCGGGCAGCACCTCGTCGAGCACGGCGTTCGTGATCGGGGCGCCTCCGAAGGCGTTGTGGTCGAGTCCGAAGCCGGTCACCCAGCCGTCGGCGCCCGGGCCTGCACCGGCCAGGGCGGCCCGCAGGTCCGCGAGGTCGCGGCAGGCCGACAGGTCGACGCCGACGAAGGCGGTCGCGCCGAGCAGCGGGTGGGCGTGAGCGTCGACCAGACCCGGCGTGGTGACGGCGCCACCGAGGTCGACGACCTCGGTCCCTGCGCCGCGCATGGCGAGGGCGTCGTCGTCCAGGCCGACGATCCGGTCGTCACGGACTGCCACGGCGTGCGCGGTCGGTCGGGCGGGGTCGAGGGTGCGGACCGTCGTACCGACGAGGAGCAGGTCTGCGCTCATGCGGACACCTCCGCCGTCTCGCAGGAGGACGCGACGGCGTCGAAGGCCTCGCGGCGGTTGCGCCGGAGCCACGTCGCCCAGGCCAGGCCGAGCAGGCAGGTCACCGGGATGGTGAGCAGCAGGACCTGGTTGACGGCGCCGGTGGTGCCGGTCAGGAACGAGATGTTCTTGGCGGAGAGCACGATCGCGAGCAGCATCAGCCCGGCCGAGACGACCGGCGCCACGACGGTGCGCCAGGCCCCCTCGCCGGTGGCACGCTTGCGGAAGTAGGCGACGACCGAGATCGCCGCGGCCACCTGCAGCAGCAGGATGCCGAAGATGCCGGGCGTGTTCACCCAGATCAGCAGCTGCGTGTAGGGGTCGGCCTTCGCGATCGCGAAGCCACCGACGATGGCGAGGGACAAGGCGGTCTGCACCAGACCGGCGACGTACGGCGCGCGGGTGCGTGGGTGCACCTTGGCGAGGACGGCCGGGAGCAGGCCCTCGTCGGCGATGGCGAGCGAGTAGCGGGTCACGGCATTGTGGAAGGCGACCAGGCTGGCCACGACGCTGGTCGCGATCAGCAGGTGCATCGCGGTGGTGAACCAGCTGCCGAGGTAGGTCTCGCCGGCGACGAAGAACATGCCGACGCCGTTGGTGGTCGCGGCCTCGACGGCGCCGCTCGCGCCGAAGGCCTGGACGATGCTCCACACGATGAAGGCGTAGGTGCCGGCCAGGATCGCGACCGCGAGGTAGGTCGCGCGGGGGATGGTGCGGCGGGGGTCGCGGGTCTCGCGGCGGTAGATCACGGTGGCCTCGAAGCCCATGAAGGCGGCGAACGCGGTGGGGAGGATGACCGTCATCGGCTGGACGAACATGTTCCCGGGGGCGAAGGAGTCGAGCCCCAGGCCCTCCTTGCCACCGCCCTGCACGACGATGGCGACGGCGAGGACCAGCAGGAGCGCGGTCTCCGCAGTGAGCAGCACCGCGAGGAACTTCGCGCCGAAGTCCACGCTGCGGAAGCCGACGTACCAGACGATCGCGATGCAGGCGAGCGCGTAGACCCACCACGGCTGGTCGATACCGAACACCTCGACGAAGGTGCCCTGGATGGCGACGCCGGCGAGGCCGTAGACGCCGATCTGGAGCGCGTTGTAGGACACCAGGGCGACCAGCGCGGAGATCACGCCGGCGGTGCGCCCGAGCCCGACAGCGATGTAGGAGTAGAAGGCGCCGGCGTTGTCGATGTGCCGCGACATCGTCGTGAAGCCGACCGCGAAGATCGCGAGCGAGATGCCCGCGAAGACGTACGCCGAGGGCGCACCGATGCCGCCGATCATCAGGGCGAGCGGCGCGACGCCGACCATCACCATGAGCGGCGCGGCCGCGGAGACGACGATGAAGACGAGGTCGCTCGTGCCGAGGGCGTTGGCCTTGAGGCCAGGCCCGGAGCCGTGCTCCGTGCTCGCTGGGGAGGTGGTGGACATCTGGTGCTCCTTTTATTGAAACCGTTTCGATTTTGATTTCCGGGCTAGAGTAATCCCGATCACACCCGGAGGGAAGAGGAAGTCGTGAACGAGATCACCCAGCGCCGTGCGGGGCGCCCCCGCAAAGCGGTCCTCGACCGCGCCAAGATCGGCCGCGCTGCCCTCGAGCTGGTCGACGAGACCGGCGACGTCAACCTGCCCGAGCTGGCCCGGCGGCTCGGCGTGACGACGTCCTCGCTCTACCACCACGTCGACGGACGATCCGGCGTGATCGAGCTGCTGCGCGAGCAGGTGAGCACCGAGATGGACGTCGCCACCCTCGAGCAGCACTCCTGGGACGCCGCGATCCCGGCGTTCTTCCGCTCCTACCGGTCCGTCTTCGCCGCCCACCCGCGCGTCGTACCGCTCCTCACGACGACGACCGTCCGTTCGCCGCAGGTGCTCGCTGCGTACGACCGGATGGTCGTTCTCCTGGAGGAGGTCGGCTTCCCCGTCGACCGCGCCATGGAGGTGCTGACGGCCGTGGAGAGCTTCGTCGTCGGCTCCGCGCTCGACCTCGCCGCGCCGGACGTGATGTGGGAGATCCCCGCCGGGGTCGAGACGCCCCGGCTGGCCGCCGCGCTCGCCCATCAGCGGGACGCCACCCACCGGGCTGAGGCTGCCTTCGAGTGTGGCCTACGGATGATCCTGACGGGGGTGGGCGCGGAGCTGCGTCAGACCGTATGAGTTGACTGCCTCGCGCTGAGGTGGTTGCGGGCCGGGGCCTCTCCTGCGCATGTTCGTGGGTTACCGAGCAGGGGCTGCCTGCTCGGCCTATCCACAGTCGTAGGGAGGCCCGGTGATTTCTGAGCGTACGAGTGTTGGGCTCGATGTGCACGCACGGTCGGTCGTGGCGACCGACGAGGCCGGCCCGACCGGTTTCGGTCTGTACCGGACGCTGAGCGCGGCCGGCACCAACTTCGGGCTCGTGCCGCCCGAGCACTCCAGCGCCCCTTCACGCCGCCAAGGCAGCATCACCAAGGCTGACAACACAGACCGAGCTGCCCGGACCGAGCTGTCCGGACCGAGCTGTCCGGACCGACATCCGGTCTTGGAGCTTCTGGCCCGCAGCCAGCGGAGCGCTCCCGCTGAATCGCGGCCCTGCGGTCACCGACCCGCGCATATCAGTCTGACCACGTGCGCCGACAGACCCGCTCGAGACGAACCGGCACCCGGGCCAGAATCCGAAGCGCCGCCACGACAACCAGCCGTGGCGGCGCTCACCCTGCCCGTTGACAGGAAAGGACCTACATATCCTGACCGACAGGCTGACCGACCGTGGTCAGATCGGTCTCGCGAGTCTCCTTGGCGATGAGCGAGGCGACGAGGGAGACCACGCCCATGGCGGCGAGGTAGGCACCGATGACGTAGCCGGTGTCGAACTTCGCGTAGAGCCAGATCGCGATGATCGGGGCGAGCGAGCCGGCCAGGACGGAGGCCAGGTTGTAGGACAGCGAGACACCGGAGTAGCGGACCTCGGTCGGGAACAGCTCGGAGAAGAAGGCGCCGATGACCGCGCTGAAGGCCGCGAAGATGAGCAGGCCGCCGGCCACGGCGACGATGGTCAGGCCCGGGCTCTTCGTGTCGAGCAGGCCGAAGAAGACGAAGGCCCACACGATCGTGGCGACCGAGGCGCACAGGTAGACCGGGCGCCGGCCGATGCGGTCGGCGAGGATCGCGATCAGCGGGATCGCGACGACAGCGACGCCCTGGCCGATCATCACGGCGGTCAACGCGACCGACTTGTCGAGCTCGAGCATCTTCGTGACGTACGTGATGACGAACAGCGAGTAGATGTAGAAGCCGGCGTTCTCCCCGAAGCGCGTCGCGGCGGCGAGCAACACCATCCGCCAGTGCTTCCGCACGACGACACCGGCGGGCAGGCCCTTGGGCGCGGCGTCGGCCTTGCGCTGGGCCTCCTCGAACATCGGGGTCTCGGTGACGTAGAGGCGCAGGACCAGGCCGATGACAACGAGCAGCGCGGACAGGCCGAAGGCGAGGCGCCAGCCCCAGGACTGGAAGGCGTCGTCGGACAGGGTCGCGCCGAGGACGGCGAGCACGCCGGCGGCCATCAAGTTGCCGAGCGGCGGGCCGACGTTGGGCCAGGAGGCGAAGAAGGCGCGGCGCGTGGAGTCGCCGTGCTCGGAGACGAGGAGCACGGCGCCACCCCACTCGCCTCCCAGCGCGAAGCCCTGCACGAGGCGGAGGAGCACCAGCAGGATCGGGGCCGCGATGCCGATGGCGCCGTACGTCGGGAGGAGGGCGATGAGGAACGTGGCGACGCCCATGAGCAGCAGGCTCGCCACCAGCGTGGCCCTGCGCCCGCGCCGGTCGCCGTAGTGTCCCAGCACGACGGCGCCGACGGGCCGGGCGACGAACCCGACGGCATAGGTAGCGAACGCCAGCACGGTACCCATCAGCGGATCGGAGTCGGGGAAGAAGAGGGCCGGGAAGACCAGGGCGGCGGCGGTGCCGTAGAGGAAGAAGTCGTACCACTCGACGGCGGTACCGGCCAGGCTCGATGCCGCGATGACGGGGAGGCTGGTGTGGCCGCCGCGCTGCCGCTCGTTGCTAGGTTGTTCGAGGGTTGCGTTGGACATGTTTCTCTCCTGATGGGGCGCGTGTCCGGGTGACCTCGCCTCGGTGGCTGTTGGCGCAGCCACCGAGGCATTCCTGCTAGAAGAACCAGCGCTCGGGCTCGTGCCCGTGCTGCTGGACGTCGCTGAACTTGCCGCCGAAGAAGCCGAGCGGCTCCCCGTCGCGGGCGTCCAGGCCGATGACGGCGCCGAACACGATCGTGTGGTCGCCGGCCTCGACGACCCGCTCGACGTCGCACTCGAGGTGCGCGAGAGCCTTGGGCACGACGGGGACGCGGTGCTCGGCGTACTCGAGCTCGAGCCCGGCGAAGTGGTCCTCGCCCCGGGCCGCGAAGCGCAGGGCGATCGCCTGCTGCCGCCGGGAGAGGACGTTGACGACGAACCGCCCCGAGGCCACGGCGGCCTCGGCCGTGCGCGCTCCGTGGTTGAAGCACACCAGGAGCAGCGGCGGGTCGAGGGACACCGAGGTCAGTGAGTTGACGGTCATCCCGTGAGGGATGCCGTCGTGCTCGGTGGTGATCACCGCGACGCCGGTCGCGAAGCGGCCCATCGCCTGGCGCATCGCCATCGGATCCACGAGCGGGGCGGTCATCGTCACCATCTCCTCAGTCCTCGGCGCGAGCGTGGTAGCGGACCTCGTAGGTGGTGACGCCCTCGTCGGTGCGCCAGGGACCGTGCGGCATGCCCGGCGGGCGGCAGGCGAACTCGCCGGCCACGAAGGTCTTGTCCAGGGTGAGGTCGTGGAAGGAGCCCTCGATGATGTAGACCTCCTCCCAGAAGTCGTGCTTCTGCACGCCCAGCTCGGTGGAGTCGGCGCCGGGCTCGTAGCGCAGGATCCGGGTGGCGACACCGCCGACCGGGTCGGTGGCGAGGATCCGCTCCTTGATGAGCGGGTTGTCGCCGAGGCACAGCGTGTACTCGATGTTCGTGACCGGGGTGAACTCGATCTCGGGCTTGCTCATGCGGAGACCTCCTGGAGGGTGGGGAGCTCGCTGACGCCGTACGACGCCAGGAACTCGTCGACGGCCGCGACGGGCCGGTCGTAGTCGTAGTTGCGGAAGGCGTAGCCCTTCACGACGAAGGGGGCGCCGGAGTAGAAGAGCTCGTAGCTCTGGTGACGGCCGGCGAACTCGCTGCCGATCGCGTCCCAGGCCAACTTGAACAGCTTGACCCGCTCGGCCGACGAGACGCCGGGACTGGACACGTAGCGCTCCATGTCCTGGGCGGTGTCCGGATTCTGCAGCTCGGCGACTGAGGACGGAACCTGGAGCACTCCCCCGCCCACCAGCTCGCGCAGGATGCCGATGACACGCGGGTGGAGCTCTGCCTGCAGACCCATCGCGGCGTACAGCGACTGGGCGCCCGGCCGGAAGAGGCCCTGGGGGTCGGCAGCGGCCGTGAACTGCGCCGCGTGCAGGGCCGACTCGACGACGGACACCAGGCTCGCCAGCTCGCCGAGCTTCTCGACCACGCCGGGGAACCGGTCGACGCCGTTGACCGCGGCCACCTTGCGGGCGATGCCGGCGAGGAAGCGGAGCTTGGTCGCGAAGCGGATCTGGGCCTGGAAGTTGCCCAGGACGTGGGCGCCGGTGTCGAAGAACTGCTGGCGCAGGCCGGGCACGTCCTTGTAGACGAAGACGTCCTTCCAGGGGATGAACACGTCGTCGAAGACGAGCAGGGCGTCTGTCTCGTCGTACCGGGTGGTGAGCGGGTAGTCGAACTCGCTGGTCGCGCCGGTGGCGTAGGGCCGGCGGCAGTAGAGCTTCAGCCCGCCGGCGGCGACCGGCACGGTGAAGGAGATCGCGAAGTCGGTGTCCTCGGGCGTCAGCGGCTTGATGCAGGAGACCAGGATCTCGTCGGCGACGGCACCGCCGGTGGCGAGCATCTGGGCGCCGCTGACGACGATCCCGTCCTCGCGCTCCTCCTTGACCCCGACCTGGATGAAGTCGCCGTCCCAGGCGTGCGCGGTCGTCGCGCGGGACACCTGCGGCGGGATGATCGCGTAGGAGACGTAGAGGTCGTTCTCGACGACGCGGCGCTGGAAGGCGACGACGTTGTCGGCGAGACGCCGCTCGGTGGCGAAGGCCTCGGGGTGGGAGGCGAAGGCGGCCACGAAGGCGCCGACGTGGTCGGGCGAGCGTCCGACCCAGCCGTTGGTGTGGTCGGCCCAGACCTGCGCGGCGGCGCGCCAGGCGGTGAGGTCCTCGGCGGTGCGCGGGGCGACGTAGAGGCGGTTGACCTCCTCGCCGGTCACGGGGTCGGTGACCTGCATGCCGTTGGCGGGGTCGGCCGCGAGGTCGAACAGCTCACCCACGGTGCGCGCGATGGGCGCGAAGGCCGGATGGGTCGTCACGTCGTCGACGGGCGAGCCGTCGACGATCACCTGACGGCCGTCGGACAGGGACTTCAGGTAGTCGGCGCTGGTGCGCATCAGTTGCTCCTCCCGGGAGTGGTGACAGAGACGGTGTAGGCGAGTTCGATGGGGGCGTGACCGGGGACCTCGAGCTGCATGCGCCAGTCGCGGCCGTAGCGGAAGGTGCCGTCGATCAGCGGGCGGGTGCCGCCGAAGAGCACGAGGGCGACGTCGCCGCTGCCGCCGATCTGGTCCCACTCGGCGAGGACCTGGGTGATCGGGAGCATCGAGGCGAGGGTGCCCTCCTGGTAGAGCTCGCCGTCGACCCAGGTGCGGGCGACGATCGCGTCCCAGTCGACGAGAGCCGGCGGGTCGCCGAGCTCGATGACCCTCGAGGCGATCGGCTTGGGGCAGGCGGCCTTCGAGAGCTGGATGCCGACGGTCTCCATCTCGCGGTCGGTGTGGTCCGAGCCGACGGTGAGGTAGTAGGTGCCGTTGGCCCGGATCAGCACGGGCTCGACCTCGCCGGAGGTGGCGGCGCCGGCGACCTCGACCTGGTCGCCGGTGGTGAGCCGGTCCACGTCGAGCGGGTAGAACGCCGGGATCGTCTCGGGCTCGGGTACGCCGATGGCGGCGAGCTCGTCGATGTGGTGGCGGACGGCCTCCTGGTCGCGGCCGGTGTAGCCGGCGACGACGAGGTGGGTCGGCGCGATCTCGACCTCGGCACCGTCGACGGTGCTCAGGCGCAGACGCGTCGCGGTGGTGCTCATGCGTACTCCTTGGTGGTGACGGTTTCGGCGGACCAGCGGCGGTCGGCCAGGGCGGGGAACTCCGCGCGGAAGCGGCGCGGCAGGGCGGGGTCGAGCTCGGCGTACGTGAAGCCTTCGTCGGCGCCGGCCTCGACGATCACCTCGCCGGTCGGGGCGACGACCCGGCTGTGACCGCCGAGGGTCACGCCCTGCTGCTCGCCGACGGCGTTGCAGGCGATCAGGTTGACCTGCTGCTCGACGGCGCGGACCGAGGTGAACAGCCGCCAGTGCTCGAGCCGGGCGGCGGGCCAGGCGGCGCAGACGACGACCTGCTCGGCGCCCTCGTCGACAAGGCTGCGGTAGAGCTCGGGAAAGCGCAGGTCGTAGCAGGTGGTGATGCCGGTCGGCGGGCCGGCGACGGGCCCGATCCCGAGCCCATTGCCGGGCGTCAGGAGCTCCGACTCGCGGGAGCCGTAGCCGAACAGGTGGACCTTGCGGTACTCGACGACGACAGCGCCGTTCGGGTCGACCACGACCGAGGTGTTGTGCAGGCGGCCCTCGGCGTCGACCTCGACGAAGCTGCCGAGGTGCACGAAGGTCTGCAGCGTCGAGGCCCAGGAGCGGGCGGCGGCGAGGGTCGGGCCGTCGAAGGGCTCGGCGCGCTCGGCGTACTGCTCGAAGGAGAAGTACCCCGCCGTCCACATCTCCGGCAGGACGAGCAGGTCGACGTCGCGCAGGGCGCGCTCGGCGCGCACGGTCTGGTCGACGCGGGCGAGCCGGTCCCGGATCGTTTCGTCGTCCGGGCTGGCGAGCTGGAGAAGGGCGATCTGCATGCCCTCAGGATCATGTGACGGCGACCACACCGGATATCGGAAGTACGCCGCCCCGCACTCGGAATCGCGCGAGCACCCGGCTCAGGAGTGGGCCAAGGGGTCAGCGGCGGGACGAGAGCAGCGTCGACGGCGTGACGCCGTAGCGCGCCCGGAAGGCCGCCCCGAAGTCGCCGAGGTGGAAGAACCCGCACCGGTAGGCGACGTCGGTCACCGAGAGCCCGGGGGCGCCGCTGGCCAGCAGCGCGTGCGCGCGCTCGAGCCGCTGGGCGCGCAGCCACTGCACCGGAGTCGTCTCCAGCTCGCTGCGGAAGGCCGACTGCAGGCTGCGCACGCTGGTGCCGCACGCCTCGGCCACTGCCGTGACGGTGACCGGCTCACCGATCCTTTCGAGCATGAAGTCCATGGCCTGCCGGACCCGCACGGAGACCGGACGGCCTGACGTGCGCGGGGCGGCGAACGCCCGGTTGTTGGGCTGGGCCAGCAGCAGCGTCTCGATGAGCAGCTGCTCGAACTGCCATAGCAGCTGGGGCCGGTGCTCGGCGACTGCCGAGTCGACCAGGCTGACCGCCGATTCCAGCAGGCCGTCCAGGCTGCCGATGCCGTCGGCCAGGGCGAGGTCGAAGTGGACGGGTCCGACCTCGCCGGTGAGTGCCGCTGCCACCGACTCGACGCGCTTGCGGTCGAGCCGGACGACGACTTGCTCCCAGGCGTCGTCGAAGGCGAACTCGAACTCCCGGTGCGGGCCGATGATGACCCCGCGCCGCGGCGTACCGATCGCCTCCGCGTCGCCGTAGCGGAACCGGCCCGAGCCGGCCACCGGCAGCGTGAGCAGGTAGTCGTCGAGGACGCCGTCACCCGAGCTCACCGTGACCTCGGCCCCGTAGCGCAGCAGGTTGACCGACACGTCCTGCAGCGGGACGTGGGTCAGCCGGGTCAGGAGGCCTCGGCCACTCCCCCGCACCGTCAGGGCGTGCGGGCGCAGGGCGCCCGTGCAGGCCTCGATCACCTGGTCGGCATCGCTGGTGTTCGCGAGCACCGCGCGGCCGTGGTCCACTGTCAGCCGGGCGAGGGCGGGTACTCCCATCGCACCTCCACCCAACTCAGCCGGTGCCGACGCGTCAGCACTCCTACACCGCCGATGATCGGCGTCCGGTGGTTCGGCGTCAACCGGCCGACCAGCTGAGTGGCATCGTTCTCAGCACTGCCCCACCAGGTCACTGGACAGGGATCCCGCGATGGCGGAGGACGTCGCGCGCAACCACCCACGCGAGGCTGTCGAGGAGCTCCCTGCCTTCGTCGGCACTCGCCCGCACCTCAGCAACCACGGCGCGTGGAAGCCGGACCTCCCAGGGCTTGAGGTGGAGCATCAAGGAGGTCGTACCTCGCGGGGCCGGCACCCCCACAGCGTCACAGTCGCAGTCGACCCACGCGACATCGAGACCGGCCACCGCGAATCCAGCGGGCGCGCCATGGCGACTGACGACCACGACCTGTCCCGCCCAGGCCGCGAAGGACCGTGCCAAGTCGATGAGGTAGGCGTGCAGCACCGACCCTTCGACCGCCGCCGTGCCGACGTTGCCGCGGGCATCGACTGGCGACCCTGCTCCGTACGGGACAGCGGGCGCAACGACCACATCGATGCCTCGTCGCCGGAGCATCATCGCGGCCGACTCGGAGACGGCAACCGCGATGTCCGTGTCGGTACCGAGCGGAAGGTGCGCACCGTGGCAGGAGAGGGTACCGACGGGGAGGATGACCGTCACGTCGTCGGTGATCCCGGCGCTCCCGTCCCGCCCCGAACGCGGAAGTAGGCGATCGCCTGGAGGTCCGGCTTGAGCAGCAGATCGACCTTCACCGGGACCGGCTCGTCCTCGTGACCCACCCAGTCCTTGGGGTCGATGCCGTGGTCGAGCGCGACCGAGTACACGCAGGCGCGCAGGTCGGGGTTCTCGTCCAGGCACCGCTGGCTGTGCAGGATGTAGACCCGCTGCTCGACGGAGCTGGCTCGGGCGAGGTGAGGTTGGGGTAGCGCTGGGCGCCGACCAGGGTCTCGACTTGGTTGGCGGGCACGAGCTCGGTCACTGGTCTGCCTCCGTGGTCCCGGCGACGAGGGCGATCGCCTTGTCGCGCAGCTCGATGTCGACCGGCGTGAGGTCGTGGCCTGCGGCCGCGACGAGCTGGAACCAGGCGACGGCCTCAGGAAGGCGGGCACGGTCGCTCCTGGCCGGCTTGTCGACGTCGACGTAGCGGATGCCGTCGATGGGGCCCTGCTCGATGCGTGCGACCAGGTAGGCGGCCAGCGCCCGGATTGCGTTCTTCGGCGGGCCAGTCGTGATGGCGTCAGCGTGGGCGCGGTAGCGCTCGAGGTCCTGGTCGCGGAACTGGTAGACCCCGCTGCGCCAGCGCTGCTCCTCGGGGATGCCGTAGGCGTCGGCGTAGCGGTCGTACTCGAGGGTGCCGAGGTTGGCCACGAGCCCCGGGACGACGAGCGTGATCACCGCGAGCAGGGCCGGGTCGATCTTGATGCCGGGCCGGATCGACGACATCACGGTGTCGGCGCGGAGGTTCTCGGCGATCTTGTAGGCCTCGCGTCGCTCCGCTGCCTCGCGCTGCTCACGCTCCTCCTCGAGGCGCCGCTGGCGGCGCTCCTCGTCGAGCTGCTCGTCGTGCGCGGGGACGTTCGTGCAGACGAACTCGACCTCGTCGGCGCCGCGGTGGTCCTTCGTGATGACGTAGGCGAGGCAGCCGTCGTGGCTGGCGCGGTCGCGGGAGAAGGTCTGGCCGAGAGCGGTCATGCCGTGGTCGGCGTGGTTCAGACCCCAGGTCTGACCGCGGCCCTTGGGCATGTCGCGCTTCGGGACGCCCTGCTGCTCGAGCTCGGCGACGAGCTTGTCGGCCTTGGCCCGAGCGGCGAGCTTCTCCTTCGTCCGCGAGAGCTCCCACTTGAACGAGCTGGTGCCGGCGTACTTCGCGAGCTTGGTCTGCTCGGCGGCAGGCAGATTGGTGATCGAGAGCGCGTCGTCGAGAGTGAGCTCACCCTGGTCGACGGTCTTCCTGACCTTGTCGTTGAGCTTGAGCAGCCGGAGCCGCTTGTTGACGGTGTCGACGGTGTGACCGGCGGCCTTGGCGATCTCGCCAGGTTTCCAGCCGTAGTCGAACCTCAGCTGGCCGTAGCGCTCGGCCTCCTCCATCGGGGTGAGGTCGGCTCGTCGGCAGTTCTCGACGAGCATCGCGGCAACCTGGTCGGCCTCGTCGGTGAGATCGCGGCGGATGATCACCGTGGCGTGGGAGGCACCGGCCTTCTTGAGGCCGTCGAGCCGTCGGTGGCCGGCGATCAGCCGGTACGCCGGCCCGGGGTCATTGCCGAGCTCGGCGCCGGGGACGGGTGCGACGACGAGTGGCTGGAGGAGGCCGTTGGCGCGGATCGACTCGACGAGCTCGTCGTCGGCGACCGCGTTGTGCCGGATGTTCTTCGGGTGCGGCCGGACCAGGTCGATCTCGAGGACCGCGAGAGCGCCCGAGGTCGCCTGGACCAGGACGTCGGTGCTTTCCACGGTGTCGGCCGGCGGTGCGGTCGGCGCCGGCGACTTGGCCTTGGTGGTCTTGCCGGTGCTGCGCCGGCCGGCGAGCTCGGTGAGGTTGGACTCGACCTTCACGTCGGCGCTCATGCCGACACCCCCAGCGCCTCGGCGAGGTCGTGGGTGACGGGGTACTCCCACGTCGAGCCGGCGTAGAGCGACATCACCGGGCGGATCTCGTGGTCGTCGTCGATCTCCACACCGAAGAGCGGCGTCTCGGTGACGATCAGCCACTCAGGGCACGGGTCCTCACACCCGCAGATCCCCGCGAGGGACATGAGGTCGTCGACGTCTTCGTTGCCTCCGGCGATCAGCGTCTGGGCGTGGACTTCGCGACGGTCATGGCAGTTCATGCACTCGACGTGGGTGATGCGCTCGAGGAGCTCGAGCTGACTGGTGGGCTTGAACATGGCGTGGTGCTCGCTTCCGCTGTGGGCTAGGCGGTGCGCTTGCTGAGCGCCTGGTGGGCGTCCCAGCCCAGCCAGACGGCGATCGGGTGACCGTGCGTGGACTGCAGGGTCGAGGGCTCGAAGCCGACGCGGACCATCAGCCGGCGGCCGTCGACGCGGCGCTTCGCGAAGTGGCCGATGCGGGCGCCGACCAGGTGCTCGTCGGACACCGGGAACTGGTCTCGGATCGTGTTCGCGGAGAACCGACGGCCCGACGCGATGGCGCGCTCGATCGCTGCGTCGATGGCGAGGATGACCCGTGGGTCGGCGTGCTGCTCGACCTGAGCCATGCCGGCGTCGCTGGCCTCGCGCGCAGCGGCGATCCGCTCGTTGGCCGGCGGGCGCGTGTCCGTCGTCATCGGCCGACACCGGCCGACACCGGCCGCGATCGTCGCGCCGCTGTTGACCGCGGCCGCGGCTCCCGCGGCCGACCGCGGCGGCAGGTAGCCCGAGACCGGACTGGTCTCGACGTGGCCGAGGCTGAGCTGCATGGCCTTCGCGGCGAGGAGGTCGACGCCGACGTGCACCCAGAGGTCGGGGTCGTAGTCGCGGGCGAGGTACGCGTCGGTGAGGTGCTTGTGGGCGGCCTCGTACCTGGTGAGGATCTCCGCGAGCGCCTCGGCGGCGGCCGGGGTCATCCGCATGGTGATCTCGCCGGCGTCGTCGCGACCGACGACGACGGCCTGGCCGACATGCTTCGTGGAGAGGTGCGTCTGCGCCTCGGTGACGTTGAGCTGACGGGACATCTGTGGGTCTCCTTCGGGTGGGCGGGAAGGGGACGGGTGCGGCGCCGGCCGCGGCATGTTCGGACCGCGTGACGAGGGTTGGAGGCGCCGCACCCGGGTTCCCCGGGGGCGGGGTTCAGGGGGTGGTGGCGGCAAGCGGGTCCGGGAGGGGCGCGCGGAAGACAGGTGGCGGAGGGGGCAGGCTCGGCGTGCTGTCCGGGACCAGCTGCCAGTGGGCGCCGCAGCTCCGGCAGATGCCTGCGGGCGACAGGACGACACAGCAGGCGTCCGCATCGGCGGCAGGCGGAGGGGCCGATCCGGACGCACGGACGGCCGACGAATCGCGCCAGTCGAGGTCGGCAGCGGTCGCGCTGTACGGCGGGGCACCCGACGACGGGCTCCGGCCGTCGCAGTGTCGGGGCCCCGCCGTACCTTCGGGAGCAACCTCCGTTGCACCGGAGGGGCTCGCGGCCGACGCGCTCAGAGACGTCGGCGCAACCGAAGAACAGGAGGCACTCTCGTGCCTAGTACTGCCAGCGACCTCGTCGAGCGCAGCAACGCCCTGCTGTCCGCCATCGACGAGATCACCTCGAACCCCGGCCTCAGCGTCCGCGAGGACCTCATCGCCATCGCCGGCCAGGCCGCTGTTGTCTCGCTCCGCACCGCGCA
This sequence comes from Nocardioides ginsengisoli, assembly GCF_039537225.1. NCBI lineage: Bacteria > Bacillati > Actinomycetota > Actinomycetes > Propionibacteriales > Nocardioidaceae > Nocardioides > Nocardioides ginsengisoli. Next base: position 295,031 of record NZ_BAABAC010000023.1, read on the forward strand.
GCTCGTCCAGCAACTCGAGGACCGGGTCGCCCGGCTCGAGGGGCACTGACCGGCCGCTGGTGGCTTCCCAAGTGCGGATGATCCGCGCCCGCTCCTCGAGCGCGGCATTCATCTGCCGCGCCTCGATCGCGTCCAGCTCCTCGACGATCAGCACGGCCAGGCCGCGCAGGTCGTCGACCGTCACGGCGCTCGAGGACGCCGGCACGTAGCGGGGCAGTTGTGCTGCGGGCCGGGACTGCGGGACCTCGTCCCCCGGCGTCGCAGGCCGGATGCCCAGCCGGCCGTCTCCATTGGTGGGCCTGGTGCGCCGGCTGAGCCGCCTCATGCGGAGGCCTTGGCGAGCAGCTCGGCGACGGTGACGCCAAAGAAGGTGGCGAACCTGGGGAGCTCGTCGGCCTGGACGCGAGCTCGGCAGTTCATCCGGTCGTTGACGGCGGAGGCGGTGAGCCCGACGCCGTCAGCGATCGCCGCGTCGGAGACTCGCCGACGGGCCTTGAAGGCGCGGAGGTTCTCGGCGATGGTCGCTTGGTCGGGGTTCGGCATGAGCCGAACAATGTCGGGAAAATCCCGACACCTCGGGGATTTCGAGAACACCGGCGTGTCGGGGTCAGCGATTCAACTCCCGGAAGGTCTCCGCAATGTCGGGATTTTCCGGTAATCTCCGGGCATGACCACCACTCACACCGAGGCGATTGACGCGCTGAGCCTGAGCAGGATCGCGGGTCGCCGGATCCGCGGCCTGCGCAGCGAGCTCGGCCTCAGCCAGCGCAAGCTGGTGCTCCAGCTCGGCGGGATCGTGTCGCCATCAGGGCTCAGCGACCGCGAGGCCGGGATCAAGCCCGTGCCGCTCGACGAGCTGCCGCTCTTCGCGGATGCCCTGGGAACCTCCGTGGCCTACCTGATGGGCCTCGTAGACGACCGAAGCCGCCCCCTTGAGGGAGCGGCTTCGGAGTACCTGCGCGCCTGTAGGGATTCGAACCCCAAACCTTCTGATCCGTAGTCAGATGCTCTATCCGTTGAGCTACAGGCGCTCATCGCGAGGCGACCGGTAGAGAATAGCCGAGCCAGTGCCCCGATGCCGAATCACCGACGACTGCCCGTGTGGAAGCATGACGCCATGGCCGGCTACCAACCCGAGGATCGGGCGCTCTTCGAGCAGCAGGCCACAGGTCTGTACGAGCAGATCCTGGCCGAGGGCGGCATGGCGGCCGACGACGACCGGATCGCCGACGGGACGCCGCTGCGGCGGGCGTTCGACCTGCTCGTCGAGCTCGGGCTGCTGCAGCTCGACGCGTCCCGGCTGACCTGGCGGCCGATGGAGCCGAGCAATGCCCAGTCGCGGGTGGTGACGCCGCTCGGCAACGAGGGGGCGCGGCTGCTCGAGGAGTCGGCGCGGTGGGCGTCGGCGTTCTCGCACCTGGCCCAGAGCTGGCGCCGGTCGCCGGCGGCCACCGAGTCCGGCCCCTTCCTCTACCTGCACGGCGAGGCCATCAACCCCTACCTCACCACCCTGGTCAGCGAGGCCCAGGACGAGCTGCTGACCGCGCAGCCGCAGGCGACCCGCAGCGCGAAGACGGTCAACGAGGCCGCCGTCCGCGACGTGGCGGCGCTCAAGCGCGGCCTGACGATGCGCACCCTCTACCAGCACAGCGCGCGCCGCCACCCCGCCACGCACAAGTACGTCGCCACCGTCACCGAGCACGGAGCCGAGGTCCGCACGCTCGACGAGTTCTTCAACCGGATGATCGTCGTCGACCGGCAGGTGGCGCTGATCCCGGCCGCCGACAGCCTCGCCACCGCGGTCGTCGTACGAGAGCCGGCGATCGTGGCCTACCTCGTCGACGTCTTCGAGCGCGCGTTCGCGCGCGGGCGGCCGTTCGCGAGCGGAGAGCAGCGGGTGCGCAAGGAGATCGCGTCCGAGCAGCGCTCGATGACCATCCGGATGCTCATCGAGGGACATGCCGACGCGGTCAGCGCGAAGCGGCTCGGCGTCAGCCCGCGGACGTACGCCGGCTACGTGGCCGAGCTCAAGGAGGAGTACGACGCGGAGACGCGCTTCCAGCTCGGCTACACCATGGCGAAGCTCGGCATCGCCGGCCAGGAGGAGGGCGACACCGAGAACTGACCCGCCCGGGTCAGCGTAGGGGGACTGTCGTCAGCGCTGGTGGTGCGCGACCACGCGCCAGCCCCAGCCGGTGTCCGCGTGCGCGGACGTCGGAACCGAGACCACACCCACCGAAACCACGGCGGCGGCGATGACGAAGGCAGTCCTGCGGGCGAGCTTCTTCATTTCGTTCCCCTCACTGCTGGTGACCGGACCCGTACGATCGACAGACCCAAACCGCATGCTTTTCCCGCGGAGAGACACGCGCAAACCATAGTGCCCCACAAATGAGGGATTATCGACAGTTCTCTAGACAAGTGGTCAGAGTTCATCTCGATCCTGCCGGGGGCCGGAACGAGCGAAGGTCCGCCCGAGTGACTCGGACGGACCTTCTTCGCTGCGGAGGCGGAGGGATTTGAACCCTCGATGGGGTTGTAGCCCCAAACCCGCTTAGCAGGCGGGCGCCATAGACCAGACTAGGCGACGCCTCCTCCGCTTCCGATCCAGAGACCGGGCAGCGCAGCAAAGGCTACAAGCACCACGCGGGTCGGACCCAATCGGTCCCACCCCGCGCGTCACGGTCAGCGGGCGGCGCGCTGCAGGTGAGCCCGTACGTCGCGGGCGAAGTCGTCCTTGTCGCCGGCGACCAGCTGCACCGGGATCGTCGTACTGCGACCGTCACGCAGGCGCAGCACCACGCACTCGAAGCCCTGCGGCGTCGCCGCGACGGCGTCCTCGACCTCGGTCCAGCGTGCCTCGGTGACGCCGGCCGCCCGGATCGCGCGGACCCGGTAGCCCGCCTCCGACAGCCGCACCACCACCAGCCGCGACCGCAGCCACCAGCTCAGCCCGATCAGACCCAGCAGCCCCAGCCCGAGGGCCAGAACCAGCAGGTCGGCACTCAGGTCGAGCGCCACCACCAGCACCGTCACCGCCACCAGCACGATCGCCATCAGGATCAGGTACGCGCCCACGAACCGCGCCATCACCGGCGGGGCCAGGCGGTAGTCGGACACCCCGGACGGCTGCGCACTGCTCATGCTGCGATTGAACAAGACCGGACGAGGACGGGGCAAAGCGGCGCGGCACCCTCTGACTAGACTCGGTCGCTGTCCGGCGGCGCGGCGCGTCGTACCGGGCTCAGGAGGGGTGCCGGAGTGGCCGATCGGAACCGCCTTGAAAGCGGTCGTAGGGAGACCTACCGCGGGTTCGAATCCCGCCCCCTCTGCGCTGTTGGGTGCGAGCGTGTCTCCGGCCGCCCGGGGGCAGCAAGCTGCCGGGGGCGGCCTCCGGCCACGCTGCCGCACCGCGGTCGAGGTTCGCGCAGTGCGGGGTTGCGTGGCGGCCAGACGTCGCTTGCGCGCGTCTTCGGCGGGATGCTGGGGGTTGGCGTTGGGGCCGGCGTGACGTGGGTGCGGCTCGCGCCGCGGGTCAGCTCAGCGTCAGCTCGACGAGGACGTCGCCCTCCTGGACGACGTCGCCCGGGTGCACCTTGATCGCGGTGACGACACCGGCGACCTCGGCGATGACCGGAATCTCCATCTTCATCGACTCCAGCAGCACGACCGTGTCGCCGACGGCGACGGCGACGCCCTGCTCGACCTCGACCCGAAGGACGTTGGCGACCATCTCCGCGACCAGCTCTGACGTCGTCACTCGGGCCATGGCTCGAAACTAGGCGTTACCGACAAGTACCCGAAGCCGGCGGGCCGGGGGGCGGAACAGTCACAGGAGGGGGGCGAAGCGGGCGGGCTCCGGGCGGACGGCGGCCTCCTGCTCGGCGACCCGGCTGCGGCGGCCACGGGTGCCGGTGAGCGCGAGGTCGAGACGGATGAGCAGCCAGCCGAGGACCAGGCCGGCGAGCAGGCTGAAGCAGACCGACAGGCTCGCCTCGCGCACCGAGACGGCGGGGTTGGCGAGCGCGGTGGCGGCGGGGGCGGTGGCCGCGACGCCGAAGGCGCAGACCCACCAGCCCTGGCGGCGGCGAGCGCGCATGTGGCAGCCGTAGGCGAGCGCCGGGACGCCGAGGATGGTCGCGACCGGGCGCGGGAAGGCGCCGAGGTGGTCGCGGCTCCACGTCACCCACGAGAGCAGCTCGTCGACGAGTCCGGTGGAGCCGTAGCGGCGCAGCAGCTCGGCGTACAGCAGGGTCGCGGCGAGGACGACACCGCCGATCCCGACGATGATCAGGCCGCGCCGGCCGAGGCCGTGGAAGCCCGCGCCGAGGCGGTGGACGAGCACGATCGCGCCGGCGAAGGCGAGGCCGAGGCCGACGTACTCGAAGCGCTCCTTCTGGATCGCCGGCTCGAAGCCGACCGTCGCCAGCGCCCCGACGGCCGCGCACAGCAGCGCGACCACGCACTCGCGGGCGGCGGTGACGATGCTCGCCGCGGGCACGGTGATCATCACGCCGAGGACGGCGGCGACCGCGGCGGTGCCGACCGCGGCGCCGGTGAGCAGCAGGTCGTTGTCGCTGAGGACGGCGACCAGCCCGCAGGCCAGGGCGAGCGGCGCGAAGATCAGGGGCCGACCACCGGTGCGGGCCGCGAGACCCCAGGTGAAGGCGGTCGCGACGGTCACCGAGCCGGTGACGCCGAGCCAGTCCGGGCCGACGGGCACCATCGCGCAGACGAGCGCGGCGGCGCCGAGGAGGACGAGGGCGAACCAGATGACCAGCGGCGCCCGCGAGGCCCCGAACTCACCGATGCGCTGCTCCAGCGGAGCACGGGAAGGGGCGCGGGACACGGAGAGGGAGCCTATCCGGTCGGCAGCACGGCGGGAGGAGCGCTCCCGGCAGCTTGCTGCCCCCACTGCTCCGCAGACGCGCTCGACCCGTTCAGCGCAGCCGACGGTTGACCAGGGACGGATTGACCCGACGGGCCTCCTCGAGCACCGTGCGCTCGGCCACAGCCCGTAGCACCTCGGGCGCGTCCGGCGAACCCGGCGTCCCCTCGACCAGCACCTCGCCGAACGGGTCGACGACCAGCGAGTGACCGCAGTAGCGCGGCGTGGGCTGGCCGGTCGCGGCGACGTAGACGGTGTTCTCGATGGCGCGGGCGGTGACGAGGGTGCGCCAGTGGTCGACCTTGCGGGGGCCCGCCACCCACGCCGCCGGTACGACGATCAACTCGGCGCCGCGGTCCACCAACGCTCGCGCGAGCTCGGGGAAGCGCAGGTCGTAGCAGGTCATCAGCCCGACCTTCCAACCGTCGACGTCGACCACGGTCGGCTCGATCGGGCCCGCCGTGAGCCGGTCGGACTCGCGGTAGCCGAAGGAGTCGTACAGGTGCACCTTCCGGTACGACACCGTGGCCGCGCCCCGCACCAGCAGCGTGTTGTAGGGCCGTTCGGGGTCGGGCCCCTGCTCGAACATGCCGGCCACGACCGTGGTCCCGGCGGCGGAGGCGGCGGCGGCGACGGTCGCGGCGAAGGGGCCGTCGAGGGGCTCGGCGTAGGGGCTGATGTCGGAGCCGGCGGGGCCGAAGTCCCGGGCGAACACCTCCGGGAAGACCACCAGGTCGGCGCCGGCGCCGTGCTCGGCGGTCAGCTTGGCGAGCGCGTCGCGGTTGGTGGCCGGGTCGAGGTCGGCGGCCGCCTGGACGAGCGCGAGCCGGAGCGTGGGGGTCGTCACGGTGCCAGGGTAGGTCGTGCTTTGGCAGGATCCAGCGTGTGGTGATCGAGCTGAGCCTCTCCGGATTCGCGGCGATCGTGCTCGCCGGCGGCCAAGGGTCGCGACTCGGCGGCGTCGACAAGGCGTCGATCGAGGTGGGCGGACGGACGCTGCTCGAGTACGCGCTCGACGCAGTCATGGATGCGGGCGAGGTGGTCGTGGTCGGGCACCAGGTGCCGACCGACCGCCCGGTGACCTTCGTCCGCGAGGAGCCGCGCTTCGGCGGACCGGCCGCGGGCCTGCTGACCGGGCGGGACGCCTTGCTGCGGACGTTCCCGACGCTCGCCGTCCTGGCCGTCGACATGCCGCGGCTCACCGCGACGACCTTCCGGCGGCTGCACGAGGCGGCGGTCGGCCACGAGGGCGCGATCCTCACCGACCCGGAGGGCCGGCGACAGCTGGCGTTCGTGGTCGAGACCGCGCGCCTGGACGCCGTCCGGCCGGACCTGGAGGGACAGCACGGCATGTCCGTCCGGGCGCTGCTTGCCGACGTCGACCTGGTCGAGGTCACGCCCCGCGGCGACGAGGGGCGCGACATCGACACCTGGACCGACCTGCGCGACGCGGCGCCGGACCTTCCCGATCCTGACGGTCCCTAGGCCTTGTCACGACGCAGCCGTCGTATCACTCTGGACAGGTGAATCTCCACGACTGGATCGATGAGTTGTGCGACACCCTCGACATCGAGGCGGAGGCCGACGAGGGCCTGCTGGTCGACCTCGCCGGGATCACGCACGAGAACGTCCACCCGGCCGCCGGGGTGGTGACCGCCTTCCTCCTCGGGTACGCCGCGGGTGAGCGGGGCGCCGACCCCGACGCGGTCGAGCAGCTCGCCGCGAAGGCGCAGGCGCTGGCCGAGTCGTGGGATCGGCCCGCCGGCGCGACCGACGAGGAGGACGACGACGTGGAGGTCGACGAGCTCTCGGACGCCGAGTACGACGACGAGGACTCCCTCGTCTGACCCTGACCGGCCTGAGCAGCCCGACCCGGCTGGCGCCGCCTGCCAGACTGCGGGCATGCGCGCCGTCACCCAGAACGCACCCGGAGGCCCCGAGACCCTCGTCGTGAGCGAGCTCCCGGACCCGGAGCCGGGCCCCGGCGAGGTCCTCCTCGACGTGGCCGCCACGGCCGTCAACCGCGCCGACCTGCTGCAGCGGCAGGGCTTCTACCCGCCGCCGCCCGGCGCGTCCGACGTGATCGGGCTGGAGTGCAGCGGCACCGTCGCCGCCGTCGGCCCGGGCGTGACCAGCTGGGCCGTGGGCGACCGGGGGTGCGCGCTGCTCGCCGGTGGCGGCTACGCCAGCCGGGTCGTCGTACCGGAGGGACAGGTGATGCCCGTCCCCGACGGCGTCGACCTGGTCACCGCGGCCGCCCTGCCCGAGGTGGCGTGCACGGTCTGGTCGAACGTCTTCATGGTGGCCGGGCTGCGGCCCGGCGACGTCTTCCTCGTCCACGGTGGTGGCGGCGGGATCGGGACCTTCGCGATCCAGCTCGCCGCGGCGTCCGGGGCGCGGGTGTTCACGACCGCGGGCAGCGCCGACAAGCTCGAGCGCTGCCGCGAGCTCGGCGCCGAGGTCGCGATCAACTACCGCGACGAGGACTTCGTCGAGGTGGTCCGTACGGCGACCGGCGGCGCCGGCGCTGACGTCGTCCTCGACAACATGGGCGCGAAGTATCTCGGCCGCAATGTCGACGTCCTCGCCGACGAGGGCCGGCTGGTCATCATCGGCATGCAGGGCGGCGTGAAGGGCGAGCTCGACATCGCCACGCTGCTGCGCAAGCGCGGCGCGGTGATCGCGACGGCGCTGCGCTCGCGGCCGATCGACGGCAAGGCCCGCATCTGCGCGTCGGTCGTCGAGCACGTGTGGCCGCTCGTGGCCGACGGCACGATCGCGCCGGTCGTGTCGGCCGTCCTGCCGCTGGACGAGGTGGCCGAGGCGCACCGGATGATCGAGTCCGGCGCGGCCGTGGGCAAGGTGCTGCTGACGCCCTGACTCAGGCGTTCCTCATGTCGTCGATGCAGAGGATGTTGTCCTCGCTGTCCTTGAACCAGGCGGCGTGCCCCATCCCGGCCATGCCGGCGACGTCGCCCTCCCACTCGGTGCCGGGCAGGTCGTAGTGCTCGAAGCTCAGGCCCTTCGCCTTGAGCTCCTCGACCACGGGGCGCACGTCGTCGACATGGAACTGGGCGATCGTGTGGCCGGCCTTCCCGGCGTACTCGGTCTGGTACAGGTGGAAGTCGGTGCCGCCTCCCGTCCGGTAGACCAGCCAACCCTGGGTCTCCTCGACGGGTTCGAAGCCCAGCGTGTCGGCGTAGAAGCGCCGAGCCCGGTCGAGGTCGGCGGCCGGGATGTTCGCGACGACCTTGGAATCCTGCAACATGGCGGTTGTCCTCTCGCTCGCGCTGCCGGCTCGGCGAGGGCGGTGGCCGGGCCCATCGGCAAACTACGCCGCCCGACCGGCACCGCCATCACCCAACGTGGGGATCACGACGCGTGAGGCCCGCGTGGCGGCATGCCCTAGGTTGGACGCATGAGCGACAACGCCTCCGCCAACGAAGAGCAGATCGTCGTCATCGGCCCCGACGGCCAGCCCCTCGGGACCGTGCCGGCCTCCGCCGTCGAGCAGGCCACCGCCGGTCACGGCGACGACGGTGACGACGACGGCGAGCGCGCGCTCACCGACCTGGTCGAGCAGCCCGCGAAGGTGATGCGGATCGGCAGCATGATCCGCCAGCTCCTCGAGGAGGTGAAGGCCGCCCCGCTCGACGAGGCGAGCCGCAACCGCCTGGCCGCGATCCACCGCTCGTCGATCGCCGAGCTCGAGCAGGGCCTGGCCCCCGAGCTGGTCGAGGAGCTGGAGCGGCTGTCGCTGCCGTTCTCCGAGGAGGCCACGCCGTCGGAGTCCGAGCTGCGGATCGCGCAGGCTCAGCTGGTGGGCTGGCTCGAGGGTCTCTTCCACGGCATCCAGACCGCGATCTACGCCCAGCAGATGGCGGCGCGGGCGCAGTTCGAGCAGATCCGGCGGGCGCTGCCGCCGGGCATGGGCATGCCCGGTGGGCCGGCGGTGCCGGGCGCGGGCGCGCCCGGGGGCCACGAGCAGGCCGCGCCGGAGTCGGACGAGGGCCGCTCCGGCGGCATGTACCTCTAGGCGCTCAGCCGCGGCGGCGGCCGGCCCGGGTGACGAGCAGCAGCCCAAGCACGCCGATCAGGCTGATCGCGCCACCGGACGCCAGCACCCGGCTCAGGTCGGGCGGGTCACCCGCCCGGTCGCGGGGCGTGTGGAAGGACACCGGCTGCGCGGACGGCGTCGGTGTGGCCGGCGGCGTCGGCTCGACCGAGGCGAGGAAGCGGCGCAGCGAGGCGGCCAGGCGCGGCGTCAGCCCCGACGGCAGCAGGGCGCTGCCGGTGCAGGCGTCGGCGACGACGTGGCCGGTCGTCTTCTGCTTCACGAAGAACAGGTAGGCGCGGTCGGGCTGCACGCTCGGGTTGACGTCGGCCGGCCAGGCGATGGTGACCAGCACCCGCTTGCCCTTCGCGATGTCGCCGCGGAAGGACTCCTCGACGGCGACGACGTAGCCGACCCTGCGCGGGTCCTTCGCCGACGGCTGCGCCGCACGGACCTTGCCGGCGAAGACGTCGTCGGCGTCGAGCGCGCGGGCGTCGATCTCGGGCTCGTCGGTGAGGTCGAGCGCCGCGCACATCGCCGGGTACGACGTCACGCGCGCCGGGCTCGCCTGGGCCGCCGGGGCGGCGCCCACCGGTGCCAGCGCGAGCAGCGCTGCGGCCAGGGCCGTGGGGGGAAGGGAGCGGCGCAGGGAGGGCGTCACGCGTCCATCCCATCAGATCCGGGCGCGGGGAACCAGCGACCGATCTCCTGCGCGGCACCGTCGTCGTCGACCGTGCCCGTCACCGCGTCGGCGTTGTCCTTGACCTCGTCGACGGACTGGCCCATCGCCACGCCGCGCCCGGCCCAGCGCAGCATCTCGATGTCGTTGCGCCCGTCGCCGATGGCGAGGACGTCGGCGCGGTCGATGCCGAGCTGCTGGGCGACGTACTCCAGGCCGGACGCCTTGGAGACGCCGACCGGCGCCAGGTCGAGCCAGGCGGTCCAGCCGACGACGTAGTCGGTGCCGTGGAGTCCGAGGCTGCCGGCGAGCTTGACGAAGTCCTCGGCGGTCGCCTTGGGGTCGCGGATGATCACGCGGCTGACCGGCTCGGCGACCATGTCGGCGACGTCGGCCACGATCGTCGTACCGCCGAGCTCGCCGTCGGGGAACGGGCCGGAGACGCGGTAGCCGACGCCCCGCTCCTCGACCGCGACCAGCGCCTCGGGGTGCTGCTCGAGGACAGCCGCGACGGCGGCGCGGGCGTCGAAGGTGACCTCGTGGACCACCTCGGCCGGCGGGTAGCGCAGGACGACGGCGCCGTTGGCGGCGACGATCCAGAGCCGTTCACCGTGGCCGTGCAGCGCGAGCTTGTCGGCGACGACCGTCATGTTGTGGGGCGCGCGGCCCGAGGACAGGACGACGTGGGCGCCCGAGTCGAGGACCCGCTGGACGGCGTCGTGCACCGGCTCGGTGACCTCCTCGTGGCTCATGCCGAGCCCGGCGACCCACTTGAGGAGGGTGCCGTCGATGTCGAGGGCGACCAGCTGCGGCTTCCAGGGCCGCTCGTCAGGCACCGGCGACCTCGACGACCGGCGTCAGGACCTCGAGGCCCCCCATGTAGGGCTGCAGCGCCTTCGGCACGCGGACCGAGCCGTCGGCCTGCTGGTGGGTCTCGAGGATGGCGACGATCGCCCGGGTGATCGCGGTCAGCGTGCCGTTGAGCGTGGCGACCGGGCCGGTCCGGTCGCCGAAGCGGCCGCGGGTGTCGAGGCGGCGGGTCTGGAAGTCGGTGCAGTTGGACGTCGAGGTGAGCTCGCGGTACTTGCCCTGGGTGGGGATCCACGCCTCGCAGTCGAACTTGCGGATCGCGCTCGAGCCGAGGTCGCCCGCGGCGATGTCGACCACGCGGTAGGCGAGCTCGAGCTTGTCGAGGAACTCCTTCTCCCACGCGACCAGCCGCTCGTGCTCGGCGGCGGCGTCGTCGAGGGTCGTGTAGACGAACATCTCGACCTTGTCGAACCAGTGCACCCGGATGATGCCCTTGGTGTCCTTGCCGTGCGAGCCGGCCTCCTTGCGGAAGCAGGGGCTGAACGACGCGTAGCGCCGCGGCAGCGACTCGCCGTCGAGGATCTCCTTGGAGTGGTAGGCCGCCATCGGCACCTCCGAGGTGCCGACGAGGTACATCTCCTCGCCCTCGATGCGGTAGATGTCGTCGCCGCCGCCCTGGTCGAGGTAGCCGGTGCCGGCCATCGCCTCACGCCGCACCAGCGACGGGGCGATCACCTGGGTGAAGCCCGCGCTGCGGGCCTGGTCCATCGCCAGGTTGACCAGCGCCAGCTCGAGCTGGGCGCCGACGCCGGTGAGGAAGTAGAAGCGGCTGCCGCTGACCTTGGCGCCGCGCTCGAGGTCGATCGCGCCGAGCAGCCGGCCGAGCTCGATGTGGTCGCGCGGCTCGAAGCCGTCGGCCGCGAAGTCGCGCGGGGTGCCGACGTGCTCGAGGACGACGAAGTCGTCCTCGCCGCCGGTCGGCGCCTGGTCGGCGACGACATTGGGGATCGCCTTGAGCGCATCGGTCCACGCCTCGTCGGCCGCGGTCAGCGCGGCCTCGAGGTCCTTGACGTCGGCGGAGAGCTGCTTGACCTGCGCGAGCAGCGCCTGCTTCTCGTCGCCGGACGCCTGGGCGACCTGCTTGCCGAAGGTCTTCTGGGCCGCGCGCTTCTCCTCGAACGCTGCGATCGCCGTACGCCGCGCGGTGTCGGCCTCCAGCGCCCGGTCGACCACGTCGGAGGACGCGCCGCGCTTGGCCTGCGAGGCGCGGACACGGTCGGGCTCGTCACGGAGGATGCGCGGGTCGATCATGGCGCTCAGGCTATCCGCCGGGGCCGCACGCCCGCGCATCGGTTTCCACAGGCGGCGGGTGTCGGAATCCCCTCTTCAGCGGGGAT